>JAJDTF010000158.1 GCA_022827265.1 Acidimicrobiia bacterium | reverse complement strand
AGTGGCCTCCGAGTTCGGCGGCCGCTGCTTTCTGCGTTTTGACGACACGAACCCCGCAACGGAGAGTCCCGAGTACGTCGAGGCCATCGTCGACGACGTGAGGTGGCTGGGCTTCGAACCTGATGAGATCCGATTCGCCTCTGATTACTTCGATCAGCTCTACGCATGGGCCGAACACCTCATCGAACGGGGGCTGGCCTACGTCGACGACCAGGACGCAGACGCCATCTCGGCCGGGCGGGGAGGCTTCGGGCAGCCAGGTGTCGAGAGCCCTTGCCGCGATCGGGCATCTGAGGAGAACCTGCGGCTGTTCCGGGAGATGGCCGCCGGTCAGCATCCTGAAGGCAGCAGGGTGCTGCGGGCACGTATCGACATGCAGCACGAGAACATGCAGATGCGTGACCCGGTGATGTACCGCATCCGTCACAAGCACCACTACCGCAGCGGCGATCGCTGGTGCATCTATCCCACCTATGACTGGGCTCACGGTCAGAGCGATGCCATCGAAGGCGTCACACATTCACTGTGCACGCTGGAATTCCGGGACAACCGGACGCTGTACGACTGGTACTTGGAGCACCTGCCCCTCGCCGAGTTGGGTCATGCAGGCGACCGCCCGCATCAGACCGAATTCGCCCGCTTGGAGCTGACCCACACGGTCACCTCCAAACGAGTCCTTCGCCGTCTCGTGGAAGACAGTCACGTGGACGGCTGGGACGATCCCCGGCTGCCGACGCTGCGGGCCCTGCGCAGGCGCGGCTATCCCCCTTCGGCCATCCGGGACTTCTGCGGCTTCATCGGCGTGGCGCGTACCAACAGCCGGCACGCACCCGAGTTGCTCGAATCATTCGTGCGCACCGAGCTGAACGCCGCCGCGCCTCGACGGATGGCCGTGCTGCGACCGCTGAAGCTGGTGATCACCAACTGGCCGACCGACGATGACGGCGAGCCGCTCGTCGAGTACCGGGAAGCTGTCAACAACCCTGAGGACCCGTCGGCGGGCACACGGCAGGTCCCGTTCAGCGGGACATTGTGGATCGAGCAGGACGACTTCCGGTTGGAAGCGCCGCCCAAGTACTTCCGGCTGACGCCTGGACGCGAGGTACGACTGCGCGCCGGCTACTTCGTTCGATGCACCGACGCGGTGACCGACGCCGATGGAAACGTCACCGAGGTGCACTGCACGTATGACCCCGAGACTTCTGGTGGTCAGGCTCCAGACGGTCGCAAGGTCAAGGCGACGATCCACTGGGTCAGTGCCGACCACGCCGTGCCCATCGAAGCGGCACTGTACGAACGGCTCTTCCACACCGAGCTTCCGGGCGAACGCACTGGTGATCCGCTCGACGACCTGCACCCCAACTCACGCGAACTCTGTGCCGGGGTCGCCGAACCCGCGATCGGCGACATCACGCCCGGCCACGTAGTCCAGTTCGAACGCCTCGGCTATTTCTGTGCCGACAGCGCCGTTGCCAGCAGCGCAGACTCGGGCAGCTCCGAGGCGCCACTGTTTCACCGCACCGTCGGCCTGCGCGATGAGTGGGCGAACATCCAGAAGCGGCAGCGGCACTCCGGCGGCTCCGTTCGTCCGGGAGATCAGGGAGGCAGCAGGTGACCGAGCAGCAAGGAGCCACCGGAGCACACACGGCAGCATCGCACCCGTTCGACCGCGTAGCGATCATCACCGGTGGTGGCACGGGCATCGGCCGGGCGTGTGCGCTCGCACTCTCGGACGCCGGCTGGAAGACGGTCGTGTGCGGCCGTCGCCGGGAGCTGCTCGACGAGGTGGTGGATCAGTGCGCCGCTGACTCGCTGGCCGTCACCGCAGATGTGTCTGATCCGACCGACGTGGACGCCCTGTTCGCTGCTGCCGTCGAACAGTTCGGCCGCGTGGACCTGCTGTTCAACAATGCCGGCATGGGCACTCGCCCCGTCCCGGTCGATGAGCTGCCGATCGCCGACTGGATGGCCACGGTGGGGGTGAACCTGACCGGCTCGTGGCTGTGTGCCCGCGCAGCGTTCGCGCAGATGAAACGCCAACGGCCCTCCGGCGGGCGGATCATCAACAACGGATCAGTGTCGGCACAGACGCCCCGGCCGCACTCGTCCCCGTATACAGCAACGAAGCATGCGATTACCGGGCTGACCAAGGCCCTGTCGCTGGAAGGACGGGATCATGGCATCACCGTCGGCCAGATCGACATCGGCAACGCCGAGTCGCCCCTGACGGCCCCGATGGCGACGGGCGTTCCCCAACCCGACGGCAGCATCCGTGCCGAGCCGCTGATGGACGTCGACGACGTAGCCCGTGCCGTGCTGTACATGGCGGAACTGCCCGCCGACACCAACGTGCTCACCATGACCGTGATGGCCAACGGCATGCCCCTCGTCGGCCGCGGCTAGCGGACCCGGAGCGGCACGCTCGATGATGAGCAGGTTGGGTGGCTCCGAACGGGGACCCCGCTGCCCGCAGCTTGCGAGGACTGCGGGGTGTTCGGTGACAGGACCCGACCTGCGGGCGACAACGAACAGCCGAACGACCGAGGATCTGCCCGTACAGCATTCTCTAGGCTGCGCGGCATGAAGTTCGGATACCTGACAGGCAATCACCACGGCGGCATCGACCCAGGCGACCTGGCGCAAGAACTCGAAGAACGCGGCTTCGCATCCGTGTGGTACCCCGAGCACACCCACATCCCGACGTCCCGCGAGAGCTCCTATCCGAACGGCGGCCAGCTCCCCGGCACCTACTTCCACATGATGGACCCGTTCGTCTCCATCGGCGTCGCCGCGGCACGGACCAGCCAGATCACGCTCGGCACCGGCATCTGCCTCATCCTTCAGCACGACCTCATCGACCTCGCCCGCACCGTCGCCAGCGCCGACGTGCTGGCCGGCGGCCGTGTGGTGCTGGGCGTCGGCGTCGGCTGGAACAAGGAGGAACTCGCCGACCATCGCCCCGACATGCCCTTCAGCCGCCGCTACGGCGCCATGCGCGAGCGCATCGCTGCGATGCGCTCGATCTGGGCCGACGATCCCGTGCCTGCCTTCGAGGGCGAGTGGGACAGCTACAGCGAGTCGTGGATCTACCCAAAACCCGCCAACGGCACAGTGCCCATAGCGCTCGGCAACGCCGGCCCGCTGGGCATCCAGCATGCGGCGGAGTACGCCGACGAATGGGCGCCCATCGACGTGGGTGTCATGAACACCACCGGCAAGCCCGACGTGCTCGGCGGCATCGAACGGTTCCGCCGCCTCGCTGCCGAAGCGGGGCGCGAGAACGCCGACGACATCCCGATCACGCTCTACATCTGGGGCCGGCCCCGTATGGACCGGCTGGAGTCCTACGCCGAAGCCGGCGTCAGCCAGTTCATTCTCACGCCCGTCAACTTCGACCTGCCCTCAGCCGACGAAACCCTGCAGTACCTCGACGAACTCGCCCCCACCCTGGCCGCGTTCAATAACTAGGTCTTGCTGGCGTGCTCGCCGGAGTACAGTGACCGAGGAGGCCAGCCTCAACCGGGTGGCCGAGTCTGAGAAGGCGCTTCACCCGGAGAGGCTGGCCCTCTCGCGAGCGTAGTGACGCCCTCACACTGACACCCAGTGAATTTCGCTGAATTTCGCACAGGCCAGCGGGCCTGCTCCCATGGGGCTACAGGCCGGAGCGTTCCAGGATGTGCACGCCGCAGCTGGAGCCGAGGCCGATGACGTGTGCCAGACCGACTTTGGCGTCGGGCACTTGGCGGTCGCCGGCCTCGCTGCGGACGTGGGTGGCAACCTCGAACAGGTTGGCCACGCCGGTGGCGCCGATCGGGTGCCCCTTCGACAGCAGGCCGCCGGACACATTGACCGGGATCTCTCCGTCGCGCCACGGGCCGCCCTTGTCGATCCACTCGCCGGCGCCGCCGGGTTCGCACAGCCGCAGGTTGTCGTAGTGCCGAAGCTCGGCGGTTGCGAAGCAGTCGTGCAGCTCCACCAAGTCGAGATCGGCCGGATCCACACCCGAGGCCTCGTATGCCGCATCCGCGGCGTTGCGAGTCAGCGTGTTGACGTCAGGCTGCACCTGGCAGCCCTCGGTCCAGGGATCTGACGTGAGCACTGAAGCCGAGACTTTGACCGCGCGCTGTTGCTGTTCACGCGACAGCGTCTTCAGCTTCTCGTCGGAGACCAGCACCACCGCCGCCGATCCGTCGCCGGTCGGGCAGCACATCAGCAAGGTGTTCGGGTAGGCGATCACCTCCGAGCTCATGACCTCATCCAGCGTGAACGCCTTGCGGTACTGCGCCAGCGGGTTCAGCGTGGAGTGCTCGTGGTTCTTCTGAGCGACCTTGGCGAATTGCTCGAAGCCCACGCCGTCGTTCTCGTAGGCGTACTCCATGCCGGCCTGTGCGAACACGCCGGGCATCATGTTGGTGCCGAGCCGTCCCTCGACGCCGACGACGGAGCCGAAGCGTCCCTTGCGCTCGAACACCTGCTTGTCGGATCGGGCAGCCCGATCAGCACCGAGCATGCCCATCTTGCCCATCTGCTCGACGCCCACGGCCAGGCCCATCTGGGCCTCTCCAGTCTTGATCGCCATCATCACCGTGCGGACCGCAGTCGCTCCCGTTGCGCAGGCGTTGGCAACGTTGTAGACGGGGATGCCGGTCTGGCCGAGCTGTTTCTGCAGACGCTGGCCGACGCCGCCGTTGGCCTCGTACAGGCAACCTGCCGCTAAGACATCCATCTCGGCCATGGTCACCTCGCCGTCGTCGAGTGCCCCGAGCGATGCCTGCGCGGCCAGGTCGATGAGGTCTTTGTCGGCGTACCGGCCGAACTTGGTCATGGAGGTGCCGAGAATCCAAACGGGGTCTTCGTTGCTCATGGGTGCTCCCTATTCATGAGGCGGGTTTGTCGCTGGTGCAGTTGCTTGTCGGTGTACAGGATGGGCAAGTAACGGGTGCAGCCTCAGGCTGCTTCGGGCTCGTAGCCGAAGGCGACGGCTTCGTTGCCATCGTCGTCGGTGGCGGCCACGTAGGTGGCGAGGCGTACACGCATGCCGAGACTCACGTTGTCCGGGGCGGGCTCAATGTTGATGATGTTGCTCTTCACGCGACCGCCCCCGTCGAGATCGACGACCGCCGAGATGTACGGCGCCGGAACTCCCCGGGCGGCACGATGCACGATGGTGAAGGTGCGTACTGCGCCGGTGTTGGCAAGCCGTTCGGCGGAGAACTCGCGTGCACCGCATGCGGCGCAGGCATTGCGCCGGTCGAAGTAACTGGCCCCGCATGCCTTGCAGACGTTGGCAACCAGATGGGGATCATCCCCGAGCTTGAGGTACTCCACCATGGCCATCGGCTTTGGCCCGATCTCATCCGGCGCAGTCTCATCGCCCACGTCAGCATTCCTCCCGGGTCGGGATCGGCGCGGCCGAACGGTGCATGACGGCCGTTCCCGCAGCAACTTACCAGCGGCTCACCGGCAGACGCCTCTTCCTGAGGCTGCGCGACAAGGCGAAACAGGGGTACTCAGCCACCGGTCCAGCAACCCCAGTGCACCAGCGGACGGTCGGCAGCTGCCGCTTCGCCCGGCTCGTCGATGAACAGCGGGCGGCGGGGCCTGTCCTGGCTCGCCGCCGGACCGCTGGACGCCTCGGCCGCTCGATCGGGCCAGCCCAGTGCCACGACGCCGACCGGCTCGTGCGCTGGCGGGACACCGAGCATTGCTGCCACGCCAGCAGCATGATCGAACATGCCGAAAAACAGCACGCCGAGCCCCTCGTCGAGTGCGGCGTACTGCAATGCGAGCGAAGCGAACGCCGCGTCCACGGTCCAGTACGGCGTCGACCAGGCCGCCGTGCCCGAGCCCAGTCCGGAGCGTTGCTTGTCGGGCTCGTCGTAGCGGTCGATATAGGCCTGCGGATCGGCCCACAGCGTGACGAGTACCGGACAGGCCAGCAACCCGTCCCAGCGAAACCTCTCGCGACGGTCTGGGGGCAGGGTGGTGTCCCAGTAACGAGTCGTCTCGCTGGGGCCCCGGAGGACAACGAAGTCGAATCCCTGCGTGTTGCCGGCCGACGGGACGCGGCGGGCGGTGTCGAGAATTCGCTCGAGCATGTCGTCATCGATTCGATCCGGCAGGAAGTGCCGGGTCATCCTGCGACGGCGAGCCAGTTCGCTGAATCCGGAGGTCACCAGCGCATGCGCTCCCCGTCCGAGCCCATGGGCTGCGGCCGCTACAGCAGCTTCGCGAGATCTTCCCGGCTGGCCCAGCCGAAAGCGATCAATGCATCGCCGTTGGCCGTATCGAAGCCGTCGAATAGCTCGATCATCGCCGGATTGAGCTTCTCAGGTCGCGGGGCCGTGTGATTCAGCACAAATGACGGCCCGCCGTCCCCATAAACCTTGAACTCTCGTGCCTTGTACTCGCCCTGCACGTCGAAACGCTTGGCCAGTCGTCGTCCCCAGGCGCGGTCTTCGCCGTTGGGCTCGTAGCCCGGACGGGGCACCACCCGATCAAGCGGTTTGAAGGCCGTGAACGCGGCCGCGTCGGCCATCTGGCAGGCCACCAGCACGTCCTCGTCGGGGAACGCCAGCACGGCGCGCCGGAGCTGATCGGTCATCATCGCCCGCAGAGCGCTGTCGCGGCGAGCCGAACGCCGTGTGGCGCCGGCGCCCATCAGCACCGTCGGGTCGCCGCCAACCCGCTCAAGCGTGCAGAAGCCGTACGCAGAGAGCTTGGCACCATCTCGCACATGGGTGATGAGAACCCATGCATCGCGTTGCTTGGAAAGGTGGCCGACGTCGAAGTGAACGTTCTCGCCGGTGACCAGTTCGGCCATCTCGGAGATCTCAGCATCGCTGAGTGCCGTGCAGTCCTTTGTCTCAACCTCGAGCGCCATGTGATTCTCGCTCCCTGCGATGCTCGCTGGCCGATCCCCCGGTGCCGGCCAGCTGATTCCTTTGGCTATTTCTTCCGGTGATTGCTCACAGATAGACACCGCCCCGACCTGCCGCAGGCGAGCTCTGGGGCTGCCCGCCGGCTTCGAGTGCATTGCTGCGCATCGTGCGCAGCTGCCGCTCCGCCATCATCTGCTGCGCTGACACCGCGGCTTGGATGCCGTGGAAGAGCCCTTCGAGCCATCCCACCAGCTGAGCTTGGGCGACCCGCAGCTCAGGACCCGACGGGATGTCCTCGTCGAACGGCTGCGCAATCCGATTCAGCTCGTCAGCGAGCGGTTCGGACAGTGCTGTCCCCAGTTCGTCAACCGACAGGTGATACACGTCGCGCATGCGGTCGCGACCCGCCTCGTCGAGCTCCGCGTGGCGGACTTCTTCGAGCAGCTTGCGAATCATGCCGCCGATACGCATGAGCTTCGCAGGTTCGGGAACGAAGGCCTCGTCGTCGATGTCGTCTTCCGTGAGTGGTCCGCTCTCCAGCAACACGCCCTGCTCTGGGTCTGGAACTGGACTGCCGACCACCAGCAAAATGCTATCTGGCGGAAAAACCATCCCCGCCGGGCCGCAGTGCTCTCGGCCGCATAAACACGGGGCACACGTTGACCCAGCACTGCCGCCCGGATTGGTTAGAGCTGTGCAAACGGCACCAGCATTTCTTCGGCGGTCAAGCCCCCGTGGCGGCCGATGAGTGCGTGGTGGGGCTGGTCCTCGTCGGGCATCGTGAAAGCCTGCAGACCTCTGGGCACGAGCGCGACATCACCGAGCCGGCCCCTTGCCGTCTCGGTGACATGACGACCCAGCCATTGTTCGTCCAGCACCTGCTCGACAGGAGCGATCTCGGCAATGCCGACGTAGCGCTCGCAGGCCGACGCGAGCTCGGACTCGGCACCTGCGCATGCGTGCAGCCACAGCAGCCTGGCCTCGCCTGACCAGCCGTCGGTGAGTGCTACGACCTCGGGATCGAGCATCACCGGAGGTTCGAGCACCTCGACGACTCCGTGATCGGCAGTGACGATAAGCGGCACCTCGGCGGGCAGGTCACTGCGCAAGGCCACGGCCAGGCGCTCCGTATTCGCGAGCGCGGAGCGGTAACGCTCGCCGAGTCCGAACTCGTGAGCGATCTTGTCAACAGTGTCGTAATAGGCGAAGACGAACCGGAAGCCCTCGTCGACGGCACCCCGCACTGCCGCGATGAAGTCAGGCAGGTCGTGCCATCCCCAGAATGTGCCGCCGCGAAGGTGGGCACCGGTGAAGCCACTGTGGCGGAATTCGGCACGTGTCACGACGGCTGTGGGCTGGCCGCAGAAGGGTGCGACGGGCTGCAGCTCGCTGGGCGGCAGCGCAGCTCGCACATCCCGACCGCCGGCCCGCCAGCGAAGCGCATTGAGCAGCCCGAGAGGAGTCGCGATGCGGTAACCGACCAGTCCATGCTCACCCGGCGCTGCCCCGGTGGTCAGCGAGGTCATTGCCGTCGCGGTGGTACTGGGAGCAACCGTGGTGATCGGCGGCGTCGCGTCGCTCGCCGCAGCAAGCGACGGTGCGAGCGCTCGATGGCGGTGCAACTGGTGCCAGCCGAGGCCATCCACGACCAGCAGCACCACCGTGCGTGCTGCTGCTGCTGCATCGCTGACGAGATCAGCTTCCACGCCGGCGCACAGAGCCGGAGCCACAGCAGTGACGCATCGGTCGTCATACGTCGGCAGTGTGCGGTCGAGCGCCAGCGGCTCGCTGCTCCCGCTGTGCTCGACGGCGTAGTCCTCCACGATGCTGACCCTAGGAGGCTGAGCCGGTGTCGGGGCTACGCTGCCACCGTGGCGGTCTCGACGCGGGGAGACTATGCGAGCCGCGCGTTGCTGTCCCTGGTCCTCAACGACAACGGCCGGCCGACCTCGGTGCGCGATATCGCGGAACGCACAGGTCTGCCCCAGCCCTACCTCGAGCAGATCCTGCTCGCGCTCAAGGGCGCAGGCTTGGTTCGATCCAAACGTGGTGTCGGCGGCGGCTACGTGATGGCTCGCGACCCAGCCGAGATCACGATCGGGATGATCATTCGAGCAGTCGACGGCCCCATCGCTCTCGGCGATTTCGGCCAGCCTCATCAAGATGGTGCGTGCGACCACGAGGGACAGTGCGTCTTGCTGGCGATCTGGGACTCGGTGGGCAGTCGCATGCGCGCCGAACTGGATTCCTACAGTCTCGCTGCAGTTGCCGAGATAGCCCGGGGTCGCGCGCCATGGCCCGACGCCGCGGGCTCAGCCGCCTGACACCTCACTCCGTCGGGAAAGCCGATGGATCGGCAGCGAAGCGCGTCAGCGCCTCGATGAAGTCATCTGGCATCGGGGCCTCGAAGCTCATGTCCGCACCGGTGACCGGGTGCTGGAACACCAACCGGATCGCGTGCAGCAGCGGGCGGCCGATGCCGAATGGATCCGGCCCGCCGTAGGTCAGGTCGCCGAGCAGCGGCAGCCCGATGCTGGCCAGGTGCACCCGGATCTGGTGCGTCCGCCCCGTCTCGAGTCGGCAGCGGAGCAGCGAGGCTTCCACGGGATGCGCATAGGTCTCGACGACGCTGTAGTGCGTCCGGGCCTCACGACCCTCCGATGTCAGGACCATGAGCGTGCGATGCTCCCGATCCCGGCCGATCGGCGCCTCGATCGTGCCCGTCGGCGAAGAGGGGTGCCCTCGAGCGAGGGCTGCATAGGTTCTGCGAACCTGCCGGTTCGTGAGCTGCTCGACGAGCGCGTCGTACGCCCGAGAACTGCGTGCGCACACCAAGACGCCGCTGGTCCCCCGGTCGAGCCGGTGCACGATGCCGGGCCGGCCGGGCTGACCCACACCGGCCATGTCCGGATACCGCTCGACCAATCCGTCAGCGAGCGTGCCCGCCGCATGTCCGCTGCCGGGATGGGTGACGACTCCGGACGGCTTGTCCACGACCACGATGTCGCCATCGGCATGCAGGACATCGAATGGGGCACGCTCACGGCGATGCTCGCGGACCGCTGGGGAAACTTGCGTATCCGTGACTTCTACCGTCGAGCCAGCAGCGACCCGCAGGGAACCGGCCCGAGCGATCTGGCCGTCGACCAGAACCCACCCCTGCGCGATCATCTTCGCCGTGTCTGATCGGGGCCGCCCGGTCAACAGCGACAGCGCACGGTCGATGCGTTCGCCGGACAGCGACTCCGGTATCTCGAAGCGCTGGGGCCGATCGCTCACCCAGATGCCTCTCGGGCAGCCTTGGCCCGACGCCGGTCGCTTCGATACAGGTGGAACAGCACGACGACGAGCCCGACGGTAATGGAGGCGTCAGCCACGTTGAATATCGGCCACCACTGCAGATCGATGAAGTCGACTACTGCGCCACGCCCCCATGCCGCGCCGCGAAAGACACGATCAGCGAGATTGCCCAGTGCTCCCCCGATGATCCCGCCGAGACCGATTGAGGCCCATTGGCCTTGGACACGACGTCGCGACAGCCAGAGCACGCCGACGATCACGATGGCCACGAGTGCCAGCACCGGGCCGAGTCGCTGGCCCGCCGAGAAGGCGAAACCGGTGTTGTGCACAAGTCGCAGGCGCAACGTCCACACGAGGTCGATGATGCGGTCGTCCAGGGCGACCACGGCCCATGTCTTGGTGAGCTGATCCAGGCAGAGAACTGCAACCGAGGCGATGGCGATGCTGAGGTTGCGCGTCACACGGTCTCGCGGAGCTGACGGGCGGCTCGCGAACACCTCGGGTCAGCCTCTACGGCCGACGCCACGCCGGACCGCTGCTCTTGACCTCCACGCGCATGGAAGCGTGCGGGATCGCTTCCAGGCGCTCCTTGGGGATCGGCTTGCCCGAGACGACGCAGATGCCATAGGTGCCGTCTTCGATGCGCGCCAAAGCCGCATCGATCTCGGCGATCTCCTCACGCTCACGAGCCGAGATCTGCAGCGCCCGATCGCGCTCCACGGCGATGGAGTCTCCCTCACCCGACTCCTCATCGAACTGAACATCGCCCGGCTCGCGTTCATTCACGAGCTGCTCGGCCTCGGCCTCATACCGCTCAGCATGCTCGGTGTAGCGACGGCGCTCGGCCAGCAACGCCTGTCGCTGCTTCTCGAGAAACACCTCGCCGAAGCGGGGCTTTGGAGCCTTGCGGCGGGCTGCGGCCTTCTTCGCAGGTGCCCTCTTGGCCGTGCTCGCTGTCTTGGCAGCGGTCTTCTTTGCTGCGGTCTTCTTCGTAGCGCCTGCCTTGCTCGTGGCGGTCTCGGCCTTCGAGGAATCTGCTGCCCGCTTCCGTGCGGGAGCCTTCTTCGCAGCAGCCTTACGGGCGGAAGCCTTCTTCGCAGTGGCCATGACTCCTCCCCACAGAAGCGACGCGGCAGTCTAGAGGCTGAGCCGAAGGCGAAGCCGTGGCCCGAGCGGCCCGTGAGCGTAGCGAACAAGAGCGGGAAGCAACGGGTCGCCCGTGAGAGACGCGAATGCAAGCGTCGCCTGGGGATGCCGATTTCGAGTCTGTTTGGCAGCTCGCATCCCCGTTGATTTCCCTGCCTCAGGGGTACCCTCGCTGACTCGTGGGCTCGAGCGAGGCCCAGGAGGCGCTGGTGAAGCGAGAGCCGACCGACACCGTGTACCCACGTGTGCCTGCGCAAGCAGACTTCCCGCAGATCGAGGAACGGATCCTTGCGCGCTGGCACGAGCAGGGCACCTTTGAGACGTCGATCGCGAACAGGTCCGCGGACGACGAGTTCGTCTTCTACGACGGTCCGCCCTTTGCCAACGGGCTGCCGCACCACGGCCACCTGCTGACCGGATACGTCAAGGACGTCGTCCCTCGTTACCAGACGATGCGTGGCCATCGCGTCAACCGGCGCTTCGGCTGGGATTGCCACGGCCTGCCTGCCGAGATGGAGACCGAACGCGAGCTCGGCGTGAGCGGGCGCGCTGCGATCACCGACTTCGGCATCGAGCGCTTCAACGCGCAATGTCGTGATTCAGTGCTGCGGTATACGGCGGAATGGCGCAAGACCGTCACCCGCCAAGCACGATGGGTCGACTTCGACAACGACTACAAGACGATGGATCTGCCCTACATGGAATCGGTCATGTGGGCGTTCAAGCAGCTCTGGGATCGTGGTCTCGTCTACCAGGCGTTCCGGGTGATGCCCTATTCGTGGGGCGCCGAGACACCGCTGTCCAATTTCGAGATCAGGCTCGACGATGCCACGCGGCCTCGTCAGGATCCCGCCATCACGGTTTGGTTCGAACTCGCGGACCCAGATGAGCTAGCCGGCGCAAGCAGCACAGGCAGCGCAGATGGTCCGTTGCGCCTGCTCGCATGGACGACCACACCGTGGACCCTGCCATCCAATCTCGCAGTCGCCGTCGGCGAGGAGATCTCCTATGCCGTCGTGCAGTCGGAGGCGCTCGGTGCTGGCCGTTACGTCCTCGCATCGGACTGTCTCGAGCAGTACGCAGCAGACCTCGAGCCCTACACCGTCGTGGGCACGATGAGCGGCGCTGAGCTCGCCGGCCGCCGCTACTCGCCGATGTTCGAGTTCTTCGCGCATCGCACCGAGGCATTCCGGGTGCTCGCCGGCGACTTCGTGGACACCACCGAAGGCACCGGCGTGGTTCATCTGGCACCCGGCTTCGGCGAGGAGGACCAGTTCCTCTGCGAGGCCCACGGCATCGAGATCGCCGATGCAGTACCAGTGGATGACCGGGGTTGTTTCACCCAACCGGTCACGCCGTGGGCCGACCTCAACGTCTTCGAGGCAAACCCGCAGATCATCGCCGAGCTGAAGCGACGCGACAGGGTGCTGCGGCACGACAGCTACGAGCACAACTACCCGCACTGCTGGCGCACCGACACCCCGATCATCTACAAGGCCATCAGCTCGTGGTACGTGAAGGTCACCGAGATCTCCGATCTGTTGGCCGAGACCAACCAGCAGATCAACTGGGTGCCCGGCCATGTACGCGATGGCCGGTTCGGCCAATGGCTGGCAGGTGCCCGTGACTGGTCCATCAGTCGCAACCGCTTCTGGGGCTCGCCCATCCCGATCTGGATGAGCGACGACCCTGACTACCCCCGCATCGATGTCTACGGCAGTCTCGACGAGATCGAGACCGACTTCGGCGTGCGCCCGACGGATCTGCACCGGCCGTTCATCGACGAGCTGACGCGCCCGAACCCGGACGACCCCACGGGCCGCTCGACCATGCGACGTGTGCCCGAGGTCCTCGACTGCTGGTTCGAGTCGGGATCCATGCCCTTCGCGCAGATGCACTACCCGTTCGAGAACTCCGAGTGGTTCGAGAAGAACTTCCCGGCCGATTTCATCGTGGAGTACATCAACCAGACCCGCGGATGGTTCTACACGCTCCACGTTCTGGCGGGAGCGCTGTTCTCCCAGCCGGCGTTCCAGAACGTGATCTGCCATGGCGTGCTGCTGGCCGCCGACGGCAACAAGCTGTCCAAGCGGCTGCGGAACTACACCGAGCCCACCGACATCTTCGCCAACCAGGGCTCCGATGCACTGCGGTGGTATCTCATGGCGACGAACATTGTCCGGGGCGGCGATACGCGCATTTCCGACAGCGGCATCGACGAGGTCGCCCGGCAGGTGCTGATCCCGATCTGGAACTCATACGCATTCTTCACGCTGTACGCGAATGCCGATGGCTACGAGGCCAAGGTGCGAGCCGACTCTCCGTATGCGCTCGATCGCTACTTGCTGGCCAAGACCAGGGTCACGCTGGAATCAGTGACGGCGAGTTTCGACGCTTATGACTTGCCAGGGGCCGCCGCCGAGCTGCAGTCGTTCATCGACGCACTCAACAACTGGTATATCCGCCGCAGCCGGACACGTTTTTGGGGCGAGTTCACCCGCGTCCTGTCCGCCGAGGGCGGCACGACGGGCGACCCGGACGCCTTCGACACGCTGTACACGGTGCTGAGGATCTTTGCGGCCATGGCGGCCCCGCTCCTGCCAATGATCACCGAAGAGATCTACGGCGGGCTGACCGGCGGTGACAGCGTGCACCTGAGCGACTGGCCCGACCCTGAGATGCTCCCGTTCGATCCTGATCTTGTCGAACGCATGGATGCCGTGCGCGCTGCGGCCTCGGCAGCGCTGCGAGCGCGCGAGGATGCCGGCTTGCGCGTCCGGCTGCCGCTGCACAGCGTGACCGTGGCCGGCGCCGGTGCCGAACTGCTCGAGCCGTTCGCAACTCTCCTGGCCGAGGAGATCAATGTCCGGGAAGTGAAGCTCCGCAATGAGCTCGGCGACCTCGCAACCCATGTGCTGCGCCCGGACGGCTCGGTGCTGGGGCCGCGGTTGGGCGCCGCTGTTCAAGAGGTCTTTGCAGCCGCCCGAAAAGGCGACTGGCACGTCACCGCCGAAGGCGGAGTGGTCGCCGGCGGCCACGAGCTGCAAGAGGGTGAATACCAGCTCGCCCTGCAACCCGCGGATCCGGCCACAACCTCGGTGCTCGACGACCAGCAGCTCGTGGTGACGCTGGACGCCACGGTCACAGCCGAGCTAGAGGCCGAAGGTGCAGCTCGCGATCTGATTCGACATATTCAGCAAACGCGCAAGGAGCACGGCTTCGAAGTCACCGACCGCATCAATCTGACGATCCGCTGGAGCCCGCCGAATCTGGATGCGATCCGTCAGCATGAGCCTTTGGTGAAAGCGGCCGTGTTGGCGGAGGAGATCCACTGGCTCGACGGCAGCGACGAACCTGATCTCGACCTGGCGGTCTGCTCGCGGGCGGCTGTCTAAGCTGACAGGGGTTCCTTGCGGATCAGCGCATCCAGGAAGGGATCATCGAGTTCGTCGAGCCGGAGCGGTGGCCGATCCGAGTCGATGAGATCGCGGTCTGCCTCATCGATGTCGTCGTTGCCAGTGCCGCCCTCCGAGCCGGAACCGATCGATTCGTACGCGGCGTCAATCCGTTCGGCTGCGGCCAGCGGCGCGACGATCGACGGCATGGCCGCAGCATCTGGCCCAGAGCGCGCAAAAGCCGCAATCGGCTCCGGCTCGGGCAGCACACCTACATCGTTCGCGGCGGCAGCGTCAGAGCCGGCGCCGTCCTCGGACGGCTCATCGTCGATGTCCGGCTCAGCGACCTCGGTGACCTCGACGGTGTAACCCGCGTCGGTCAGTGTCCTCGAAATCTCAGACCGTACGAGACCGGACAGGGCCTCGGTGAGGTCGTCGCTCGCCGTCTTGAACGCTTCGTCCAACGCCTGGCTGCCTGCCGCCTGCAGTGCAGCAAGTGCATCGGCAATCTGCGCCACGGTCTCGGGCGACAGCCGCACCTCCACGGGCTGTGCAGGCGCTCCCGATTCCACGCTGCTCATGCGCTGGTCAATCTCGGATACCTGCGCTGCGAGTGTCGCAAGCTGCGCGCCGATCGTCTCGAGCAAGCCCTCGCCCTCGGTATCGGAAGGTTCGACGGGAGGAGAATCAGGGCTGGCCATGGCGCGGAATGTACCAGCGTCTCAGCATCCCAGCAGCATGCCCGCCACGAAGACCTGCAGTCCGATGATCAGCACGATCGGTGACAGGTCGAGCGCCACGCGGCCCAGTCGCACAGCGGGCAGTGCCCGCCGCAACGGACCCATGACAGGTTCAGTAATGCGCACCAGCCAAGTGCGCACAACCATGACCGGGCTCTCGGGAGCAAGCGGGATCCAGCTGAACAGCACACGCGCAAAGATTGCGAACACGTAGAGGGATATCAGCGTGCACAGCATCTCATCGCTCCGTTTGCTGATCCGCGGCGGAACGTCTCAGCGGCCGGCGTCCTGCGCGGAGACGTCCTGTGCGGCAACTGCGTGATGCTCGTCATCGCTCACCACGACATTTGCCGGCACGAGCATGTAGACGGCGTTTGCGACCTTGCGCATCTCTCCATCGCGCGCATAGCACAGCCCGCTGGCAAAATCGAGTAGCCGGCGAGCGGTATCACGATCGAGGCCCTGCAAGTTCAAGATGATCGGTTGATCGCGCTTGAAGCGATCTCCGATCTGCTGTGCGTCATCGAACATCCGCGGCATCAGCACGAACGGCTGTGCTGTCGATGTGGCGACGCGGCGCACGGCCGACGTCGGTCCGGCGGGTGCAGTCTGCGGTGTCGACGCCGCTGGCCGCTCGACCACGGTGACGCCGCTCTGGCCGGTCTGGTCGGCTAACGCCTCAGCCGCGGGCATGTCGCCCGGCATGGCGCGTTCGGGTGGGGGCGCATAGCTGTCATCCGGGCCCAAGCCCAGATAGCTCATTGCCTGCTTCATGAACGATGCCATGCAGAACCTCAGTGACAACAGTCCCGGTCAGAAGACTGCCTCGATCGCACAGGGTACCGACTTGTCAAGTTGCGGTCAGGCACCCCGCGCCGAGATATTTCGCAGCGGACGATCCCCGAACAGGGCAGTTCCGATGCGCACCATCGTCGAACCGGCTCTGACCGCCGCCTCGAGATCTGCGCTCATCCCCATGCAGCGGTGCTCGAGCTCATACCGATCGGCAAATCGTGCAACCTCGTCGAACGCCTTTGCGATCTCAGGCAGCGAACCCTGCGGGCCAATGGCCATGCAACCCGCCACATCGAGTCCCTCCCGACGCGCGGCAGCCACCAGCGACGAGGCCTCGTCGGGCGTGCAGCCACCCTGCGTGGCACTGCCGCTTATGTCGAGCTGCACGAAGATGGCTGCCCCCGGATCGTGGCGAGCAATTTCGGAGACCAACCGCGCTCGGTCCACGCTCTGCCACACGTCCACCACTCCAGCCAGTTGCCGTACCTTGTTCGACTGCAGCCGACCAATGAAGTGGACCTCCACTGCCGTCTTGGTTGCTGCGTCCACCTCGTTCCACTTGCCGTGCAGCTCCTGGGCGTAGTTCTCACCGATCATCGCCAGACCGGCATGAGCCGCAGCTTCGATGGCCGAGCTGTCGAAGCCCTTGGTCACCGCCACGATGGCGACCTGAGCAACATCGCCGCCGGCATCGGTTATCCGCTGCTTGACGCGCTCGGTGCGACGGCGGACCTCCTCGGCGTCAATCATCGATCAGTCCGGCTGCCCGCTCAGCCTCCAGGCAGACCAGTACGGCTGTTCGGCTGTGCTCTCCGCGGCATCGGTGCGAGTAATAGCGCTCGTCCGAAGCAGTGCAACGGCTGACCTCGCTGTCGATGACTGCCCCGTTGCGTCGCAACACCAGCCGCGTCGCCTCACCCAGATCGAACGCTGGGGTGCGCCATTGCGTTGTGCTCGACACTGAGGGACCTAGCGCCTTGCTCGCTGCTTCGAGCTGCTCGGCGCCGAATTCGTAGTGCAGCGGGCAGATATGCGGCCCGACGACGGCGCGCAGGCCACCGATTCCATGGCACCTGAGCTCGACGAGGGTCGCAGCGACGATGCCATCAAGCAGACCTCTCCACCCCGCGTGCACTGCTGCGACCGCTCCCCGACCAGCCGCATCGGTCCCGTACAGCACTATCGGCACGCAGTCAGCGGTTCGCACGGCCAGAGTGGCTCGTGGCGTAGATGTCCATGCCGCGTCGGCGCTGACCCCCTGATGCTCTCCTGGTCGTCCGACCTCGACGACTCGAGTGCCATGGACCTGCCGCAGGACGGTCACGTTGCCGGGGGCGGACCCGTCGATGGGAGCGCAGTCACCGTCGGAGCGCTCAGTGACCGAGATCTGAACCAAGCTGTCCCCGCAGCGTCGGCGCAGCGTCAGCATCCGAAGCGCCCGCCGGTGCGGCGTCTCACGTCGTGCAGCCCCGTTGGGAGGCCGCAGCCGACGCCGATGTGCAGCAGTCTGGAGTGGTTGCGACGTAACTCAGGCGTCACCGCAGGAAGCTGGGCACGTCGAATGACTCGTCGTCCTCGTCGAGGTCGCCGAATGGGTCGGCCACATCGCCGGACTCCTCCGAGGCTGCGTAGTCGCCCAGCGCCGCACCTCCAGAGCGGCCCGGCCCGTACCGGTCGAAACCAGCAGCGATGACGGTTACACGAATCTCTTCCCCGAGTGAATCGTCGATCACCGTGCCGAAGATGATGTTGGCCTCGGCGTGCGCCACCTCGCGGATGACTTCCGCCGCTTCGTTGACTTCGAACAGCCCGAGCTCCGGCCCCGCGGCAATGTTCAACAAGATGCCGCGGGCACCGTCGATGGACTCCTCGAGCAACGACGACGAGACTGCCTGTCGAGCCGCATTCTTGGAGCGGTTCTCGCCATGGGCACGGCCGATTCCCATCAGGGCGGTGCCAGCGCTCGACATGATCGCCTTGACGTCGGCGAAGTCGGTATTGATGAGGCCCGGCGTGGTGATGAGACCGGAGATGCCGGACACGCCCTCGCGCAGCACGTCATCGGCCATGCGGAAGGCATCGATGATCGACGTGTGCTCGCTCGCCACGGTCAGCAGCCGATCATTCGGGATCACGATCAGCGTGTCGACACGCTCCTTCAGTCGCTCGATGCCCTGTTCGGCCTGAATCTGCCGACGCTTGCCCTCAAAGGCAAACGGGCGCGTGACCACTCCGATCGTCAGCGCGCCGACCTCCTTGGACACCTCCGCCACCACCGGAGCGGCTCCGGTGCCGGTGCCGCCGCCTTCCCCGGCCGTGATGAACACCATGTCCGCACCCTGCAGCGCTTCGGCGATCTCGTCACGGTGCTCTTCCGCGGCTCGAGTGCCGATTTCGGGATCGCTGCCGGCACCCAGCCCGCGCGTCAACTGGCGACCGATGTCCAGCTTGACTTCGGCGTCGCTCATCAGCAGGGCTTGGGCGTCGGTATTGACGGCGATGAACTCGACCCCGCCCAAGCCGAAATCGATCATCCGGTTGACGGCATTCGAGCCGCCGCCCCCGACGCCCACCACCTTGATGAGTGCCACGTAGTTCTGTGGTGAGGCCACAGGGCTCCTTGCGTTCACTGGCCGGCCGCGACATGAGACGTGCCGCCGACGGGCACCTTCTATGGGAAAATAGCGCAATTGACCACAGTACCGATGCCTCTGTGCATCGGCAAGACCCTGCGCTCGGCCGCTTAGCCCGACGGGCGGAGCACCGGCAGGTGCGGAACCGACACATCCAAGATGGCATCGGAGGCTGTCATCTCTCCGATGACAGCGGCAATCGCCGCCGTCTTGGCCCCGATCGCCGACTCGTCCCCCAGCGCGACCTCAAGCACAAGGTCTCCGGGCTGTTGCCGTACACGCGCGCTCAGATCCCCGCGCCTGTCGCGCCACAGCGAGGCAATCTCGAACTCCGGCTGCCCCTGCGCTGCACTCAACGCGACGAGCAGCGCACTCGCATCGCTTGCGAGGAAAGCACCCGGTTCTGGCGCAGCAGCAATGCCTGACAAGCGCGGAAGCTCAGGCACGACGGTGAGCGGTGAAGTGAGGACCCGACCTTCGATGTCGATGAGAACCCAGCTGCTGGGAGCGGCCAGCGCAATTGCCGCTGCGGTGCGCTCGACGACGTGCACGTCCACCGTTGCCGGCCATCGCCGCCGCACCTGGGCCTCGGCCACCCAGGGCAGACGCTCGAGCGACCCTTCAGCTTCGCCGGCGTCGAGAGTTGCCATGAAGTTCCCGACGTGGATGTCGGCAGCTTCGTATGCCTCGTCGTAGCTCACGCGATGCAGACCGCTGAAGTGAATGCGGTCGACCGCGAATGTGCCCGCTGCGAAGAGAGCCGTGGCCGCTGACGCCACAACCACGACGAACGCCGCCGCGGTCAGCCAGCGGCGGCGACGCGTGATCCGCGCCAGAGGTCGCTCATCTCCCGCAGCCATTGCTCAAGACGGCGTCGGTGTTGTCTCGAAGCCCACCATGCGGATCTCGGGCTGCAGCACGATCCCGGACGACTCGGTCACACGACGCCGGACTTCGGCCATGAGCGCGACGACATCGGCCGCCGTGCCGTCGGGATCAGAGACAATGAAGTTCGCGTGCAGGCGCGATACCTCCGCCGTGCCGATGCGCAAGCCGCGAAGACCGGCCTGATCGATGCGAGCCCCCGCGGAATCAGCAGGCGGGTTCATGAAGACCGAACCGGAGTTCTGCCCGCCGGGCTGGTGCTCCCTGCGCCAGCGCACGATCTCCGTGATCTGGTCCATCGCCTTCGATGGGGAGATCTGGTGCCCGCTCAACCGCGCGCGAACCACGACGTGATGGTTCTGGAGGCCGCTGCTGCGGTAGCTCAGGTTCAAGGTGCTGACGTCGCAGGCAACTCCGGTCCCGGCTTCCAGATCGACAATGTCAGCGTCGATCAAGCACGACGCCATATCGCTGCCGTGCCCTCCTGCATTCATGCGCACGGCTCCGCCCACGGAACCCGGCACCCCGACGGCCCATTCCAGGCCGCCGATGCCCGCCGCCGCGCACTGACGAGCCAGCACCGGCAAGGCCACAGATGCCCCCGCCGTGACGGTCGCGTTCACACGATCGAAATCGATCGCCTCGTAGGCATCGCCCAGGAAGAGCGCGATGCCCTCAAATCCCCGGTCTGCCACCAGCAGGTTCGATCCTCGCCCGACGACGAGTATCTCGAGGCCAGAAGCTGCTGCGGCGTCTGCCGCGCGTTGCAGGTCGGACAGGCCGTTTGCCACGCAGGCCACTGCGGCCGGACCGCCAACTCTCGAAGTGGTCAACGCGCCCAGCGGCGAATTGACGCGAGCATCGTCGCCGAGCACGGTCGCAGCACGTCGAACTGCATCCGGGTCTGACCACTGCTCAGAAGACATGCAGCAGTTCATCTGGGAGCGTCGTCAGGTCGCCGGCGCCCAACGTGAGGCACAGGTCGCCAGGTCGCAGGTTGGTGCGTAGGTACGAGCGCAACTCAGACCGGCCCGGCAGATAGGCCACCGACGCGTACGGATGGGAATCGAGCACGGCGCCGAGCACCAGCCCCGTGGACACTCCGGGTCGCGGCACCTCGCCGGCGGCGTAAATGTCGGTGAGGACCACGTGGTCGGCATCAGTGAAGGAATCCGCGAAGTCCTGCCAGAGCGCCGCAGTCCGCGAGTAACGGTGCGGCTGGAACACGGCGACCACCCGCTTCCAGCCTCCGCTGCGAGCTGCTGTGATCGCCGCGGTCACCTCGGTGGGCAAGTGCGCATAGTCGTCGATGAACGACACCCCATCACGCTCGCCCCGTCGCTCGAATCTCCTGGCCACTCCGGCAAATCGACCGAGAGCGTCGATCATCGGTGACGCAGCGGCCCCGAGCTCAAGTGCCGCTGCAAGAGCACCGGCCGCATTCGCCACATTGTGCAGCCCAGGCAGCGGCAGCTCGCAATGGCCGATCGGCGTCGTGCCGCTGACCAGTTCGAAGCCCGCACCGGTTCGAGAGCTGTACGCGCCGGTGATCCGGTAGTCGGCACCCGGAGCGCTTCCGTAGGTCACACAGCCGCCGACGCGCTCGGCCATCGCGGCAGCCCCCTGGTCATCAGCACACACGATGCGTGGCCCCCCAGCGCGGCTGACGAACTTCTCGAATGCAGCCGCGAGGCCGTCAAAACTGCCGTAGTGGTCGAGATGGTCAGGTTCAACGTTCGTCACGACCACCGCATCGGCACCCAGCTCCAGAAATGTCCCGTCAGATTCGTCTGCTTCGACGACGAACCACTCCCCCGCTGTGTCCCAGACGGCCCCGGAGCCAATTTCGTTCACCTCGCCACCCACGAGAAATGACGGGTGTTCACCTGCTGCCACGAGGCACAGTGCCAGCATCGACGAGGTGGTCGTCTTGCCATGGGTTCCGCCGACCGCCAGCGTCTGCTTGCGCCGGCAGATCCCTGAGAGCAGCTCAGCCCGGCTGAGCACCGGAATGCCTCGGCGGCGGGCCTCGACGAGCTCCGCATTGTCTTGGGGCACCGCACTCGAATGGGCCACGATGTCCGCCGAGCCGATGTTGGCGGCATCATGACCGATCACGACCCGGGCACCGTGGGCTGCGAGCCGCGTCATGCCAGGGCCTGGCCTCAGGTCGCTGCCGCTGACGCAGTGGCCCATCTCGGCGAGCACCAAGCCGATGGCGTTCATGCCGGCGCCACCGGCTCCCACCAAGTGGATGGTGCGAGGCTCCTCAAGGTCGGGAGGCCGACTCGACGGCTCCCGAGTCGGGCGCGCTGGTTCGATGGACGGCGACGTGGTCACGTTGTGTGCCTTCTCGGCAAACGATCCTCGTGTGCCACTGAGCCAGGAACCGCTGAACTGTGCTGTATCACGAGCTGCGCGACCTGTTGTGCCGAGTCTGGACGACCGAAGGTCGCCGCGGGGGGACGCTCCGGTCTGGCCTGGTGCCGCAATTCCAGCATCTGCTCGAGCTCTGCGAGCATCCGCTGCCCGTCGAACTCGGCGTCGGCAACCACCCGCGCTGCGCCCGTGGCGGCCAGTTCCTCTGCGTTGCGACGTTGGTGGTCGTTGGTCGCTATCGGCAAGGGGACGAGCACCGCCGGCGTGCCGATGACCGACAGCTCCGCCACCGTCGATGCCCCGGCTCGGCAGACCGCGACGTCGGCCGCAGCCAGGGCGACAGGCAGATGATCATCGAACGGCACGGCTCGGTACCAGTCTCGCACCCGCGAGCCATCGGGTCGCCGTGGCGGTGGCGGCGGTCGTTCAGCCCAGTCGCGCTTGCCCACCACGTGATAGACGAACACGCCGTCGCGGTCCTGCAGTGACGCCAACGCTGTCCAGGTGGCCGTGTTGATCCGGAGCGAGCCCAGCGAGCCGCCGAACACCACCACAACGGTCGCATCTGCGGGCCAGCCGAGCACCGTACGCGCCTCGCCTGCTCCAAGCGCGGCCTCCACGACAGCCGGACGCACGGGATTGCCGGTCACGACCTCCCTGTGCAACCCCGTCCCGCGGACGGGTACTGCCGCGGCGCGTGCGAATCGGCCCAGCAGGCGGTTCGTTGCCGATGCGACTGCGTTCTGCTCGGCGATCACCAATGGCACGCGCCAGATCACCGCGCCCACGGTTGCGGGAAGCGCGGCGTAGCCGCCCAGCGAAAGCACCGCAGCTGGTCGCCGCCGTTTCACCAGCGCGATGCCGCGCACTGTGGCCCACGCCAAGCTCGCTGCTGCGCGCGCATTCGTCAGGTTCACCCGGCGTGCAGTAAGGCCCCGACCTCCGAGCAACGTCACACCGAAGCCGGCATCGGGCACGATCTGCGCATCGATGCCCCGGGCGCTGCCGACGAAATGGATCCTTTCCGCGGGCCAGCCACGTTCGGTCAGCGCCGACGCCACCGCCAAACCGGGCATCAGGTGCCCCGCGGTGCCGCCCCCCGCGATCAGGACGCTGGGAGTGTTCGGGGCGCTGCCGGGTACGGCCATGGCTCAACCGGATCGCCGCGTCACATTCAGGAGCAAACCTGCGGCTGCTGCCGTCACCACCAGCGACGACCCGCCGAAGGACAGGAATGGCAGCGTCACACCGGTCACCGGCAGCAATCCAACCACACCGCCGACGTTCACCAGGGTCTGGAGCACGAACCAGATGGCGATGCCGGCTGCGAGCAATGAGCCGAACAGGTCGGGTGCCTTCTGGCTTGTCCGGAGCCCCCCGATGCCGACGACCCCAAGGAGCGTCACAAGCCCGAGGGCGCCGAGGAGACCCATCTCCTCCCCGACGATGACAAAAATGAAGTCGGTGGGCGCATTGGGCACCCAGCCCCATTTGGCTTGGCCTGCCCCCAACCCGGTGCCCCGCAGTCCTCCTTGCGCCAGACCCACGAGGCTCTGAAAGGTCTGGTAGCCGCTCTCGGACCGTTCTGCGATCGGGTCCAGGAAGCCCGCCAGCCGCGCGCGGCGGTACGGCGCCGCGTACGCCAGCAACGGTGCCGCCACAGCGACGATGGCGGCGATCTTCGCCAGGTCGCGGCCAGGCAGGCCTGCGACGAAGAGCATGCCAACCCCGATGCCGGCCAGGATGAGGGTGGTTCCCAGATCCGGCTGCAGCAGTACCAGCGAGCAGCCGGCGGTGAGCAGGAGCATCGCGGGCCGCAGGATCCGGTCGGGCCGCTCGATCTGATCCTTGCGGGCGTCCAGGAATGCGGCCAGCGCCACGATGAGTGCCAGTTTTGCTATCTCCGATGGCTGAACGCTGAACTGGCCGATTTCAATCCAGCGTCGGGCGCCGCCGGTGCGTTGACCCACTGCCAGCACGATGACCAACAAGCTCACGCTCGCAGCTGCGAGGGGCAGGGCCATGCGCCGCCAGTGCCGGTAATCGACGCCAAGTGTGACCAGCAGCACGGCCACGGCTATCCCCACCGACCACAGGTGCCGGGTGAAGTACTGCAGTGGACGGTCGGACGAATCGATTCCGGTCGCCGATGTGGCCGACAACACCAGCACGACACCGGTGAGCAGCAGAAGGAACACGGCAGACAGGAGGGCGGCGTAGCGCACCGACGGGCCCGATTGGCCCAGCCGGGGCGGAGTGCACGGAAGATCCAGCTTGCTCATTGCTTGTCTCCGGTCGAAGGGCGTGAGCGCATGCGCTCAGCGAGATGCGCCACGGCCGTGCTGAAGTGCTCACCCCGCTGGCCATAACTCGAGTACCAGTCGAACGAAGCGCACCCGGGCGACAGCACCACATCGCGGTCGGGCTGCGCCATCCGGTGGGCAGCCTCCACAGCCTCTGGCATTGAATCGGCCCGGACGAGCTCGATCTGGCCGCACGCTGGCTGGCTGAAGCAGTCGACAACCTCGCCAGCGGCCTCACCGATCGCCACAACCCCGTGAACGTGCGCGGCAACGGCGGCAAGCTCTCCGAGATCGAGACCCTTGTTCCGGCCGCCCGCTATCAGCACCGCATCGGAAAAGCCGCGCAGCGCTGCCACCGTGGCGTGCGGCGCCGTGGCCTTGCTGTCGTCGTAAAAGCTCACCTCTCCGACGCGACCTGCGAATGCGAGCCGGTGAGGCAGGCCATCGAATGACCGCAACTCCGTCGCCACCGCCTCGGCGGATGCACCCATCTCCAGTGCAACAGCCGTTGCAGCGGCGGCATTCGACAAGTCATGGGGACGCCGTCGGGGCAAGTCCGCCACCGTCGCAATGCTGTCGCCATGGGCGACCAAGACGCCGCGCTCGTAGTGCACATCGCACGGTGCCCCAAGTTGCTGGGGCGTCGCGAAGGTCACACGCCGTGCACGGATCCCCGACGTCCACGGTTCAACATCGGTGTCGCCGAAGGGCACTACTGCGACGTCGTCGGGGCCCTGCGCCGCCCAGATCCTGGCTTTGGAAGCGGCGTACTCGAGCAGGTCAGGATGCCAGTCGAGATGATCAGGGGCCAGATTCAGCCACGCAGCGACAGCGGGAGCGAATCTGCGCGCCCGGTGCAGCCTGAATGACGATGCCTCCACCACAAACGTGGAGACCTCACGGTCAATAGCGTCCACCAGGGCGATATCTGTATTGCCGGCGCCGACAGCGGAGATTCCGCTCCGGTTCAGCATTCTCTCCGTGAGGACCGTGACCGTCGTCTTGCCGTTGGTGCCCGTAATCGCTGCGAGAGGTCGACTGTCCCACTGTGCTGCCAGATCCAGCTCGCTCACCACCGGCACTCCGGCCGCATCCGCCAGCGAGTAGCTGAGGTGTCGCGGCGGCACGCCCGGAGCGGGGACCACAGCCGCGGCGGCCGAGACCAGGTTGCTGAGCAGTGCCTCATCGGTGGAGTCGTGAATCTCGCCGAATGCAGCTTCCTGCCCGGCAAGTCTGCGCGCCGCTTCGCCTGGTCGGTCGTCCGCCGCGATCACCTCATGACCGCGCGACGCGAGAGCGGAGGCGACCGCGCGTCCAGTCACTCCCATGCCCACCACGACGACCGGCCCGTCTGCGGGCGCCAGGTCGGGGGCGCTCACAACGAACCTGCCGGGATTTCGACGAGATCCAGGCTCAGAAAGTCTGCGTAATACATGCCCAATGCCAGCGCGACGAGCAGGCTGTTCACCACCCAGAGACGGATGAGCACGGTGGTTTCCGGCCATCCGCCCAGTTCGAGGTGGTGGTGCATCGGCGCCATCCGGAACAAGCGGCGGCCGAAGAGCCGGAATGAGCCCACCTGGGTGATCACCGACGCGGTCTCGATGACGTAGAGGCCACCGATGACGGGGAGCAGGAGATCGACGTGCAACAGCATTGCGAGCCCCGCCATCGCGGTGCCGATGGCCAGTGAGCCGGTATCGCCCATGAAGATCCGCGCCGGGGGCGCATTCCACCACAGGAATCCTGCACAGGCACCGGCCATGGCGGCGGCGACGATGGCAAGGTCCAGCGGGTGCTTGACGTCATAGGAGATGGGGTGACGGAATGCCCAGTACCCGACAACCACGAACGCCGCGAAGGCGACTGCGGCAGCGCCGGCGGCGAGACCGTCCAGCCCGTCTGTCAGGTTCACCGCGTTCGACGTGCCGAGAACGATGATGACCGCCCACAGAATCCACACTGCGGCGGGAACCCGCAGCGCGTTGCCGTCCAGCCGTGTGAATGCGACGGCGGTATCGAGGTCCACCCACCACGCCGATGCGACGGCGAAGCCGGTGCCGACCGCGATCAGCCCGATCAGCTTGGCCCGCTTGTTCAATCCCAGATTGCGCTCGCGGCTCACCTTGATCCAGTCGTCGGCCAAGCCCACGAGACCTGCGGCACAGACGGCTGCCAGCAGCACGATGCCCGACCGCGTGATGACGGTCTCGGCCCGCAGGTGACTGACGACATATCCCACGACGGCCGCCGCGACGACTGCGACGCCACCCATCGTCGGTGTGCCCGCCTTGGTGATGTGGCCTCGAGGGCCGTCGAGGCGGATGGGTTGACCGACGCCGCGGGCTTGCAGCCAGGGAATGAGGTAACGAGTTCCCACGAGCGACACGAACATCGCAGAGCTGGCGGCGATCAGGAGCGCAATCATCGCTGTGCACTCCCGCGCCGTCTCAGGTGCTCGGCAGCAGCGTCTGCGTCATCGAACGGCACGGAATGCCCCGCGCTCACTTGCGCGGTCTCGTGGCCCTTTCCAGCGACCACGATGACATCGCCGGCCTGAGCGTTCCTGACGGCATAGGAGATAGCTCTCGACCTGTCCAACTCGACGTGCAAGCCGTCGTCTGCGTCATGTCGGCTCACTGCGCCCGCGGCGACGTCGACCGCGATCCGAGCAGGATCCTCGCTGCGCGGGTTGTCGGAGGTCAGGATGAGCACGTCGGCATGGCGGTCCGCGGCAGCGCCCATGAGCGCCCGCTTCGACCGGTCCCGATCACCGCCTGCACCGAACACTGCCCACAGACGGCCGCCTGCAGATCCGAGTTCACGAGCGCTGGCCAATGCGGCGGCAAGTGCGTCTGGCTTGTGGGCGTAGTCGACCAAGACCGTGATGTCATCATCGGGACCGCTGACGGGCCACAGACGCCCTCGTACCGGGGACACAGCAGCGATCGCGTCGGCAATCGCATCATCATCGAAGCCGAGTGCGCTGGCCGTTGCCGCTGCGGCCGCCACGTTCGCAGCATTGAACCGGCCCAGCAGCCCGCAGTGCACGGACCGGCCGCGCCATCGGCCGCTGATGCCCGCTGCGCTCACCACGATCCGGTCGATATCGGAAGGCTGCCACTCGACGACTTCGGCTGTTGTGCCGGCGGCGATCGATGCCAAGCGGCGACCCCATGAATCGGCAACGTTCAACACAGCTATCTCGCTGCGACCATCGAACAGGCGCGCCTTGGCGTCGAAATAGTCCTCCATCGTCTCGTGGAAATCGAGATGCTCATGGCCGAGATTGGTGAACACACCGGCAGCGAAGCTGGCGCCATCGACCCTGCCCTGGGCGAGCGCATGAGATGACACCTCGAGCACGACCATCCCGGCTCCGGCATCAGCGGCCTGGCTGAGACGCCGACACAGGTCGGGCGCCTCGGGCGTGGTGTGCGCTCCGTCCAGCGTGCCCATCACCGCACAAGTGGTACCGCACGCGCGCGCGATGGCGGCGATGGCGTGCGTGACCGTCGTCTTGCCTGCTGTCCCGGTGACGCCCACGACCGGGCAGCGGTGCCATGGCTGTCCCCACACCGCAGCTGACGCCTGCCCGAGCACCTCACGCACGTCGGGCACGACGATCTGGGGCACGTCGACATCGAGCACCTGCGACACCAGCAACGCCGCTGCACCTGCATCCAACGCCTCAGCGGCGAAGCGATGACCGTCGTGCCGCTGCCCTAGGACGCAGCCGAACAGCGCCCCGGGCGTGACTGAACGGCTGTCGTGGGTGATGCCGCGCACGAGGGTCGCCGGCCCCACGGTCTCGTCGCCGCGCTGGCGCGGGGGCAGTACACAGGTACCGCCGATTGCCGCGGCCAATTCCTCCAGCGGTATTGCCTCGGCTGGCGCGCCGCTGCGCTGCTCAGGCATCTGGTGACACCTGGAGCATGCGCAGGGCATATTCGGCGACTTCCGCGAACACCGGTGCGGCCACGAGGGCAGCCCGGTATTCGTCGGGCTCGTCGAGCACCACCACCACAGTGAGCTCAGGTCGGTCAGCAGGGAGGAATCCTGCGAAGGAGCTCGTGTATGCCTCCGAGGAGTAACCGCCGTCAGGGCTGGGCTTCTGCGCAGTGCCGGTCTTGCCCGCCACCTGGTAGCCGTCGATGGCGGCTCGCTTGCCCGTGCCCGAGCGAACGACGTCGGCCAGGATGGCCTGCATCTGTTGAGCGGTCTGCTCCGAGAGCACCCGGTGCGTCGGAACCGGGTCAGCAGGCCGCAGTGCGCCGTTGCTGCCCACGCTGCCCAGCACGAGGCGCGGTGTTACATAGACGCCGTCGTTGGCAATGGCGTTGTAGGCAGCGGCGAGCTGTATCGCCGTCATGGCGATGCCCTGGCCGAACGCGATCGTGGCGAGGTCGGTGCCGCGCCACTGATTCGCGGCACGCAAGATGCCGCGGCTCTCGCCGGGCAGTGCCGGGACCTCGTCGGCACCGGTCAGGCGGCCGAAGCCGAACGATCGCAGCGAACGCTGCATCTCGGAGGCGCCGATCCGCTCGGCAAGCTTGATCGTGCCGATGTTCGATGAGTGAACGAGAATCTCCGAGGTCGTCATCTGGTCGCTGGGCTTGGAGTAGGGCTCGATGAACTCCTTGTCCGCGAAGGTGTACCTGGCCGGCGTCGAATGCAACTCGACCGGCGTGGTGAGCCCTGCTTCCAGCGCTGTGGCGATCGTGAAGCTCTTCGCCACCGACCCTGGCTCGAAGGCGTCGGTGTACGCGGGGTTGTACGCCACCGGCCTGATCTCGCCGGTCTCGGGGTCGCGGGCGACCGCCGCCAGGGCCAGCACGTCGCCGGTATCGGTCTGCATCACCACCACCATGCCGCTCTCGGCGCTGGTCGCTCGGACCGCTTCGCTGACGGATCGCTCCGCCACCCATTGCATCTGGGTATGCAACGTGAGCACCACATCGTCACCGTGGCTGACGGGCTCAAAGAGCTCGGTTCCTGTCGGCAACGGCATGCCGCTCTGGGCGATCCGTGCCACCTCACGGCCGTCTGTGCCGTCGAGCACCTCGGCGAATTGCTTCTCGGCGCCACCCAGCGGGTTCTGATCGATGTCGGTGGCGCCGAGCAGCCCGCGGGCGAAGTCGTCGCCGTTGGGCCGCAGCCGCGACGACTCCCCGCGCACGCCGACGCCGGCAAGCTGCAGCTCCTGCACCGCCAGCCCGTCTTCGGGGCTCACTTGACGCGCCACGTACACAAAATGCCGATCGCTCGCGAGCCGTTCGGCGATGACGCCGGCGTCGACATCCAGCACCGACGCCAATATGGCAGCCGTCTGGTACGGGTCGGTCACCAGGCGGGGATCGGCCCAGACGGTGGGCAGGTTGTCCGACACCGCGAGCAGATTCAGGTTCCGGTCGAGGATCGCGCCGCGGACCGATTCCAGCTCCCACTGTGCTGTCCCCTGCCGTTCGCCGAGGGCGGCATAGGTTTCGCGATCGAGCACCTGCACCTGAACCAGGCGAGCGCCCAGCGTGGCCAGCGCCACGGCCGAGGCGATGATCAGCAGCAGCGCCCGCCGGCGCGGCGGTCCAGCACGTGCCGTGCGACGGTGAGGGCCATGCTCGGACTTCGCTGTGGCGGGTTCCGGCCTCCGTTCGTCACGTGATCCCTTCGTACCCGACGAGGGGTGCCACCGGCGAGAGGTCGCGTTGTCAGACCGTCGAGATGCCGTCGTCCCCGCACGCGATGCGGTTCCCGAGCGTGCGGTCGGCGATCGCAGCCCCGGCGGAGCACCCATCGACGGGTGCCATGGCGCCGGAGCTGTATGGCGCTCGGAGTGCTCAAGAACGTCGGTCATGCGCTGTGGACGCGTCGGTCAGCAGCGTCTTGATCGAGAGCCAGTCTCCGCCTTCATGGATGCTTCGCTGCGGCGGGTCGACGGCGGCAATATGCCGCGGCTCGATCCGTACATCGATCGGATCCGTCGCGCTCACCAGGCCGAGCGCCCCCACCCCCATCAGCTCGATCTCAGCAGGGCCATGGAGCGTCTGGAGTTCGTAGCGAAGGTCGATCAAACGCTCTCGTTCCGCAGCAATCTCCGCTTCCAGCTCTGACAGCCGGTACTGGCCCGCGGCCAGCATGGAATGGAATACCGCAAGCCCAGCGAGCACGGTGATCGCAGCAGCAGCCAGCAGCGCAGTAACGCCGACGAGACGCAGCCCTACCGCGCGCCGCGCCGACACCAGCGGCGGCGTGTCCGCGACAGCGAAGTGGGCAGCGGCGAGGGCCATCGGGCGACGTCTTGTTCTCTGCGGTCGCTGGGATCAGCGGCGTGCAGGCTCGAGGCGTTCCGCAGCGCGCATCACTGCACTGGCGGCGCGCGGGTTCCGTTCGACCTCAGCAGCGCTGGGCCGTGTGACCTTGCGACGCAGCAGGCGAACGGTGGGTGCCGCTCCGCAGATGCATGGCAACGTCGATGGGCATTCGCACACCCCGTCGGCTGCTTCTCGCAGAATGATCTTCACGATGCTGTCTTCTCCTGAGTGATAGGCGAGCGTTGCGAGGCGCCCACGTGGTTGCAGGCGCGCGAGCGCCGCTCGCATTGCGGGTTCGATGAGGTTCAGTTCGTCATTCACTTCGATGCGGATTGCCGCGAACGTTCGCATCGCCGGATGGCGGCGGCCGCGCCGCGCTGCGGCCGGCACAGCAGCCTTGACGATGTCGGCGAGTTGGCCGGTGGTGCGCACCGGTCTGGCGGTCACCAACGCTGCGGCGATGCGCTGGGCATGAGGCTCGTCTGCGTGGCGCCTCAACAGATCTCGCAGCTCGGCCAGCTCATAGGTATTGACGACGCATGCGGCATCGAGTTCCGAGCGGGAGTCCATGCGCATGTCCAGCGGGGCGTCATGACGGTGGGAGAAACCGCGTTCACCCGAATCCAGTTGATGACTGCTGACGCCGAAGTCGAACAGAACACCAGTGAGCGGGCCTCCAGCAGCCGCATCGATCAGCTCACCGAGGCGGTCAAACCGCTCGCAGCGCAGCGTGACTCGGTCCCCGAAGGCCACAAGCCGTTCCCGTGCTGCTGCGATTGCCTCGGGATCGCGATCGATGCCGAGCAGCTGCCGTTCCGGATGCTGCCGCAAGAGCATCTCGGCGTGACCGCCTCCCCCCAGAGTTGCGTCGACGAACAGCCCGCCGGCGACGGGTGCGAAGACTCCGGCGATCTCGTCGACCATGACGGGTTCGTGAAAGGAACGAGCAGCGGTGGACACGCTCACGCCTGCTCCGCTGTCTCGGTGACGCTCTCGGGTGCCGCCAGGAGCGACTCGCCTTGGGCGTTCATCTCGTGCCAGCGCCCTGCGTCCCAAATCTCGACTTCGTCGATGGCGCCGATCACGACGCACTCGCGCTGCAGGCCGGCGAAGCGGCGCAGTTCCTCAGGAACCGCTATCCGGCCCTGCTTGTCCGGCAGGACCCGAGCTGCTCCCGCTCCGAATGAGCGCTTGGCTGCGCGCCCGTGCGGCCCGCCGGACTGGGAGCGCTCGGACATCCGGCCTGCGATCTCGCCAAACCGATCCGGCGTCATGAGCGCGAGGCAACCCTCGCTGTGCTTGATCAGGAAGCCGGATGGTTCGAAAGCGCTGCGAAAGCTCGCCGGCAGCACGATGCGGCCCTTCGCGTCGAGCGAGTGCTCGTGCTGACCGACGAACAGACTCTCCACCGCAGGGCCTCCGCAAGGTCCGAATAGGAACCTGATTTGCATGGGCATCTCTGCCCTTACAAACCACTTCGCACCACTTTATGGGTCAGATACCCACTCTGTCCACCCCCAGATGTGCCCGCCGCCGCTGGCTCTGTCCCGCGCGACTCCTGGCCGGCGCTAGTCAGCGTCGTGGGCGGTGATGAAGCGCACCATGAGCTTGGCGATGTGGGTGGGCGAGGCTGTGATGCCGAGGTCGGCCCAGCCGACTGCCTGGTTGCGGACGCGGGTGGCGGTGGCGGGATCCAGGACAGTCGCGAGGGGGCCGAGCTCAAAGCGGTTGTAGGCAATGCACTGGAAACGGCTGCCTTCACGTGTGCGGCGCTGGGATATGCCGATGAGTTTCCGGCCGTTCACCATCACCTCGCCTGGGCCGAGCGACGCGAAGCACACCAGACCATCGGACGGTCCAGCTTCGTATGCGCCGCGATGCACGCTGGCGGGCACACCGACATCGGCGAACGCCGTGGCCAGCGTGCGACCCAGCCAATGAAAGGCCTTGCTGACGTCTGCATGCCAGAGCGGATCATCAGCGGGCACGAACACATCCACCCACGCGCTTGTCTCAGGATCCAGCCACACCAAGCCCCCACCGCTGCGCCGCCGGACGAGATCTGTCCGCCTCCCGCCGAAGGGGTCAGGACTAGCAGAACCCAGGATCAGTGCAGGTGCGGCGGGGCGCAACCACGAGACGCGACGCCGGCCGTCGCATGGCATCGGACGTGCATGCAGCAATTCGGCGCTTGCGCGCCATTCGTCGCGTACCCACGCGGCCACAGGAACACGATGGCAGACAGCCGCGCGTTCGCACGGCGCGGTTCAGACGAGCTGAGGCCGCAGGTCGCCGAGGTAGTCGGTCCACTCAGTGGGAGTGTCGCTGCGCATCGCCGCCACTACGGCGAGAGGCTCGGGGGCGTAGGGAGTCTGGCGCAACCGGTACCGACCCTCTGACAGCAACGAGTCTCCCTTGCCCACGTTGCAAGCGCGGCAGCAGGCCACCACGTTCTCCCATGTGTGTTCCCCACCGCGGCTGCGCGGATGGACATGGTCGATGCACTCGGCCCGGTTCCCGCAGTACTGGCAGCGGTAGGCATCGCGCGCGAACACGGCCCGCCGGTGGAGCGGGGCACGCCTCCGGTAGGGCGCCCGTGCGTGATACGTCAGCCGCACGACTGAGGGCACAGACATCGTCAGGCGAGGCGAGCGAATGCTGCCGGGCCTGGTGTGAATGACATCGGCCTTGCCCGCCAGCACCAGCAGCAGGGCGCGCCGCACGGTCGTGATCGACAGTGGCTGGTAGGTGACATTGAGCACCAGTGTCCGTTCCGACAGCACGGTGCGGGGCCGCGAGATCTTCCCATCACGAATGACCGCATGGCCGTTGGTCGCACCATTCCCGCTGAGGACATCGGCAACTGGCTGAGGCGCGTACGCGACCGTTCGAACGGAAGTCATGTCACGGCCTCAGGAGCGCCGGCTCAGGATCACGGGCGTCATGCGACGGGTGCACCGCAGTGGCGGCAGGCCAACATCGGCACCATTCCAGCCACTGGATCAGATCAGCAGGTCCGGCGGCCGCACTGCCGTCAGAGCCGACGGCGGTCAACAGCCGGAATCGCACATAGTCGCGGTGAGGCACTGGCAGGAACGGCGGGCGTGTCCACCAGCGCGACGGGATCAGCCGCCTCATGGCCCGCCCAGCAGTGAGCCACAGCCGCGGGCGCATCGCCACGGCCGCCAGAGCTGGCCCGATGCCGGGGCCGCGTGGAGTCCGTGTTCGGCGCACCGGGCCACCCTAGAGGCTGAGCCGAATGGCGAAGCCGTGGCCCGAGCGGCCCGTGAGCGCAGCGAACAAGAGCGGGAAGCAATCGGTGACGCAACGGGAGGCGACGGTGACGGTGAAGTGATGCTGAGTAGCCTCACAGCGTTCTCCGATGTCCCGGCCGAGATGCCGGCTACACGGAATCTTCCAGCCCCGAAAGCCAGACGCCGTGCGCAATCACACTCCCCCGCAAACGCACGTGGCCGATGCCGAGACATTCCGGCAGACCTTCGAGCGCATCACTGCGAACGTGGAGCGGGTCATTCGAGGCAAGCCCGACGCGGTCGGGCTCTCGCTGCTGTGCTTGCTGTGCGACGGACACCTGCTGATCGAAGACGTGCCGGGGGTTGGCAAGACCAGCCTCGCCAAATCGCTCGCAGCCTCGGTTGACGCACCGTTCGGCCGGATCCAATTCACCCCGGACGTGCTGCCATCGGACGTCATCGGCGTCAATGTCTGGGACGAGCGCGAGCGCACATTCGAGTTCCGTCCCGGCGCGCTCTTCTCCAGCATCGTGCTCGTCGACGAGATCAACCGGGCTTCGCCGAAGACGCAGGCGGCACTGCTCGAGGCAATGCAGGAACGCCAGGTCACGACCGACCGCACAACACGGCCGCTCGGTCAGCCGTTCATGGTGATCGCCACACAGAATCCGATCGAGCACGAGGGCACCTACCCGTTGCCCGAGTCTCAGCTCGACCGGTTCCTGATGCGCGTGAGCATCGGCTACCCGGATGCGGATTCGGCCGTTGAGGTGCTCGATCTCCACGACGGCGCCACGGAGATCACCCTTGAGCCCGTTGCCACTGCCGGCGAGGTGTTGGCGATGACCCGTACCGTCACCGAAGTCCACGTTGCGCCGGTGCTGCGCCGCTACATCGTCGCCGTCGCCGATGCCTCTCGACAGCGCGGCACGATCACCTTGGGCATCAGCCCGCGAGCCACGCTCGACCTGCAGCGAGTGGCACAAGCGCGCGCACTCGCCGCCGGTCGGAATTACGTCGTGCCCGACGATGTGAAGGCCGTGGCTGAACCGGTGCTCGGTCACCGGATCCGCTTGAGCGCCGATGCGCAGCTGCAGGGCTTGACCGCCCAGACAGCCTTGCGCGAGGTCTTCGACGCTGTAGCTGTCCCCACCGCCGCCGGCTAAGAGGCTGAGCCGAATGGCGAAGCCGTGGCCCGAGCGGCCCGTGAGCGCAGCGAACAAGAGCGGGAAGCAACCGGTGACGCAACGAGACGAGTTGCGGCCCGCCACCGCTTCGAGGGGCTGAGCGGTGTGCTGACGCGGCGGGGCTGGTCCGTCGGGATCGGCTCGGCGGTCGCCGCCGGAGCCGGTCGGCTGTTCGGCATGGGCGAGCTCTTGGTGCTCGCATTGGCGGGGATCGCACTGATCTCGGGGTCGGTGGTGTGGGCCAGGACGCGCCGGATCCGTCTCAGGATCCAGCGTTCGGTCCAGCCTGCGCGCGTCCATGCCGGAGGCAAGGCACGAGTGCAACTCGTCCTCACCAACCTGGGCGGCCATGCCCCGCTGCTCCAGCTCACCGATCCGGTGACCGGCACCCTCGGCGCGCGCTTGGGGGTCGGCCCACTGCTCGCCGCCGAGCGTCTGAGCACGTCATACCTGCTGCCGACCCAGCGCCGCGGCCGCTTGGAAATCGGGCCAACGGAGGTCGACGTCGTCGATCCGCTCGGCCTGGCCCGCACATCCATCGGCAACGGCCCGCGGACGATGCTGGTCGTCTATCCGGCAACGCAGACACTGGTGCCGCCTCGCCTGGCTCGCGGGCCTGAGCCGTTGGGCCTCGCAGCTGACGTTCACACCCTGCAACGCATCGGCGAAGATTTTTATGCGCTGCGCGATTACACCGCCGGCGACGATGTCCGTCGTATCCATTGGGCCTCGACGGCGCGTCTCGGCCGTCCCATGGTGCGAGAAGACGAAGTGCCCCGCCGGAGCAGGGTCACGGTGGTGCTCGACACTCGCAGCACCGCTTTCGATGCCGGCCCGCTCATCAATGAGCGCTTCGAGCTTGCTGTATCTGCGGCAGCGAGCGTCGTGCTCGCCAGCGCGACCCGGCGTGACCCGCTGCGACTGCTGACGGTGGCCGGTGCAGACACCGGCTTCGTGACCTCAGGGGAAGGCTTGGCGCATCTGTTCGATCACCTCGCCGACGTCTCGACCTCGGTGCAGGGATCCCTGCGCAGCACACTCGCGGCAGCCGCGGCGACGGCCGTAGGCGCAGTGGTTGTGGTGCTCGGAGGCACCGCATTCGATGCGGCGCGAGATGCCGAAGCAATCGCAGCAGCGGGGTCGCGCACGTCGTCGATGACCGTCATCCGCGTGTGCAGATCTGGCGATGCTCTGCCGGCGGGCGGCCCGGGAGTTGTCGACATCAGCACGCTTGCCGACCTCGGACCCAGGTGGGCTGCAGCGCAGACATCGTCCGAAGCGAACGCGATGCGCACATGAAGGGGCGCAGCTTGTGGCAGGTGGAGGTCTCGCTCTGGCTGCTGACCCTGCTCTCGGTTCTCACTGCTCGCCGCCTGTTCGACGCTTGGGATTACGCGCCGCTGTGGCTCATCATGGCGTTGGGCGGCCATGCCTCGGCTGCGGTCACACGGCGTCAGCGCTGGCCCCTTGCTCCGGCGGCGACGGCATCGGCGGTGATGCTGATCATCGTCGAAGGACTGGCCCTGTACTCCGAGACACTCTGGCTGCGCTTGCTCCCTACCGCCGAAACACTGCGGCAAGCGGCAGCCGACGTGACCGCGGCTTGGGACGCCTTCGGCATCGTAGAAGCGCCGACGCCGGCCACCGCAGGCTTCCTGCTGGCCGGCGGCGCCGTCATCTGGCTGGCGGCCTTTGTCGCCGACGCACTGGCACTGCGTGCGCGCTCGGTCGGGCAAGGGCTGCTTCCCGCGTTCTGCGTGCTCGCGTTCGTGGGGGCATTGGGTACCGATGCATGGCGAATCCGCAGCGCCGCTGCGATGGTTGTCGGTGCAGCTGCGTTCGTGGCCGCACACGGCATCTTCCATACCGGGGACCGGACATCGGTGGGCGCATCCGACCGGCGGCGCGCAACGGTGCCCATGCGCACGGCGCTGCGCTTGGGAATCCCCGCCGCGCTCGGCGCTGCGCTGCTGGTGCCCTTGCTGCCGGGCAGCGACGCTCCGGCGATCGTCTCATGGAAGGACCTCGATGGCAGTGCCCCCGCGTCGAGGGTGACGATCAGCCCGCTGGTCAATGCCCAAGGCCGCCTGGTGGGCACCTCGGGTGCCGAGTTGTTCCGGGTTGAGGCAGATGCGCCCGCGTACTGGAGGGTTTCAGGCCTCAGCCGTTTCGACGGGACGTTCTGGGGATCCGAGCAGCTCTACGGAGATGCGTCCCGGCACTTGGACAGACGAACCAGCGACGAGTTGCTCACCCAGCAGGTCACTATCGCAGCGCTCGACAGCATCTGGCTGCCAGCCGCATACGAACCGGTCGCCTACGACGGCCCCGAGGCGCTGTACGACCCGGAGACGGGCACCCTTGTCACCGCGCACAGCAGCGAGCTGGAGTCGGGCATGACCTACACGGTCAGCTCGAGCGTCGACGTTCCCTCAATCGCAGGGCTCGTGGCCGCCAGCGGAGACGTGCCTTCAGACATCGCCGAGAAGTACTTGGCCTTGCCAGACGGCTTCAATCGGCGCGTGGCCGGCCTCGCGGCTGACATCACGGCCGATGCTTCCGGCCCATACGCGAAGGCCCTGGCGCTGCAGAACTTCTTCCTCGAGAACTTCGTCTACGCGTTGAGAGTGCCCAGCGGCCACGACGCTGAGCGCATGGAACAGTTCCTGTTCTCCGAGCGGCGCGGCTATTGCGAGCAATTCGCGGGTACCTATGCTGCGATGGCCCGGGCGATCGGCTTGCCCTCGCGCGTCGCGGTCGGCTTCACGCCCGGCGAGCTGATCGACGGCGTCTACGTGGTCAGGGGCGAGCACTATCACGCGTGGCCCGAGGTCTGGATTGGGGGACGCTGGGTGTACTTCGAGCCGACCCCGGGGCGGGGAGCCCCTGGAGCTGTCGTCTACACCGGGGTGGCACCCCAGCAAGTAGTGCCGGGCGATCCTGAGGCGGCCGGCGAAGCGGGCTCGGGGTTCATCGGCGAGCTGGGTCTCGAGGATCTGGAAGGCCTCTCAGGCGATCTCGAAGGCTTCGTCGACGTCCTCGATTTCGAGGGCTCGCAGGCGCCGACGGGAAGCTGGTCGGAGTGGCTCGTCGTTCCGTTCTATGCGGTGCTGGCGGTCGGGATCGGCTGGCTCATCATCGTGCCGTCGGCCGTGCGAGTTCGTCGGGCGCTGCACCATCGCCGCGCCCGCCACGATGCACGCGCCGCGATCGGTGCCGCATGGGATGACGTTGCTGAGACGCTGTTCAACCTCGGCATTGACCGGCGCGCGGTCGAGACGCACGCCGAATTCGCCGACCGCGTCGATCGCAGGCTGCGCATCGATTCGGGCGAGCTGCGCTCGTTGGCGGCTGCCGCTGCCGAGGCTGCGTACGCGGCCGAGCCCCCGCCGCCGCAGACGGTCACTGAGGCCAGGCTGGACGCACAGCATCTCGAAGCGCGCATCCGGTCGGCGCGCAGCCGATGGGATCGCATCGGGACTGCGTGCCGACCTTCCGCGCTGACGGCAGGGCCCCGTTCGCGCCGTCGCCACCGAGCAGTCGTCAACGGCACCAGAGGCTGAGCCCCGGGCCAAAGCGGCCCGTGAGCGAAGCGAGCTAGAGCGGCAAGCACAGGGCGAAGCCGTGGCCCGAGCGGCCCGTGAGCCCGTACTCGATGAAGACCGGGAACAAGAGCGGGAAAGAAAGAGCTGGGCTAGCTGGGGTCGTTGCGGAAGCGGCGCCGCATGCGGTCGCCGAAGGAATCCGGATTGGAGGGCCGCGACCGCTTGGCGATCGAATCCGAGACTTTCTCGAGCCCCAGCCTGCCCATCTTGCGGACGTTGCGCTCGATCACCACTGCGCTGGCGAACACGACCAAGAACGCGACGAACGACAGCGCGAAGTGCACCTGCAGGCCCAAGCCGATGCCGACCAGCCCCAAGACGCCACCGAGCACTGCCCAGCGGATGTTGCGCAGCGCGTGACGAGTCAGCGTCGTTTCTGACACCTCCCGCGCGAATTCGGGATCGGTGTCGTAGAAATCCTTCTCGATCTCGAGCAGGATGCGTTGTTCGTCTTCCGAAAGCGGCACGCACAGGCTCCAAATGCTGTATTGCCGATGTTGCTGCCAGTGTAGGACCGCGCTCGGCCCTACTTCCACGCACCCCCAGGGAATGTGCTCAGCGGCCCCAGCGACGCTCGCCTGGCGTGCTGTCCCGCAGAGCTGCTGAGCCGTGGGCGATCACGGAGCGGCCGAAGCGGTCTCGGATGGCATCAAGGGCATCTGCCAGCCTGAGGTCGAGCTCGGTGTCACCCGTCGGTCCCCGAATTGTCTCGTCACCGCACCCAGTCGCGGCATCGGGCGGCAGGTCCAAATCGAGTGCCATCTGATGAGGCTGCGCCGGGGCCGCCTCGCGCTCGTTGAATGATCCTGTCGCGAACTCCGTCTCCGCAGACGCCGTTTCTTCCAGGTTCGATACGGCAACTCCCAGCAAGCGGATCCCTGCGTGGAGATCCAACGTGCCGATCAGCTTCTGCGCAACATGGGCAAGCGCATGCCCGGTCCGGATCGGCTCGGGGAGCGTGTGTGCTCGCGTCCGCAACGAGAAGTCGGGATGCTTGACCTTGACGGTCACCGTCCGCCCTGACAGCCCGCCGGCCCGCAAGCGTGATGCGACGGCGTCGGCGAGGCGCACCGCTTCGCTGCGCACGCGATCGGCACCGGTCAGATCGGTCTCGAACGTCTGCTCGTGACTCACCGAACGCGGGAGTCCGCCCCGATGAACCGGCCGGTCGTCGATTCCCTGCGCCAGCGCTGCGAGATGCGCGCCGTGCGCGGCACCGACAGTCGAGACCAGCCGCTCCAGCGGCACAGCAGCCAGGTCGCCCACGGTGCAGACGCCGATCCCGTTCAGCCGGCGGAGCGTTACGGGGCCGACCCCCCACAGCGCCTCCACACGATGAGCCTGCAGGAAGTCCAGTTCGTCCGCGACGCTGACCACACAGACGCCGAGCCCCGGCCGGGGTCCATCAGGGTGCACGGCCGGTTTTGCCGCGACCGACGCGAGCTTGGACAGCGTCTTGTTCGACGCGACGCCGACAGAACAGTCCAGCGCCACCGCTTCCCGTACGGCATTGCGCAGGTGCCAGGCGATCTCCGACGACGAGCCGAACAACCGGTGGGCGCCGGAGACATCCAGAAAGGCCTCATCCAGCGCGATGGGCTCCACGTGGGGAGTGACCGACTCGAAGACCTCCGCGATCGCCGATGAGGCTTCGATGTAGCCGGAGAAGTCGGAGGTGACCACGACAGCGGATGGGCAGAGGCGACGTGCCTGCGCGGTCGGCATGGCTGCGTGCACGCCTGCTGCACGCGCCTCGTAGCTGGCGGAGGCAACAACACCTCTCCTGCCCGATCCCCCGACAATCACGGGGCGCCCGATCAGCGATGGATCGCGCATGCGTTCGACTTCTACGTAGAACGCGTCCATATCGACATGAAGGATCGGCAGCTCGCCGGGCGGTCGACGCTGTGGCTGGCTCATGAGGTGGCCGGCGTCACCACCAATCCGTCGCGATGGTCCCCGGTCACCGTGTACCGGAACACATGGCCCCGCGGAGCACCGCCTGCGAGATACCTCAGCAACGGCTCAGCCATCCATGCGTACTGGCCGGTGAGCAGATCTTCGAGTTCGCCGACACGTACCCACCGGGCATCGAAGACGATGCCGTCAGGATCGGCGATGTCCAGGTCGCCGCTCCAGTGCTGGGCTTCGTGAACCTCCACCGTCAGGAACCAGCCTGGTCCGGCGCTGCCGTCTGCCTCGACGGTGTACAGCGGGCCGTCCCAGGCCGATACCTGCAGGCCGGTTTCTTCGGCTACCTCACGCGTCAAAGCTCCGAGCACGGTCTCGCCCGGATCGACGACACCGCCCGGTGTGCTCCAGTCGGTGCTGCCGTTGCGCCGCCGGTTGTTGACCATGAGCACGGCATCATCATGCGCGAGGATGCCGCCGGCGACAGCCCATCGGTGCACGTCAGGCGACATTGGCGCAGTCTGCCACGCAAGGCACGAGGCTGAGCCGGTGGTCCGAGCGGCCCGTGAGCCCGTATCCAATGAAGACGGGAACCTGAGCGGGAAGGAAGCGGGGCGATTGACGACGTGCTGCACGCATGGCCGTACCATGGCGCAGGTGAGCATGCACGACGACGGCGACGGCATTGGGCTCACTGCGGCGCCCACCGCGCTGCCGTCGGTGCTGGCCAGGGCCGTGGCCTTCGGAGCGATTGTCGTTGCGGCTGTTTGCGGCGGCCTCGCGGGATATGCGACGAGCGCTCTGCAGTGCAGCGGGGGATGCGTCGGCCCGGCGTTGGGCGGAACGGCAATCGGCGCCCTCGCCGCCGCCGCTGGGGTAGCTGCGCTCGCGGCCCTCGTGCTGCGATCCATGAGCGAGTGGGCCGACCAGGCCTCCGTGCAGTTCCGCAAGAAGGGAGCGCGGCGTTGACCACCAACGTTCTCGCAGTCGAAGACGACGAGCGGATCCGCACAGCGCTGCGTCTCGCGCTGGAGGACGAAGGCTGGCAGGTCAGCGAGGCCGAGTCGTGCGAGGAGGCTCTCGAGCGATTCACACCCGAGAGCACCGATGTCGTGCTCGTCGACATCATGCTGCCCGGTCTCGACGGGTTCGAGCTGTGCCGCTCCATCAGGCGGATCAGTCATGTGCCGATCATCATGGTGACGGCTCGCGATGACACCCACGACGTCGTTGCAGGGCTCGAAGCCGGAGCCGACGACTACCTCACCAAGCCCTTCGCCCCGAAAGAACTCTCGGCGCGCATCAGGGCACTGTTGCGGCGAAGCCGGACCGTGGACGGCAGCGGCCTGCCTCGAACCATTGGCGACCTGGAGATCTATCCCGACGAGGGCGTCGTGACCAAGGGTGGCGACGAGTTGCACCTGACCAAGACCGAATTCCGGCTGCTCTGCGAACTGTCCGACAACCCCGGCAAGGTGATGAGCCGCGAGCAGCTGCTCGAACGAGTCTGGGGCTACGACTACTTCGGCGACGGTCGCCTGGTGGATGTGCATGTCCGCCGGCTGCGCCTCAAGATCGAGGACGATCCAGCCAGCCCGCGCTACGTCGCAACGGCTCGCGGCCTGGGTTACAAGCTCAGAGGCTGAGCCGAATGGCGAAGCCGTGGCCCGAGCGGCCCGTGAGCCCGTATCGAATGAAGACGGGGAACAAGAGCGGGAAGCAATGGCCGCTACGACGGAAGACCTGCCAATCCGCTTGCCGCTTGAGGACGTGACATGAGGCTGCGCCGGCCGCGGCCGCTGCGCCGGTTGCTGTGCTTGGTGGCGGCAACCGGACTCCGGGTGTGACATGAGGCTGCGCTGGCCGCGGCCGCTGCGCCGGTTGCCGCTTCGCGCTCGCGTTGTCGGCGCCTTCACTCTGGGCGCGTTGCTGGCGGCATTTCTGCTCGTGGTGATGACCTACAGCCTCTCCCGGGGCTCAATGCTGGGCCTGCGCCAGGACTCCTCTGAGGCTCAGTTCTTCGCAAACGCCACCCAGGTGCAGGGCTCGCTACGCGCGGAGAGTCCCGACTTCGCGGTGCTGCTCGAATCGCTCCCGAGCCTCAGCGGCAGCCGTTCCATTGTCCGAACCGGGCCCGACATCTGGCGATCGCCGTCCCTGGTGCCCAGCGATCTTCCTGATGAGCTCGTGGAGGCTGTCGAGCGATCTGATCAGGCCCACGCGATGCGATATCGGCTCGACGGTGTCCCCCAGCTCGCGCTCGGTTTGCGGCTGCGCCCGGCTGCGGTATCGCAGCTCAGCGAGACGCTCTACTTCGAGGTCGTCCCCCTCTCAGAGATCGAAGCCACGCTCGCCAGCTTGCGGCTGATTCTGGGTGTCGGAGCGGCCCTGACGGTGCTGATCGGCGTTGCCGTCGGGGCCTGGGCCGGCGGGCGATTGCTGCGACCGCTCGCAACCGTGTCCGACGCTGCGAACTCGATCGCGCACGGTCGATTCGACACGCGAGTCGAACGCAGCGACGATCCCGACCTCGCGGTGATCGTGGAGTCTTTCAACGACATGGCTGACGCCATGGAGCGCCGCATCGCGCGCGACGCGAGATTCGCGTCCGATGTGAGCCATGAGCTGCGATCGCCGCTGCAGACCTTGCGAAGTTCGATTGACTATCTGAACGGCCACCGCGATGAGCTGTCCGCTCAAGGGGCAACGGCACTGGACCTGCTCGCAGCCGAAGTCGACAGATTCCAGCAGCTCGTGCAGGATCTCTTGGAGATCTCCCGACCCGACGCTGACGGATCGGTCTTCGAGCGCGGTCTCGTCAACATCACCGAGCTGGTCCAGCATCGCGTCGGCACACTTGGGCCCGACGTAGAGCTGAACATCAGCGCTGCTGCCACGGATGCTGTGGTGATCGGCGACAAGCGAGGGCTCGCACAGGTTTTCGACAACCTGCTGCGCAATGCCGAAAAGCACGGTGGCGGTGTCACCTGGGTGGGGATCTCACGGCCCGGCAACCTGGTGCGCGTCGCCGTCGAGGACGATGGGCCGGGCGTCACGCCCTCCGAGCGTGATCTGGTCTTTGAGCGCTTCACGCGCGGCGCGGCGGCGCGGAAGCGGGGAGCCGGCACCGGTGCCGGTCTCGGTCTGGCCCTGGTGTACGAGCACACCCGGCGTCACGGCGGCTCAGTGCGTGTCGAGTCACGGCCTGACGGCGAGCGCGGTGCCCGCTTCGTGGTCGAACTTCCCATTGCGGGGCACCGGTGAGACGGCCCCGTTGCAGGCGAAGCAGGCGCACGCAGCGGAGGCCAGCGCTGAGACGCATCTGCGCGTCGGTGACGTGCGCTCTGGCGGCCGCTGCGTGCGGTTTGCCTACCGATGACGCTCCGACTCACATCGAAGTGCCGGCAGGTGTGTTTCCCGACCGGAACGAACCGGTGGTCGGTGCGGAGCCGGACACTCCCACCGCATCCCTGCACGCCGTCTATTTCCTGCGCGACGGCTTGCTTGTGGAGCTGCAACGGCCGCTCGCTGCCCCTGTCTTTCTCGATGCTCCGCTCAACAACCTGCTGGCCGGTCCGACGCCGACCGAAGCCGAGAACGGGCTGGAGTCAGCGATTCCGGCCGGCACCGAAGTCGTGGACGTGCAACTCCTGCGTAACAACGTCGTGTCCATCCACCTCAACGAGGTCTTCTTCGAAGTCGAGGGTGCGCAGCGAGTACGTGCCGTGGCGCAGCTCGTGCTCACGGCCTCGGCGCTCGCACGTGACAGCCAGGGCGTGCTGTTCTTTCTCGATGGGGTGGCACAATCGCTGCCCGACGGCGCCGGCACGATTGCTCAAGTGCGGCCAGGTGAACTGCCTCGCGTGCTGCGGGTTGACGACTTCAGCGAGCTGATGCCGCTGACCCCGCTGCGCTCAGTTTCCTGACCAACCTCCCTTGCGCGCAGGGAGCCGTGTGAGCCGGCGGGGTCCGCGTGTGGTGGTCGGGCGCTGATTGCGCGAGCGGGTGGCGGCACGCACCGCAGCCACGAACATCAGCATGGTGGGGAATACCTCAAGGCGGCCGAACAGCATGAGCACCATCATCACCGGCCGAGACCCGCGTTCGAACGCAAGCGCTGAAGAGGTCGGCCCCGCTTCGCCCAGCGCCGGGCCGACGGTGCCGATGGCCGAGACAGCGCCGGAGAATCCCGTTTCGAGATCGTTGCCCAGCGCAGTCATCAACACACCGCCCGCCAGCGCGAGGCCCAAGTACAGCAGCACGAAGCCCAGTGCGCGGGCTGCGACGTCCTCGGCCACGGTGGTGTCGCCGAGGCGCATCGGCAGCACGGCCCTGCGGTGGCGAGCACGGATGACCTCCCGGATCGCGTAGCGGGCCACGATCTGCAAGCGCAGCACCTTGATGCCGCCCGCGGTCGAGCCTGTCATGCCGCCGATCACGAACAGGGCCAGCAGCACCAGTTGCGCCGAGGGTGTCCAGAATTGCTCATCCGCATAGTCGGTGAGGCCGTAGCCGGTATTGGACCCCAGCGAGGCTGCGTAGAACGCCGCCTCCCGCAGGTTGTCGCCGAGACTGAGCTTCCCTGAATTCAGCACCAGCAGAGCAACGGCGGCACCGCAGATGAGCGCCAAGTACCAGCGCAACTCCGAATAGCTCCGGCGCTGCGATTTGGCGCGTGTGATCACGTGCCAATGGATCGAGAAGCTCGCTCCGCAGGTGATCATGCCGACGATGATCACCAGTTCGACGGCCACCGAGTCGAAGAATGCAATCGATGCCGAGTGCGTCGAGAAACCTCCGGTTGCCACGGTGGTGAACGCGTGTGCCACCGCGTCGAACAGGCTGGTTCCCGCTGCCAGCAGTGCAAGCGCCACCGCCAGCGTGAATCCGCCGTACAGCATCCACAACCGGCGGGCCGTCGCGGCGATGCGCGGCGTGAAGCGATCGGCTGTGGGACCCGGTGCCTCGTTGGCAATCAGCTCCAAGCCGCCCACCTTCAAAGCGGGCAGCACGCTCACTGCGAGCACGATCAAGCCCATGCCGCCGAACCACTGGGTCATGCTGCGAAAGAAGAGGATTCCGTGAGCAACCCCGTCGATATCGGCCAGGATCGTGGCACCCGTACAGGTGAAGCCCGAGATGGACTCGAACAGCGCGTTGTCGGCCTCGCTCCATCCGATCACGCCGCTGAACAGGTACGGCATCGTTCCGGCGAGCGAAACGGCCAGCCACGCCCATGCCACGGAAGCAAACGCCAGCGGGGAATCCGCCCGGTCCGACGCTGTCGTGCTGCGGTTCATGGCGCTGCCCACCCCTGCGGTGATCGCCGCCGACGCTCCCAGCGCGAGCGCACCTCCGCCGCCGTCGATGAGCGCGACAACGGCGGAGATCGCCATGCCGATCCCCACGAACATCAGTGCCACCCCACTGATGTGCACTGGGGTGGATTCGAAGCGTCGTCCCCCCAGCACTGCCAGGCCGCTCATCGCACTCGCACTCCGTGAGGCCTGCGCCGACGCCACTGCCCATGCCGCACGGCGGCCACCGCCGGATAGGCCGCGACGCTCAGCGCCACAGCCGCGGCGGTCACCGACATGCGCCCGCCCATCATGAGCAGCCCGGCCGTGATGCGACCGAGCCCGTTGACCGCGTCGAGGTGCCCGGTCGAGCCCGCGACGGCCAAGTGCCCAGTCGAGTCCGCGGCGGCCATCGCAGGTCCGACGTTCGACAGCGTGGACACGGCGTAGGTCAGTGCATCGACGATGTTCAGCCCGCTGGCAGCCAGCAGTACGGCGGCAGGGATGATCAGCAGCGATGCAAGCAGCAGCTCTCCGGTGATGCGGCCGATCGTCGATTCGGAGATGGTCGAGCGGCCCAGGCGCAGCCGTTCGGCCAGCGACGGGTAGATGGCACGACGCAGTTCCCGTCCGATGAAGGACGCCAGTGTCAGCAGCCGCACCACCTTGAAACCGCCGGCCATCGACGCGCTCATGCCGCCGACCAGCATGAGCACCATCAGGAACGCTTGGCTGCCCGTCGACAGTTCAACGAGCGGTGTGGTCTGGAAGCCGGTGGTCGAGATCACCGACACCACTGCAAACAGCGATTCACGGATGTGCTCGCGGCCGAAGATGTGCGTCCAGTCGACGCCGTCGCGTGGCAACAGCGCCACAGCCACCGCGGCAAAGATGATCAGCGTCATGTACAGCCGGAATTCGTAGCTGCGAATGAACCGGGCCGGGTCACGGCGGCGGATCGCCAAGAACATGAGCGGCAGGCTCACTCCTCCCGCCGCCATGCCGAAGATCGCCACCCATTCGATCGCTGCTGAGTCGAATGCGCCCAGGGAGGCCTCCTGCGTGGAGAAACCGCCGGTCGAGGCCGTGGTCAGCGCGTGCAGCCCGCTCTGCAGCAACGGCATGCCGGCTAGTGCAAAGCCGACTGCAACCAGCACCGTGAGCACGCCGTACAGCAGCAAGAGGCGACCCATCGTGCCGGCGCTGCGGGGTGCCAGCCTGCGAGCCGATCGGGTCGCCACTCCCCCGTCCGTGTCCAGGCCGCCGACACCGAGATGGGGCAGCACGCGGACGAGCACCACGATGAATGCTGCCCCGCCCAGCCACTGCCCCACTGCTCGCAGTGCCAGCATCCCGCCGCCGAGATCAGCCCCCGAGATCGTCGTGCTGTTGGTGCCGGTCACCGTCGCCGCCGCTTCGGCAAATGCGGTTGCCAACGCACCGGGCTCCACAGCGCCGGTCGCGAGATGTGCAATCGCGACGGCGGCCACCGCCGCGAATGATCCGAGCACCAGCGCCGTCAAAGTCTGGCGCTCGGTGACGCGCCGCTCGAACCGGCACAGTCGCAACAGCCCCAGGGCGAACAGCGCGACGGCAGCACCGGCAACCAGCAGCGGCAAGGCATCAGTGCCTGACTCGCCGCTCGCAGCAACCCGTCCGCCGAACAGCCAGTCGAACACCGCGCAGATCGCAAACACCGGCGAGGCGGCGGCCAGCACAACCAAAGCCGTGATGGCAAGCGTCGACTCGTACGGTCCGCGTGCCCACCTGTGCAGCAGGCCGTCGGCGGCCCGCACCACCCGCACCACCAGGCGGCGGAGCCTTTCGCGCTCGGTAGCCCGGCGAGCCGGACGGGGTGTCACCGAAAGGCCTGCTTGACCTCGTCCACGCAGTCAGGCGTCACAAAGGCAACCACGTGGTCCCGCGCCCTCAGCTCGCTACGGCCCCGTGCAATGCGGGCCTTGCCATCCCGCACGATCGCGGCGAGCAGCATCTGGCCGGGCAGGTGAAGTTCCCGCACGAACGAACCGTCGGCGCTCGAACCGGCACCCACTTCGAATTCCAGGACTTCGACATCGCCTTCGAGGAAGGTCGCCACCGCAGTGACGTCTCCGCGCACCATCCGCAGGACCATGTTGGCGCTGGCCGTGCGGGGCGACAGCGCCGCGTCGATGCCCACCTGCTCCAGCAACGGCAGCAAGGACAGGCGATGCACCACAGCGATGGTCTCGGTAGCCCCTTCAGACTTGGCATACAGGCAGGCCAAGACGTTGGCATCGTCTTCTCCGGTCACTGCCACCACAGCATCGAAGGTGCCGACGCCCTCGCGTGCGAGCACGTCGATATCGGTGATGTCACCATGCAGCACGAGCGCGCCTGCGTGACGTTCGCTCAGCTCCAGGCAGCGCTCATGGTGCTGCTCGATGATGACGACTTCAATGTGACGCTCGAGCAGTCGACCGGCCAGCAGGCCAGCCGTGCGTCCCCCGCCCAGGATCATCACGCGACGCAAGTCTGAACGGCTCAGCCCCATGATCTCCATGAGCTCACGCCGCCCCTGACGCCGGCACACCACCCTGAGCAAGTCGTGCGGCTGCAGCGTGGTCTCACGGCGCATGACGGTGACATCACCGCCGCGCGACAGCACGCCGAAGATGAAGTCCCATTCCGGCTCGTAGTACGCGCCGATCTCGGCCATCGTCTTGCCGACCAGCGGGGCATCTTCCGCCAGGCGCGCACCCACGACCAGCACTTCGCCGTTCGCGAGCTCGTTGATGTCCGTCACCCCGTGGTACACGAGCAGATCCATGATGGCGTCGGCGGTCTGCTCATCGGGATCGAGCACCAAGTCGACGCCGATCGCATTTCGCAGGCCGCGACCCGGCGCACCGCGTAAGTCACCGTCCTGCAGCCGTGCCACGGTCGCCGGCACGCCTGCCTGCTTCGCCTGCATGCACACGAGCAGGTTGACCTCGTCGGAATCGGTGACGGCCACTACGACCTCAGCACGTTCAAGGCCGGCCTCGGTGAGCACGCTGGGATTGGTGCCGCTCCCGTTCACGGTGAGCAGGTCGACTTCGGAGGCGAGGGCGTCGAGGCGCCGCGAGTGCCGGTCGATGACGATGACATCGTTGCCCTCACGGCTGAGGCGCTCGGCGATGTAGCTTCCGACCTCGCCGGCCCCCACCACGAGAATCCTCACAATGGGCGACCCTACTTCGGGCCACTGGAATGAGCAGTCACCATGACGCGGGAGGCTCCATGGCGCTCGTGATAGCGATAGATGCAGGCACTACCGGCGTGCGCTCGATGGCGGTGGATGAGACCGGTGGCGAGGTGGCGTACGCATACCGGCCGTTCCCCCAGCACTTTCCGGGTCCCGGCCTGGTCGAGCACGACCCGGATGAGATCTGGGATGCAACGGTCGCCACCCTCGACGAGCTCTGCGCCAGCCTCCGTGCACTCGAAGACGGGCAGATGCCCGCAGTAGCGGCGATTGGCATCACCAACCAGCGCGAGACCGTCGTTGCGTGGGATCGTCGCTCATCGCAACCGCTCGCACGAGCCCTCGTCTGGCAGGACGTGCGCACCGGGCCGCGCTGCGCTGAGCTGCAGGCCGCCGGTCATCTGCCAGAGGTCCGGCACCGGACTGGCCTCGTGCTCAGCCCCTATTTCAGCGGCACCAAGGCGGAGTGGCTGTTGCGCGATGGCGGCGTTGCGGCAAGCGCATCTCTGGCTCTGGGGACCATCGACAGTTGGCTGATGTGGAAGCTCAGCGGCGGTGCCGCGTTCGTCACCGATCCGACGAACGCCTCGCGCACGCTGCTGTACGACATCAACGACGGAGAGTGGTCGGCGCCGATGTGCGACCTGCTCTCTGTGCCGATGCAGGCGCTGGCAGAGATACGCCCGTCAGCCGGGCAATTCTGTGTCACAGCCGACACCACAGCCCTAGGACCGGGCATCGCCGTCAGCGGCGTGGCGGGAGACCAGCAGGCTGCGCTGTTCGGCCAGGGCTGCCACGACGTCGGGATGGCCAAGAACACCTACGGAACGGGATCGTTCGTCTTGATGAATGTCGGGGGCAGGTGCCCCGAGCCGGTCGACGGGCTGCTCACGACCGTGGCTTGGGATCTCGGTTCTGGACCCACGTTCGCGCTGGAGGGCTCGATCTTTGCGACAGGCTCGGCCGTGGGCTGGCTCACCGACATCCTGGGTGGAGCCACGGACGCCGCAGCGATCGAGATGCTGGCGAGAAGCGTGCCCGACAGCGCAGGCGTCGTCGTGGTGCCGGCGTTCGCCGGCCTCGGCAGCCCGTGGTGGGATCCGACTGCGCGGGGGGCGATCATGGGCCTCACGTTCGCGTCCACTCCAGCGCACATCGCACGGGCCACGATCGAGTCCATGGCACTGCAGACCCGCGACGTCGTCGAGACGATGAGTGCGGCTGCGGGGCGCGAGATCGCCGAGCTCAGGATCGACGGCGGCGCAGCGGTGAACAACCTGCTGTGCAGCATCCAGGCCGACCAGCTGGGTGCGCTGGTGAGCCGGCCGATCGTGACCGAGACCACCGCCTTGGGGGCGGCGATGCTGGCCGGGCTGGCAGAGGGCGTGTGGTCGTCCACCGCTGACGCAGCGTCGGCGTGGCGGCTGGACCGGCGTTTCGAGCCGTCAGGCGATCAGGCCGAAGCTGATCGGCTTCATGCGCTGTGGCGGCGGGCACTCGAGCGGACGCTGCACTGGTCGCCCGGCGAACCCAAGCTCTAGGCCTCAGTCGGGCTGTACCAGTTGGTCGAGGGCACCGCGGAGCTGGCTGATGGCTTGGCGGATCCGATGCTCGTTCTCGACCAGAGCGAAGCGGACGTGGCCCTCACCGCCTGGACCGAAACCGACGCCCGGGGAGAGCGCGACGTTCGCCTCGGACACGAGCAGCTTGCAGAAGTCGACCGACCCCATGTGCCGGTACGGCTCGGGGATCTTGGCCCAGGCGAACATGGTCCCCTTCGGCGGTGCGAGCTCCCAGCCGATGCGGCCCAGCCCGCGCACCAGGACATCTCGCCGGTTGCGGTAGGTCTCCCGTACCTCGCGGGGGTAGTCCTGCTCTTCGTTCATGACCACCGTCGCCGCGATCTGAATGGGCTGGAACGTTCCGTAGTCGAGATAGCTCTTGAGCTTCGCGAGCGCGGCGATCACCTCGGCGTTGCCGACGCAGAACGCAACTCGCCAGCCCGCCATCGAGAACGACTTCGTGAGGCTGTAGAACTCGACGGCCACATCCTTGGCGCCCTCGGCCTGCAAGATCGATGGCGGTTCGTAGCCGTCGAAACCCAGATCCGCGTACGCGAAATCGTGAACGAGCAGCACCTCGCGTTCACGCGCGAAATCCACGATGCGCTGCATGAACTCCAGGTCCACGCAGGCGGTGGTGGGATTGTGCGGGAATGACAGCACGATCACCCGTGGCCGCGGCCAGGAGTACTCGAAGCGCTCCACCAGGCGCTCGAAGAAGGTGTCGCCTGTGTCGAGCGGCACCTCTCGCACGCTGGCGCCCGTGAAGAGCGGGCCGAAGATGTGAATCGGGTAGGACGGCGCTGGCACCAAGCAGGCGTCGCCGGGCGCCAGCAAGGTCCACATCAAGTGCGAGAAGCCCTCCTTCGCGCCGATCGTGTTGATGATCTCGGTGTCGGGATCGAGCTCGACGTCCCATTTGCGCCGGTACAGGTCTCCGACCGCCGCACGCAGCTTCGGAATGCCGCGACTGGCCGAATAGCGGTGGTTGCGGGCGTTGAGAGCAGCCTCCGCCAGCTTCTTCACGGCACGCTCGGGCGACGGCAGGTCGGGATTGCCGAAGCCCAGATCGATGACATCAGCGCCAGCGCGCCGACGCTCGATCTTGAGCGTGTCGATGATGGTGAACACATACGGCGGCAGGCCACCGATCCGGCGGAATTCCATAGCGCTGGGGCGACCTTCGGGGCTCTAGCTCGCGGGACCGGACTCGAGCCGCGCTGCAAAATCGGCCAGCGCGGTGTGGGCGATGCGCCGCTCCGCGCGGCGCTTGACGAAGCCGGGCAGCGGCACCGCCAATTCGAGGGCAAGCTGGTAGAGCACCTCGGTGCGACCCGGCTCGGCGGTCGAGTTGAACTCGTACCTGCCGTCGAGCTGCTTGACGACATCGCCGTCGACCAGCTTCCACGAGATTCGGTGCGGCGCTTCGCAGTGGTCGTAGGCGAGGGTGTATCTCGCTGACCGCCCCAGTGCGTCGACCCGGAACGAGGCCTGCACTGCCCGCCCATCCGGATCGCTCTCGATCACCGTCGCCGACGACACGTCGGTCGCCCAGTCGGGGTAGTGCTCGATGTCGGAGATCAGCGCGTAGCAGTCTTCAGGCGACGCAGTCACAACCGTGGTCATGGTCATCTCGTCGATCATCGTTGCGTCCCACATCCTGTGTGCTGGTTGCCCCATTGTCTCAGGATCACAGCCGGCAGTGGCTCATATTCGCAGCATCTTCACGGTTCTGACATCCGTGGATCCTGCTGTGCAGAGCCGTCTTCAGGAAAGGGCCGCTTCGAGCTTGGCTGCCAGCCCGTCGTAAGAGAATCGCTGTTCGGTCTCTCGGCGCGCCGCAGCCCCCATTGCGGCCCGATCGCCGTCGGAGGACAACAGTTCATCTATGGCGCTGGCGACATCACCCGCTTCTGCAGGCCGTTCAACCACCAGCCCGGTGCGGCCGTGAGTCACCGCTTCATGACTGCCGCCCGACCGACCGGCGACCGCAGGCACTCCGCATGCGGCTGCTTCCACGAACACGATGCCGAATCCCTCCTGCTCGAGTCCCGCCCACCGGCTGCGACACGGCGCTGCGAAAACGTCGCCCATGGCCATGAACAGCGGCACGTCGTCACTGCTGATGCGGCCCAAGAAGACCACCGGGGCATCCAGGCGCCGGGCGAGTCGTTCCAATCGCGGCCGGTCGCGCCCGGCGCCCGCAATGGCCAACTGCAATCCGGGATGTCTCGACCTCAGACGCGAAACGGCGTCGATGACTGCGTCGAAGCCCTTACGCGGCACCAACCTGCTCAGACAGACCACCAGCGGTCCCCCGTCCAGGCCGAACTTGCGGCGGGCGCGCAGCCGGTCCTCGGCGCCGAGAGGCACAAACCGCCCGGTATCGACCCCGGGGGCCACCTCGGCGACGGGCAGCTCACAAGATGCACATCGCTCCGCCTCGCCGGCCGCGTACCCGCCGGCTGAGACAACGATCGAGGCTTCTCGAAGCACGCTTGCCAGGACAGCTGACAGGCCCGGCAGCCGGGCCGGCACCGTCACCTCCGCGCCGTGAAGCACGACGCCGTACGGCACACCGAGCCGCGGTCCCAGTGCGCCGAGGGGCAATGCCGGGTCGAGCAGCACGATCTCGGCGCCCACCTCGCCGGCCAAGTCACGGATCCGTCTGGCCAAGCCTGGATGCGGCAGCAGCACACGATCCCGAGTTCTCACAATCCGCATGGGTTGAGCGGCATCAAACGCAGCGGCGCCGCGGTGGGGCGTAGTGAGCACTGTGGTGGCTTCGGACGGCAGGCGGCGCCACAGCTCCCACAGGTAGCTCTGGATGCCGCCAACCTTCGGCGGGAAATCGTTGGTGACCAAGAGGTGACGGCGCATCAACCTGTGGTCTCTCGCGGAGGTGTCACGGACAGCTGTTCCGTCTCGTTGTAACGCATGTCGCTACCCGCTCTTGTTCGCTGCGCTCACGGGCCGCTCGGGCCACGGCTTCGCCATTCGGCTCAGCCTTTCCGGGGCACCGGTCTGGCAAGTTCAGCCGCCACCAGACCGTCCGGGTCGTGATTTCCGAGCCCAACGGATCGTGCCTCGGCGACCAGTTCGTCCCGTCCCAGCCGGCGGGCCGCCCACACCGCATGGGCTGCGACCAAGTCCGACCCTGACGAGAGCGACATGCGCAGCATCTCCTCGACTGCGGGCGAACCAGGATCGCCCACGTTGCCGAGCACAACGAGGGCATTGCGTCGCAAGTACTCGGGACGTCGCCTGGGGATGTACCAGTGCCCGAATGCGGCCATGAGGTCGTCGTCGGTCATCTGGAGCAATTCGACGACTCCTACAGAGCCGCCACGAGTGGCACCGTCTCTGCCCAGGCCGAACTCGACTGGCTGACTGCGCGCCGATGCGACTGGGGCATCGTTGAAGGGGCACACGGTCTGGCAGTCGTCACAGCCGTAGAGACGATCGCCCAGGGCAACGCGGTATTCCGGCGGGAAGACTCCCGGCGCCTGGACCAGCCACGCCAAGCATCGGTTTGCATCGAGCACGCCCGCAGTGTCCAGCGCGCCCGTCGGGCAGGCCGTCTGGCAGCGGCGGCAGGTGCCGCAGCCGTCGGTTTGAACCTCGCCTGAACGCGGCAACTCGGCAGTGGTGACCACCGAACCCAGCACGGTCCACGAGCCGAGTTCTCGCGAAAGCAGCATGGTGTTGTGGCCCAGCCATCCGAGTCCGGCACGGGCCGCAGCAGCTCGATCGACCAGCCGATTGTCATCGCAGACGGCCACGGCGTCGTAGCCATTTCGCCGCAAGACCTCGCAGATTCGCTCGAGGCCGGCTCGCAACACTCCGTAGGCGTCGCTCGCCACATATGCGGCCACGGCCCCGCTGCCGCTGTGGGCGGTCCCAGACCCCTCAGATGTGTGGGGATCCGGCGGTTCGTATCTGCGAGCGCACACCACGATGCTGCGGGCACCGGCCTGGATGCCGGCAGGAGTGGTCGAGCGCTCGGGCCGCCCGTAGGTGAACCACATGCCGGCGTGCAGACCGGCCGCCTTGCGCTCGTCGATGGCTCGCCGCGCTTGTGCGAATGGCGCTGTGTCGGTCACGCCGACGGCATCGAGACCGGCGCTCGCTGCAGCGTGCTGGATCTGCTCGAGCAGCAACCGGTTTGCGCCCGCAGTCATCGCCCAAGTGTGCCGTTGCCGAGTGGCGCAACGTTCCTTTGCCTCACGTCTTGCTTCCCGCTCTTGTTCGCTGCGCTCACGGGCCGCTCGGGCCACGGCTTCGCCCTGTGCTTGCCGCTCTAGCTCGCTTCGCTCGCGGGCCGCTCAGGCCCTGGGCTCAGCCTCTCCGTCGTTTTATGCTGGAAGCGGCGCTCGAGCCGCGGCCGGTGCAATGTACGAAGACCAAATTGACGTCTGGGTTGGCCGCCAATACGGCCCGTACAAGATCACCGGGGTGTTGGGCCGCGGCACTGTGGCGCACTGCTACCGGGCAACGACGCTGAGGGGCGACGAAGTCGGGCTCAAGGTGCTGACGCCATTCGCTGAAGCACGGGCGGAGATCCGCTCACTCTTCGAGCAGGAATATGAGCTCATGGCGCGGCTGGGACATCCGAACGTCCTCGCCGTCCACGGGGCCGGCGTCATCGGCGGGGCCCACTGCATGGAGATGGAGATCGTGGAGGGCGAAACCCTGGCCGACCGGTGCGGCAGCCGCCACCCGCCGAGCCTTGCCGAGAGCATTGCCATCGTCCAGCAGATCTGCGCAGCGCTCGACCACGTCCACGAGCACCGGATCGTTCATCGCGACGTCAAGCCGTCGAACATCATGCTCGACGCTCAACCCGACGGCGGCGACCGGGCGGTGCTCTTCGACTTCGGCTTGGCGCACGACCTCGATGGGCCGCCGTCTCCACCGGGTCGTGTCTACGGATCGCCCATGTACCTGTCGCCCGAACAGGCACTGGCGCAGCCGGTGGACGCTCGCACCGACATCTACGGTTTGGGATCGACGCTGTACGTGCTCGCCGTGGGCTCTGCGCCCTTCTACGGCGAGCGGAACGACCTGCTGCACGCACATGTCCGCACGCCGCCGCCGGACCCGGCGGAACGAGGCGTGTCGTCCGAGCTGTCCGAGATCATCCTGACTGCCATGGCCAAGGCTCCCGAAGAACGCTTCGCAAGCGGCGCCGACCTCGCCGCCGCCCTGGCAACCGTAGAAGTCCCCGCCCACGACAACGAGCGGCGCCGAGGCCTCCTGCGAAGGCTCACCAGCCGAACCTGAGCCCAGTCGAACAGCGGGCTCAGTTGACACCGTGGCGGAAGCGCTCGACGATCTCGGCTTCGTCGATCCCGTACACCAGGACCGTCTCAGCCGGACCCTCGTCGAAGGCAACGATCGCCATCACCCGACGATCCCCCGGACGAACCCCGACAACCGTGCCCGTCGTGCCTACCAGCGAGGCACGACGGTCATCCGAGGTCTCCGCTAACCGGATGATGTCACCGACACCGAACGGCAAGGACAGGCCGACGACCACGTCAACTGCCGTCGGCAGCCAGCTCGTTCGTGAGCCTGACGGCTGCTTCGAGTTTCGCCGCGGCGCGTCCGTCGGCCACGGCCTCGCGCGCTATCTCGAATCCCTCGGCGAAGTTCTCAGCCAGCCCCGCGACGACCAGCCCGGCACCGGCGTTGAGCTCCACGATCTGAGCTCGGGGCCCGGTCTCGTCCCCAGACACGATCCTGTGCAGGATTTCGGCGTTTTGTTGCGGACTCCCGCCCCACAGCTCCGCTCGATTCACTCGCTCCAGCCCGATCGACGTTGGATCGAATTGGTACTCGTTCACGATCTCGCCATCGCGTACTTCGTAGATGCGCGTGAGATCGGTCAGCGTGATCTCGTCCAGCCGGTCTGCGCCGTGCACGACCAGTGATCGTTCCGAGCCACGCGCCGCGAGCACACCGGCTACCCGTGGCGCCATGACCGGGTCGCTCACACCCAGCACCTGCCGCTTCACGTGCGCCGGGTTCGACAGCGGCCCGAGGAAATTGAAGGTCGTCGGCACCCCAAGCTCGCTGCGCACCGGTCCTGCAAAGCGCATCGCCGGATGGAATTTCTTCGCGAAGGCGAAGCCCAAGCCGATTTCGACAATGCACCGTTCTACGTCCGGTCCATCGAGATCGATCACCAAGCCGAGCGCGCCGAGTGTGTCGAACGAACCCGACGACGATGTGGCGGCGACCGATCCGTGCTTGCAGATCACAGCGCCGGCTGCGGCGGCCACGAACGCTGCCATGGTGGACACGCTGAGTGCATGCCGCTGCCGAACCGGCGCCCCGCCGCTGCCGACGATGTCGATGGCGCCATCGGGAGCCCGCAGGGGCACTGCGGCATCGTGCATTGCGTCCACGAGGCCCGTCAGCTCTGGGACCGAACCCCCCTTCATGCCCAAGGCAATGATGAAGCCAGCGAGCTGGGCGTCGGTTGCGCGCTCGCTGAGGATGCTGCCGAGCGCTGCCCGGGCCACTTCGGGGCTCAGGTCGATGCCCGCGACCAAGTCGGTGAGGACCGCTTTCCAACCGCCGTAGTGCTCGAGGGGGTGAGCCTCGCCAGGATCGGAGCGGTCCATCAGTTCGTTTTGGCAGCCGCCTGCGCGTTGCGAGCGCGTGCGGCGGCACGGCGACGACGCCGGATGATGCGCACACGCTCAGCCGCGGTCTGCCCGCCCCAGACACCTTCCTTCTCCCGCACCGCGATGGCGTATTCGAGGCACTCGCCCGATACAGCACAGGCTGCGCAGACCGCCTTCGCCTCGAATGCGGACTCGTCATCGCCGGCGCCGTCGCTGTCGGGTGGGTAGAAGATCTCGGTTTCGAGACCCCGGCAGGCCGCATGACGTTGCCAGGCGAGCAGATCCGTGGAGAGACCACCGTGCTGGTCCACAATGACCCGGATGGGGTCGGCTGCCGCCGAGCGTGGGCTCGGGGTCTGCGTAGAGGACGGCGCAGTTGCGGTGACAGGAGGCATCTGACGCGCAATCTTGTCGATGCGCTGCTGTTTGTCAAGACCTTATTGAGCGTTCAGTATGGAGCGTGATGCGCAGCCTGTTGCAGATTTTCGGTCGGACCGTTGAGCCACGCGCAGTCGTGTCGGGCGCGCTCGTGTCCACCGGCACCGCGCTGGTGGTGGGCGTCGTGGCCGGCACCTTGGTGGCAGAGCGAACCGCGGCGGCGTACGCCGTCAACGGCCTGCTGTTCGGCGGGATGATCGCGGGAGGCGCGGTGGCTGCGGCCAAGGCGACCGAGAACCAGTTGCTGTCTGCAGTGCTCAGCTCGGGCCCGGTGATGGTCCTCGCGGTAGTGGTGCAGTTGATTCGCCGCTTCGGCTCAGGCGACGCGGTGGCGCCGCTCGGCCTCCCACTCGTGATGCTGCTCGCAGCTTCGCTGGCGTCGCTGGGGGGCATCCTGGCTGGCATTGCCCAGCGGCGACGGCGGTCACTGCTCGATGTCCGCGAGCAGCGACGCCGCCGGACCTGACCAAGCGATCCACGTCTGCACCTCTGGGTAGCATTCGAGGCTGCGGTGAGTCGGCCGGGTGGCCGCGGATTGAGCTGCTTCGGCGGTCCGCAGCGTGCGGAACAGTACGAAAGGCGCAATTCGAGGAAGGTCGGGACTCCATAGGGCAGGGAGCTGGCTCGCAACCAGGCGCCGCGAGGCGACGGAAAGTGCAGCAGAGAGCAGACCGCCGATGGGCCGGGCCCGGTGCCTGGTCACAGGCAAGGGTGAAACGGTGCGGTAAGAGCGCACCATCGCCGGGGGCGACTCCGGCGGATCGGCAAACCCCTCCCGGAGCAAGGCCAAGCAGGGATCGGGCGGCCCGTCCGATGATCCCGGGTAGGCCGCTCAGATGGATGGCCACCCCGACGGCAGCAGCCGACGGACAGAATCCCGCCTACAGGCCGGCTCACCGCCGCGGCGCCTCCGGCGCTGGAGACGCTGCGGCTCATGGGCTGAGGTGGGACGTGTCGTTGTAGGACGTGAGCCTTGGCACCGGTCCCCGGAAGCCGATGCAGGTGATCTGTGCCTGCGAGACGTGCAGGTGCCAGGAGATCTCGTCAGCAGTCCCCAACGCCCACCGCACTGCCGACTTGATCGGCGATACATGTGTGAAGACAGCAACATTCCGGTCTGCGGCCGCCGCGGCCAGCTCATCGCAGGCCGCACTGACGCGGGTGTTGAGCTGTGCCAACGACTCGCCTCCGGGCGGCGCGAATCCGGTGTCGGCTCGCCAGCGTTGCCAGTCTGAGGCTTGTACCTCCGAGATGGGGATCCCATCCCACTCGCCGTAGTCGAGCTCGGCCCAGTGTTCGTCGATGGAGATGTCCAGGCCCGTGAGCTCTGCGGTGGCCTGCGCTGTCTGGCGTGCACGCATCAGCGGTGAGGAGATGATCCGGTCGGGACGCTGATCGCTTCGTATCAGAGCTGCCGCGATCTGCTTCGCCTGCTGCACACCGATGTCGTCGAGCTCGTTGTCGACGCGTCCCTGCAACAAGCCCGCCGCGTTGGCACTCGTGCGCCCGTGGCGTACGAGGATCAGCATGGGCGCCCATGGCGTACGAGGATCAGCATGGGCGCCCGTGGCGCATGAGAATCATGAGGAACCGTCTCCGCCCATCCCGCGCCGGTAGCGCGGCCCTGAACGGTAGGCCAAGCGACCTGCTCGCACGAAATTGCTCCGAACCATCGAATCGTGCGCCATGCCCGAAGATCGCCATATCCACCAGCAGCCGATCAGGCCGACGAGCTCCATGGCGCAGATCAACCAGATTCCCCGGGTCGCCAGCGGAAACGTCGCATCGGAGGCATCACCGGCGAATGGCCACCAGAACAGCGCTGGCTGTATCCATGCACCGCCGAACACCTGGTGCCAGAAGACGCCGATCGGCAGCGCCAGCCACCTGCGCCGTGCGCGCCGGCGCCCGACGGTCAGCAGCATCACCGCAAGCAAGCCGCACGTCGGCAGCGCCAGCGAGTGAACGAACGGCGCCCCGCCCGTCGCGGCGTGCAGCACGTCGGGCAGGAGTGCTCCCGCCACGACGAGGCGATGATCGATGGCGGGATCCCCGAAGCACCAGCGCATGGCCACGAGCGAGGTCGCCACAAACCACAGCAGCATCAGCCCGATCCCCCTCGCCAGCGCAACAGCGAAGCCGCCAGTTCAGCGGACCAGCAGCGCCCCGCACTCAGGGCACTCGGCCAACTCGGCGGGATCGAGACGGGTGATGCGCTCATGCTCCACTGAGGCCAGGTCGAGATGGCACGCAGTGCACGTGGTGCCGACGAGCCGGCCGAGCACGGGCGCGCCGCGCGACTGCGACCGCCGCTGCTCATAGGTCGACACCAAGGCCGGATCGGCGGCGGCCACAAGCTCAGCTCGCTGAGCATGCACAGCCCGGCGTTCGCTGTCGGCGTCGCTCTCCGCGGCGGCGATCGCAGCATCGACGGATTCCATGCGCTGGGCAGCCTCGGTCTCGCGGGCCGCGAGGTCGGCCCGGGCTTCATTGAGCGGCTCCAACTCCTCCATCAGCTCCAGGATCTGATCTTCGATCTCAATTTGGCGCCGACCGAGCGACGCTGCCTCGGCAGTGAGTGCTTCGGCCTCCTTGGGCGATGTGAGGTGGCTGTCGTACAGCCGCTCGGAGTTGTGCGCTCGCTTGGTCTCAATCAGCGCAACCTCGTCTTCATGCCTGCGCTGCTGGCGCTCCAGACCTGCGATCTGCGCGTCGAGGACCCTCGCTTCGGATGCGAACGCACCGAGTTCGGCCTCGATGCCGGCCCGGGTCTCCCGTTCGGGCAGGTTGGTCACGTGATGGGTGATCTGACCGAGCCGAACGTCGAGGTCGCCGATCTGGGCGAGGACTTCGAGCGGGCTCGGCGCAGCGCCTCCATCGCTCGGCACGGGATCGGGCGCAGCAGCATCGGTCCCAGCAGCGCCTGGCGTCATGGCTGTGGGTCCGTCGAGTGAAGGTGCATCGGGCTCAGGTCTCGTCCTCTCCAGTGCTGTCCGGGCCAGTGTCCGCACCGGTTTCACCGGAGCTGTCGGGCGGCAGCGATTCGTCAGTATCGCCCACTGGTTCGGTCGCCCGCGCCCTGAGTTCGGTGGCGATCTGAGTACAGCGGAGCCACTCGAACCTCGAGCCGCCGTCGGTCTCAGGCACCGCAACCTTGCACAGCGCGTCAGGCAAGGGCTCGAACTCGTTGTCGTCGGTCGGTCGGACCATGCTGCATGGCAGATCGAACTCCAACGGGGGCTCCGTCGGCGACACCGCGACGGCGACCGAGCAGCTGTCGCCCGACAGGAAGAGGTACTGGCTGGCCCGTGGTGGCGGCGGCGCGGGCGCGAACACTCGCAATGGCTCGTCCTCCAGCGCCCGCCCCATGTAGGCCGACCAGATGCGCGCCGGGATCCAACCGCCCGTTGCCCGCCGCTCCTGTATCTCGCCCATCGGCACTTGCTCGTCGGGATGGCCCATCCACACCGCGGTCGACATGTGCGGCGTGAAGCCCACGAACCAGGCGTCGTGGAATTGCTGGGTGGTCCCCGTTTTGCCCGCCGAGACCTGACCGCTCTCGAGCGTCGATCTCGTGCCGGTGCCGGTTCGCACGTTCTCTTCCAGCACCGAGGTCACCCAGTCGGCCGTGGTTTGCGACACCACCCGCCGGCCGTGCGGCACATGCTCATGGAGCACCTCCCCGAAGTTGTTCTCGATGCGGGCGACATAGAACGGCTCCATCCGTACGCCGCCATTGGCGAACGTGCCATACGCCACTGCCTGCTCAAGCGGGGTGATCTCCTGCGCGCCCAGCGAGATGGACGGGTACGGCAGGTAGCTGTCCGCGTCGGACCGGCCGACCAGCCGGTTCGCCATCCCGACCACCTCGTCGAGACCGGTGATCAAACCCAGCCGGACGAAGGCGCAGTTCGAGCTGGCAGTTGTCTGTTCTTCCAACGTGGCCACCCGACCTGGGCTGTTGGCAAAGTTGCTCACCTCGTAGTCGTCGAGCGGCGGGTTCGGGAACACACACGGGCCCTGACCGCTGATGGTGTCGAACGGGTACAGACCGGCCCGTTCAATCGCCGCAGCCAGCACGTATGTCTTGAACGATGACCCTGGCTGGCGCCGCCCCTGGGTGGCGAGGTTGAACTCCGAGTCGCTGAAGGCCGGGCCGCCGATGAACGCATGCACTGCCCCAGTCGTCGGATCCACGCTGGCGATGGAGACCTCGAATTCGCCGGTGCCTTCTGGCAGGACTTCCGCCACCGAGGTGCGCATTGCACGCTGCAGCTCGGGACGCAGCGTTGTCCACACCCGCAAACCCCCGCCGAACACCTGGCTGAAACGAGCCTGGTAGGTATCCCCGAGCGCCGGGTTTGCCAGCAGCGACCGCCGCACTTCCACCAGGAAGTAATCACGCCGGAGCGCGACGTCGGTGCGGCGCGGCGACAGGTTGCGGCTCGGCAGCGGTCTCCGCTCGAACGCGTCCCGCTGGGCCTCGGTGATGATCCCCGCGTCGACTGCCTGCTGCAGCGACCTGCTGCGGCGCCGCGTCATCGTGTCGATGTTCTGGTCGAACCCGTCAAACAAGCCGGGACTGCGAATCAGGCTCGCGAGGAAGGCTGCATCGCCGACGTCGAGCGCCGAGACGTCTTTGCCGAAGTAGGTCTCGGCCCCGGCCTGCAGGCCGTACGCCCCGTTCCCGAGATACACCTCGTTGACGTAGAACTCCAGGATCTCCTCCTTCGTGAAGTCCTCCTCGAGTCGGGCGGCGATGACCGCCTCGCGGATCTTGCGGTTGAAGCTGCGCTCGCTGCCCACCACACGCAGCTTCACGATCTGCTGGGTGATCGTGGAGCCGCCCGATGCAATCCCGCCAGCGGACACGTTGGAGACCAGGGCGCGTGCCGTCGCGCGCAGATCCACACCGTTGTGAAGCCAGAACTTGCTGTCCTCCACCGCCACGATCGTGGCAATCACGTCATCGGGCACCTGGTCCAGCGTGATGATCTCGCGGTCGACGTCGTTCACCAGGATGCCGATCGGGTTGCCGTCGGAGTCGAAGACCTGGGTTCGCTGGGCACCGGGACGCAGATCGATGGTGATGTGATCTCGGTCTCGTTCGACCGCATCGAGCGTGCGCGCTGCGTGCGGCGCCGAGGCGCGGGCACCGATCGTCACGACGGCTGCGCAGACCGCGATCATCACGGCCAGCAGGGGCAGCCGGGCGAGCCGGCGGGCGAGATCCACGTTGAACTGCAAGGTACCGGGCAGAGCCGTGCGCCCATGTGCGCCCGCGGGGCGGGCGGCAGTGCCCTCAGCGACCAGCGATCCGGCAGGTCGCAACGTCGCAGAGTTCACCGCCGCCCGCCCCGCTATGACATCTGCGCCTCGCAGCTTGGGGTCACACTGGTGCTGTGAGCGCCGATGGGGTGGAGCTTGATGCCGGCTGCGTTTGGATCGTTGATGGGGGGCCTGTGGCGCCTCGACGGCTCCCGCCGGGCGAGCCGTCTTGCGTCATCGCAGTCGACCGTGGCTTGGCATACACGCTGCGGCTGGGATTGCGGCCTCACGTTGTGATCGGCGACTTCGATTCCGTTGACGCTGCGATGCTCGAGCGGACGCGTGACCAGTGGCCCGATCTGGTGGTCCAGCGACACGACCGGCACAAGGCGCACAGCGACTTGGACTTGGCGCTGAGCTTTGCCTGGGGGCTGGACCCTGCCGAGATTGCGCTGGTCGGCGGTGGCGGCGGCCGGCTCGACCACATGATGGTCTCGGTGACGATGCTGGCACGGCCGTACTACGCCGCACTGCCGCTCACCGCCTACATCGGTGCGAGCGTCGTCCGGGCGGCAACCGCGGGCATCCACTTGCAACTGCCGATTGCCGACGGGAACCTGCTGACGCTGCTGGCAGTGGGCGGCACTGCGAGCCTGCGCACGAGCGGGCTGCGATGGAATCTGACGGGGGCGATGCCGCTGACGAGCGCGGCATCGCTCGGCCTGAGCAACGAACTCACTGAGCCCGAGGCCGGCGTCAGGGTCCTGTCGGGCACTGTGCTGGCGATACAGACACATGGCAAGCCGCTTCCCTGAGCGGGCGCGCCGGCGTGCTCGGCATGCCTGGGTTGTTGCCGCTGCCGTGTGTGCGGTTGCCGTCGTGGCCGCCGGGTGTGCCGAGACAACGCAGGGATCCGCCGCGGTGCGCATCCTGACTCATCGTGACTTTCACCTTCCTGCCGACGCGCTGGAAGCGTTCACCGAGGAGACGGGTATCGAGATTGTGGTGTTCCGGGAGGACACGCCCGACGATGTGATCGATCTGCTCGAGCGCAGTCGGGCGCACCCGGTCGCAGACGTAGTTGTCGGTGTCGACACGTTGGACCTTCAACACGTCATCGACAGCGGGCTCACCGAGCCGTACGTGCCGCTTGCGCCCGGTCCGCTGGTCGAGGATCTGGCGGTCGGCGATCATGCGATGACGCCGATCAGCTACATCGACGCCTGCCTCAACTACCTGCCGTCGTTCTACGTGGTGCCCGAACGGCGCATCGATGAGCTGCCTGACGCCGAGCTCTTGCCGCCGCCGGTGCCCAGCGGCCTGGCCGCGCTGTGGGACCCGGCTCATGGAGGCACCGCAGTGATCCCGGATGCCGCAACGAGCAGGATGGGCGTGTACCTGCTGGTGGCGCTCGAGCGACTGCATCCCGAGCGCGGCGGCGACGAGGCCACCACGTGGCCCCAGGTGCTCGACCAGATGCTGAGGTGGAACGTCGAACTTGCTCCCAGCTGGGAGATTGCGACGTTCGAGCGCTTCGCCGGCGGGGAGCCGCCCCCAGAACGGCCGATCAGCCAGGACGAGCCGGATCCGGTGACGTTGCAGTCGCTGCGCGGACGCCTGCCGCTGACTTGGGGCACGACCGGTCTGCCGTCGGTGTACGCCGAGTATCAACCCGGCCTGCCCCCATCACTGGACATAGCGGTGGTCACCGATGACTGCGTCCGGATCGGGTTCTATGCGGGGGTGGTAGCGGGAGCGCAGAATGCTTCACTCGGGGGGCGGCTCATCGACGCCATGGGTGAGCCCCTGTTCCAGTTCGGCGTCAGCGACCGCTTCGGCTCGAGACCGGCCCGCAGCGACATTGTCAGCACGCCCGAGTGGAACGAGTTCGGAGTGACAGTGCATCCATACCGGCCCGATCCTGCCTATGTCGGTGCTCACTGGAAGGAGTGGCAGCTCACCTGGAGCCAGGTGGTCCGCAACTTCGAAAGCGGCCCCCCGCCCCCCGAGCCCGAAGTAACCGTCACTCTCCCCTAGCGCCCCTGTCTCATTTGTCGGCCTAGCGGCCCTGTCTCATTTGTCGGCCTAGCGGCCGACCAGCGTCGGGTCGTACAGCACTGGGCGGCCCAAGCCATCGCGGCCGACGAGTGTGCATGCGTAGACGCCCTTGGCTCGGAACACGTTGGTTGCCGCGTCGTCGAGGCGCTCCAAGCTCAGCCGTCCATCGGCGACTGCAGCCTCGATCTCGGCAAAGGCTGCATCGGCATCCTCCAGGCCGCCGACGAGCGCAAGATCCGCGCCTGCACTCACTGCCAGCAGCGCCGCTTCGCTCGCCGACCACTGGCTGCGGATCGCACCCATGACCAGCGAGTCGGTCACGATTAGTCCCGAGTGGCCGAGTTCGTTCCGCAGGACCCCGTCGATCGCAGCCGGTGACAGCGAGGCAGGCATCCCCCCGGTCAAGCCGGGGACGTTCAGATGCCCCACCATGACCGCCGCGTCGGTGGCCCCGACGACGGCCGCGAAGGGGATCAGGTCGCGCTGGCGCAGCTCGTCAAGTGGGGCCGTGGAGGCCAGTTGGTCGTGGGTGTCCGCAGTGGCCGCGCCGTGGCCCGGGAAGTGCTTCACCACCGGCACCACTCCCCCGGCGCTGAGACCCTCCACTGTCGCCATGCCGTACTCGGTGACGGTGGCCGGGTCGTTGCCGAATGAGCGATCCCCGATGCCCTCCCCTGCGCCGACATCGATGACCGGCGCGAAGTTCATGGTGAAGCCGAGTTGGTACATCTTGCGAGCGTGATCCGCGGCCACCTCAGCTGCCTCAGCGGGCGACCTGGCGGTCTGGGCCGCTGCTGAGGGCAAGCGCCCCACCACAGCGGCGAGCCGCTGCACCCGGCCGCCTTCCTCGTCGACGGCGAAAATCAACGGGATACGACCCGCAAAATCCTGCAGCTCGGCGATGCGGCGCCAGACATGCTCGGTCACCGGCCCCTGTACCAAGATGCCGCCGATCCGACGGTCACGTGACTCCTCGACAGCGAATCCGAGCGAGCGCTCGCCGAGGGCCGTCATGATCGTCTGCCCGATCCGCACCGGCAGCGGCAACTCGCTGGTGCACCACCGATCGACATCGGTCCACCACGCACCTGAGAGCAGCTGACGGACCGCCACTCCCGAGAGCCAACCCAAGGGCCGCTCCTCCCCCGTCAAGACCGTCGGTCCCGGATCGCCGATGGCCACCTCCGAGTCGTCCGCGAGCTGCAACCAGACGCCGAGTGCCCCGGGCGCCCCGAGACGAGCGCCGACGACCTGGGTGGTCAATTGAGGCAGCTCGCTCACGATCGGCAGGATCGATGTGCCGACCGGTTCGATGGTGCCGTCGACACCGATCACCCAGTAGCCGATCCCGCCCGGACCGCGCAGCACCGCTACCACCCGGGGCGGGGTCGGCTCGCTTTGAGAATCCCCAGATCCGGCATCGGGCACAACGGTGACGAGTGGCGGGGTTTCCGACTCGCTGGATGTCTGCGCAGATGCGTCAGGCAGGGCCGCAAACCAGCCGGCTGCGATCAGCAGCACCATCGTCGCCGAAATGACCCGTCTCATTCGTGATCGCCTATACCGCAGCGACGCGCGCTGCGGCTCGGACAAGTGGCCGCCCTCGGGCGTCAACCCGTTCCCAGGCGTTGTTCCAGCTCCTCGGCAGACAACAGTTGGTGCGGCAGATAGATGCTGCTCCCACCGGCGGAGTCCACCTCGATCGGCGCAGTGAAGTTCACATCCCGGATGAGACAGAAAGTCTCATCGACGGCCGGGCAGTAGAACACCACCGCGGTAGCCGTCAGCACCGCGGTGCCGCTGTCCGCGCCGATCGTGCCCGTCAGCCGGACCGGCATTTCGGGACCCCGCGCCTCGTAGCGTGCCGTGTCCCGAGGAGCCAGCAGATCGCCCTCGGCAGACCATTCGAACTCGAACAGCCCGTCAGTGTTGAACTTGTATCCCTCTGGCACCTTGAGATCCAGGACGATCTCGACAGTGCCGGGGGCGACTCGCTGGGGCAGCAGCACGACGTGGTCGTCGATCACGCCGGCCATCGTCACCGTGGCGATTTCCAGATTCGACAGCGCCAGCGTGGTCAGCTCGCCGGTGGCGAGATCCAGCGTACGGATGCGGTGATTGTTGGTATCGGCGACATAGAGCGTGTCGGTCGTCGCACTGAGCCCGCTCGGCTCAGCCAGCAGCGCGTCGGTGCCGAAGCCATCCTGCAGTCCCGGCGTGCCGCCGCCCACCAGCACCGATGACGTCTGCGTGTCGAGGTCGAGCACCTTGATCCGGTGGTTGTACGTGTCTGCCACGTACAGCAGCCCGGCGCCCTGCGCACCCGGCACGAACTCAATGCCCACCGCGTGCTGCAGCAGCGTGTCGTCGAAGCTGCCCACCTCATCGCCCCACACGAACAGGTGCTTGCCCACCAGCGTGTCGAGCTGCCCGTCGAGGCCGAGCGAGACCTGCCGTACCGCGCTGGCCTCGGGATCGGTGAAGTAGAGCACGCCGTACCCAGCCGCAAGCCCGGAGGGCTGCGAGAGCGTGGCGGCGAGGCGGTGGCCGTCATCGAGACCCTCGGCGCCCGTTCCGGCGAAGAAGTCGAGCACCGCGCTCGCTGTGTTCATGAGCCAGAGCTGATGTCGGCCGGCCCCCGCGATGTACAGCACTTCGCCTTCGAGGTGCAGGTCCCACGGCGAGGCGATGGCGGTCTGTGCAGCCGGTCCAGCCTGGAACGCCGTGACCGGTTCGCCGGTCCCGGCGACGGTGGTCACCTCGCGGGCGCGCAGATCAGCGGCCCGGATCAGATGGTTCTCACGGTCGGCGATGTACAGGGTGTTGCCATCACGCGCCAGGGCCATGCCCTGCGGGCGCCGGAACGACGCTTCGGCAAAACCGCCGTCGGTCCGACCTTCGGCGCCCGTGCCGATCACGTCGACCAGCTCGCCGTCGAGGGTGGCCACGAGCACCCGGTGACGGCCCGTGTCGGCGATGAAGAGCCGGTCGCCGGCCTCGTCGGCCAGCACCTTGCCAGGAAAACTCAGCACGGTCGGCAGCGCCGGCTCGATCTCGAGGAGCTCACCGAGCGGCGTCGGATCGATGAGGCCGTTGTGGCCGTACTCGTCAGCCATGACGCCGATCGCGGGTGCCAGCCGTTCGTATACGCCCTCGCCGGCAATGGGGCCCAGCACCCGGCCCAATGGGTCGATGGCGACAACGGTCGGCCAGGCGTTGATGCCGTACGCCCGGCGCAGCAGTTCTTGATCGTCGTTCACGATCGGGTGCTGGCGGCCATACCGGATCGATGCCTCCCGCACAGCTTCGGACTCGCGCTCACTGGGGAACTTGGCCCAGTGCACCGCGATCACCACCACCTCGTCGGGATAGTCCTGCTCCAGCCGGTGAAGATCCGGGATGATGTGGATGCAGTTGATGCAGCCTTGGGTCCAGAAGTCGAGCAGCACGATCTTGCCGCGCAGGTCGCCGCTCATCGACAGCGGCCGGCTCACGTTGAACCAGTCGTAGCCGGCAGGGAACTCTGGGGCCGCCGGGCCGCCCTCGAAGGTCAGCTCGACCGGTTCGGCGTCAGTGTCCGCGCTGTCTGCGGCGCCATCGGTTGTCGCGACCTGGTCGTCGTCGGGCGTGGCCGCGGTCGCCTGTGCAGGATCAGTGTCGGCGGCAGCCGGCTCACTCGACGCGGTCGCCGGCTCGCCCACCTCGGGCGAAGAGCAGGCGGCCGCGAGCAGGAGTGCCGCGAGCAGGCCAAGGCCGCGTCTCCGTCGCCGGCCGATCCCCCGCTCGAATGCTCGCATCGGTACCGGCCTGTCGCCGGCTAGCGACTGCCCACGGTGCGACGCGAGTCCACGACGCCAGTGTCGAACCCGGCGAGGTGCAGACCGCCGTGGAATCGGGCGTGCTCGATCTTGAGGCAGCGATCCATCACCACGTCGAGGCCTGCGTCGTTGGCCAGCTTGGCAGCCTCAGGGCTCCACAGTCCGAGCTGCACCCAGAATGCCTGCGCCCCGATGTCGACGGCCTCCGAAGCCACGCCGGGCAGGTCGGCCGGTCGCCGGAACACGTCCACGAGATCGGGCACCACCGGCAGATCGGCGAGGCTCGGATAGCACGGCTGGCCCAGGATCTCGTCGACCACGGGGTTCACGAAGTGCACCTCGAAGTCGGTGCTCGAGCTCAGCAGGTAGGTAGCCACAAAGTTCGACGGTCGGGCCGGGTTGGCGGAGACACCCACCATCGCGACGGTCTCAGTGCGCCCGATGAGCTCCAGGCGCTCGGCGGCGCCGGGTTCCGTCCAGCCGTCTACCGGCTCATGGGTGATCGTCATGCGGGCACCGCCTTCGCGAGGGCTTGGTCGAGGTCCCAGAGAATGTCGTCGAGGTCTTCGAGGCCCACCGACAGCCGGATCATGTCGGCACCCACGCCGCCGGCGGCGAGCGCCTCTTCGGAGAGCTGCTGGTGGGTGGTCGAGGCGGGGTGGATGACCAGCGTGCGGGCATCGCCGACATTCGCCAAGTGGCTGATCATCTGCAGCGCCTCGATGAAGTCCGAGCCCGCTTGGCGGCCGCCCTTCACGCCGAAGGTGAAGATGGCGCCAGGTCCTTGGGGCAGGTACCGGCGGGCGAGCTCCCGGTAGGGCGAGGAGTCGAGACCGGCGTAGCTGATCCAGCTCACCGCACGATGGGCCTCGAGGTGCTCCGCAACCGCTTGAGCGTTGGTGACATGCTCATCCATGCGCTGGGGCAGCGTCTCGAGCCCCTGCAGCAGCAGGAACGCGTTCATCGGCGACATGGCGGCACCGATGTCACGCAGCTGCTCCACCCGAAGCTTGGTGCAAAAGGCGTACTCGCCGAAGTTCTCCCAGAATCGGAGGTCGTTGTAGCTGGCGACGGGCTCGGTCATGTTCGGAAAGCGCCCACTGCCCCAGTCGAAGCGGCCCGACTCGCTCACCACGCCGCCGATGGAGTTGCCGTGCCCGCCGATGAACTTGGTGGCCGAGTGCAGCACGATGTCGGCCCCGTGCTCCATCGGTCGGCAGAGGTACGGCGTGGCGAAGGTGGCGTCGACCACCAGCGGCAGCCCGTGTGCGTGCGCTACTTCGGCAATGCCGGCCAGGTCCGGAATGGAACCCGAGGGATTGCCGACGATCTCGGTGTAACAGAACTTCGTGCGCTCATCGATGGCGGCCGCATACGCATCGACGCTGTCACCGTCGACGAACCTGGCTTCGACGCCGAAGCGACCGAGCGTCACGTCGAACATCGTGTGGGTGCCGCCGTACAGCGCCGTCGAGGTCACCAGGTTGTCGCCGGCGCTGCAGAGCGCCGCGGCAGTGAGGAACTCCGCTGCCATGCCCGAAGCTGCCGCTACTGCGCCGATGGCGCCTTCGAGGCTTGCCATCCGCTCCTCGAAGGCGTTGACGGTGGGGTTCGAGATGCGGGTGTAGATCGTGCCGTACTTCTGCAATGCGAACAGGTCGGCAGCGTCTGCTGTGTCCTCGAACACGAAGCTCGTGGATTGGTAGACCGGAACTGCGCGTGCCCCGGTCGTGGGGTCGGGCCGGCCGCCTGCATGCAGCGCGCGGGTGCGGAACCCGAACTGGTGATCGCTCATCTAGCGCAGCCTACGACGGGCACCCAGCGTGCCGAGGTCGGCACCGGCGGAAGCTGCAAAAAACGTCTCAGCCGGACCGGCTCTCGACGTATTTCCGAGCACGTTCGAGCGCCTCCTCAGGGTGCAAGCCGGCGACGCCGGCCATCCAGCAGGCGATGGGGGCTGCGATCCGCTCGGAGTCGTGTGCAGCGGCGCCGGCCAGGTTCAGCAGCGCGTCGGTGACAACCGCATCAGGCGCAGGCGCGCCGATCACTGCGGCATAGCCCGCCAGCCACTCCTGCGCCGTCGTGCTCGGCGGTCCGGAACCCGTCTCGTCGCTCATCGCCACAGCGTACGTTTGGCCGGTCGCATCAGTGCGGGCAGTGCATGCTCGTCCACCTTCAGTGGATCGCTACGGTGCGAATGCGGCAGGCGCCACGAGAGGCTGAGCCGAGAGGACACCGGTGAGCGACGACGAGGGCATTTTCGGACCTGAGCTGTTCGAATTTCTGGAAGAACTGGAAGCGAACAACAACCGGGAGTGGTTCAACGAGAATCGTGAGCGCTACGAGGAGGAAGTCCGCGAGCCTGCGTTCGACTTCATCCGGGCCATGGGCGCACTGCTGGGCGAGATCTCACCCCACATGACCGCACGGGACACGAAGGTCGGCGGCTCTTTGATGCGCGTTTTCCGCGACACGCGCTTCTCCGCCGACAAGACGCCGTACAAGACCAACGTGGGCATCCAGTTCCGCCATGTACGGGGCGGCGATGTGCATGCGCCTGGCTACTACGTGCACCTGGACACCGAGAACTGCTTCTTCGGCGCCGGCAGCTGGATGCCCGATCGCGACGCGCTGGCGGCCTACCGCATCGCGATCGACGAGCGATCCGCGGCGTGGATCCGGGCCCGGGACACCTGCCAGACCGATGGCTGGCGCATGGAAGGCCAACGGCTCAAGCGCTCGCCTCGTGATTGGTCCGCGGACCACCCGATGATCGAGGATCTCAAACGCAAGAGCTTCATCGCGGTACGCGACTTCGACCACGGCGTGGCGCTCACGCCGGAGTTCCCATCGGTGATCACGGCATGGTGCCACGAAACACGCCCGCTCATGGCATTCCTCTGCGGGGCCGTGGGGCTGGATTTCTAGATCGGCGGTCGACGATACGCATCCCGGCGGTGCGCGATGCGCAGCAGCACGACAGTTCTTCGCGACTCGTCGATCTCGTACAGGATGCGGTAGCTGCCTTGCCGGGCCGACCAGACTCCCGCGAGATCCCACCTGAGAGGCTTGCCCACTCGCCGTGGGTTGACGAGGACGGCCTGCTCTATGTGATCGAGGCAAGCCTGCGCGACTCGCAGAGGCAGCCGTGACGCTATGTCACGCCGTGCGGGGGGCGTGATGCTGAGATGCCAAGGTTCGTCAGGCACCGGGGCGCAGAGCCCGCGCGGCTTCGATTCCTTCTACCGTGCGTCCGGCCGCGTAGTCGGCGCGTGCCTGTTCGATGTCGGCGACGAGTTCGGCGTCGGACATCACCTCAAGTGTTTCGACCAATCCGTCGTAGTCGCCCGGCTTGATGAGCAGCGCAACCGGCTTGCCGTTGTCGACGATTGCCACCGCAGTCTCGGCCTGCTGTAGGTCGTCGAGCAGGTCGGCCAGATTGCTCGAGGCGACATCGACCGTGTGGAGCTGCACGCGCCAAGTCTACGCAGCACTCGGGCATTGATCGCATCGGTGCTCGCTGCTGACGCTCCCGTCGCGGCGGCCCATATGGCACCGGTTGAGCACACGCGTCAAGGCTGTGTGAGCGGGATGATCTTCGGTGACCGGTACGACTGCACTGGAGGCGGTTCGCCGTCGTACCGTTCAACCTCGACGAGGCACGTGTGCGCCGACGGTCCTTGCGCCAGGCGGCTGGTTCCGACGTCGGCGGTCAGCGTGTTGGGGTTGCCGGCACGGCAGGTGCCGTCAGGCGCAGGGTCGTACCAGGCGCCGGTCGACAGCTGAATTGCTTCGGGCATGACGGCATCGTCGACAACGGCACCTGCCAAGCACGCGCCACGATCGTTGTAGAGCCGCACCACGTCACCGTCAGCGATGCCGCGCGCCGCGGCAGTCGCCGGGTGCATGCGAACGGGCTCACGGCCCGCCACCTTCGTCGCCTGGCTGGGAGCGGCGTGGTCGTACTGGCTGTGCAGGCGGGCCCGAGGCTGATTCGACACCAGGTGCAACGGCCAACGATCGCTTCGCGCACCGCCCAGCCGTTCGAACGGCTCCAGCCAGGCCGGGTGGGGCGGGCAGTCGTCGTAGCCATAGCCGGCGATGGTGTCGCTCCACAGTTCGATCCGCCCGCTCGGGGTACGCAACGGCTTGCCCTTGGGATCAGCGCGGAATCCTCCGAGATAGACCTGCGTGGGCTCCCCCATCAGCGCCTTGCCGGGGGCCATCGCGTAGCCCTCGGCACGAAACTCGTCATAGGTCGGGGCCTGCGGATCGGCGGCACGGTGCATCTCGTAGATGACCTCGATCCACTCGTCGGCCGTTCGTCCCTCGGTGAACTGCTCCCCGAACCCCAGGCGCTCGGCCAAGCGAGCGAAGATCCAGTAGTCGTCGCGCGACTCCCCCACCGGTTGGGCCACTGCCGCCATTGCGATGAGCATCGTCTCGGCACCGCCGATGTCATTGCGCTCGAGCGGCGTCGTCGCCGGCAGCACGATGTCGGCCCGGCGGGCGACTGGCGACCAGAACGGCTCTTGCACCACGATCGTCTCGGGCCGCTGCCACGCCTGCATCAGGCGGTTCAGGTCCTGGTGGTGGTGGAATGGGTTCCCTCCCGACCAGTACACGAGGCGGATGTCGGGGAACCGACCGGTACGACCGTCGAAGTCGTACTGCTCGAGCGGCCGCTCCAGCATCTCGGTGATGCGCGAGACCGCGATAGTGGGAGGTCCCGGCTGGCGCATCGGCACCGGCAGGCCCGGAATGCGCGCCCGCGTCTGCCCGGCACCGGTGTTGCCCTGGGTGCCGAAGCTGAAGGCATATCCCCCGCCGGGCAGACCGACCTGGCCGAGCACGCACGCCAATGCGAGGGCCATCCAGTACGGCTGCTCGCCGTGGTGGGCACGCTGGGTGGACAGGGAGAGATTGACGAGCGTGCGCTTGGCGGCCATCTCGTGCGCCAGTGAGACGATGCGGTCGGCGTCGATGCCGGTCACCTCCGCCGCCCACTGCGCCGATTTCGGCGTGTCGTAGGCGAGCGGCCAGGTGCCGAGATCGACCGGGCTGGGCGAGCCGTGGGTCTGCGAGCCGGCCTCCCGGTCGGGCGTTCGACCCGCCAAGTCGGCCTCTGCTGCGAATCGGCGCAGGTCGTCCACTCGACTCTGCGCAGCGTCGCGGCCCTCGCCCATGACATAGGCGCTCAGCACCGGCCAGCCCGAGCAGTACATAGACAAGAACTCCTCGTCGGCCAAGCCGTCGGTGACCAGCGTGTGCATCAGCCCGAGCATCAGCGCGACATCGGTGCCGGGCCGAATGGGGAGCCAGCGAGCGTCTGCGGACTTGTCGAAGTCGTCACGCAGAGGTCCGACGCTGACGAATTGCACCCCTGCCGTGCTCGCACGGGCAACCCAGTCGTTGTGATGGTGCGGACCTTGGCCGCCGTAGGTCACATGACTGTTGCTGGCACGCATGCCGCCGAAGCACACGAACAGCTCCGTGTGCTCGCAGATGACCGACCACGAGGTCTGCCGTGCCAGCCCGGCGTGATAGCCCGTACCGACCATGTAGGGGAAGATCGCCTCGGCGGCGGCCGACGAGTAGGTGCCCTTCTGGTCGGTGCAGCCCCCGAAGAAGCGCATGAAGCGGTGCTGCTGGCTCGACGCCAGTCCGAATCGCCCCGCGGACCCCCACCCGTAGGAACCGCCGAAGATCGATGCGTTGCCGTGGTCGTCGCGCACCCGCGTCAGCTCGGCGGCCACCATGTCGAGCGCCGTGTCCCAGTCGACCTCGACGAACGGATCCTCGCCGCGCAGGTGAGTGGCTGCACCGGGCCCGTCTGCCAGCCACGACTGCCGCACCGAGGGTCGCATCACCCGGTTCTCTGCGAAGTGGCGCAGCGACTCACCCAGGTGGGATGGCTCGGGGTCGGTGGGATGGCCGCGCACCGCCACAACTTCGCCGTCGCGCGAGTCCACCAGGAACGATCCGAAGTGCGTCCCCATCGCGGTGGTGCGCACGTCGGGCGCCGTTGCGCCGCCCTGCCTGCTCATGGGACGGAGACCGAGACGTCGGAGATGGCGGGCTCAGCAGCATCCTCCGGCCTCGCCGTGTCGACTGCCCGTCGCTGCCAAGCCTCCATAGTGAGTTCGAGGCTCTCGATGCGCTCGGGCAGGCCGAAGGTGGTGGTGTGCACCATCAGCTCATCGGCCCTGGTCTCGGCAGCCAGTGCCTCCAATCCAGCGACAGCATCGTCAGGGTTGCCGACAACAGAGTTGCTGGGCATGGCCGCTGCGCGCTCCCATTCGGGGTGAGCCCGCGCTTCCTCAGGCGAATACAGAGGCCAGAAGCGGCCCGTGCGGATGCCCCAGCGCCGCAGCCGTCCCGGCGCGGACAGGTAACGGGCTCGCTCCGCGTCTGCCGCCACTACCGCCGCGACGCTCACGATGACGTATGGCTCGTCGAGCGCCGCCGACGGCCGAAAGCGCTGCCGGTACAGCTCGACAGCCTGGACCGTTCCGCCCCCGCCGAAATGGTTCGCGAAGGCGAACGGCAGGCCGAGATAGCCGGCAAGCTGTGCCGAGTAGCCACTGGAGCCCAGCAGAACCACCTGTGGCACCGTTTCGGCTGTCGGCGTGGCGGCGAAGTCAGTCCAGGGACCGTCGGTAGTGCGGGCATCACCGAGGTAGCCCATCAGGTCGATGAGGTTGGACGGGAAGTCGTCCACCTGCCAGGGGTCGGCGACGCCGCCGCCTTCCCCCGCCGACGAGCCGCTGGAGCGTACGGCCGCAGCGCTCAGCCGGTCGCTGCCCGGCGCCCGCCCGATGCCGACGTCGATGCGGCCGGGGTGCAGTGCTTCGAGCATCGCGAACTGCTCGGCCACTACGGCGGGGCTGTGGTTGGGCAGCATCACCCCGCCCGAGCCCAGCTTGATGCGCTCGGTGTGGGCCGCCAAGTGCGCGATCAGCACGGCCGGAGACGTGCTGGCCACCGTGTCCATGTTGTGATGCTCAGCCACCCAGAATCGCCCGTAGCCAAGCCGGTCGGCGGCTCGAGCCAGCTCCGTGGTCTCGGCCAGCGCCTGTGCGCTGGTCCCCCCGTGCGAGACTGTCGCCAGATCCAGCACCCCCAGTGGCAACGGATGCATCGAAGTCACTCCTGCGAGGCTAGGTTGCCCAGCACATGAGAGCCGTGGCCGCATTCTTCGATCGGGCACGCCGGTTCGCTTGGCAGCTTTGCTTTTTCCAACCAAGCGACCGCTGCTATGGCGTGCTGGCAGACCGGATCGGACTCTTCTTTCAGGTCGCTTACCTCATGTTGGGGGTGTACTCGGCGCCGGGGATGTCTCTGCGGTTTTCTGCTCACTTCAACGGAACAGGGCTGAGGCTCGTTGCAGGCATCGGCTGCTTCGTCGTGCTGATGGCATGGACCTGGGCGATTGCCGCCATCTACCGGGCAATAGTCACGCATCTGTGCCAAGTCACGGCAGACCGGTTACGCGACAGACGACAGCGGGAGCGCGGACTGCGGTAGCCGGCTCTCAGCCCAGTGCGCCGGCTGCGGCGGCTTCGGCGATCTCGTCGTCGGTGAGGCCCAGTTCGCCGCTGAGCACGTCGTAGGTGTGCTGTCCGATCATAGGTGCCGCGAACCTCGGTCCATGGTCGTACCCGGCGATCTTGTACTGGTGGCCCGAGTAGGGCACGGTCCCCATCCGGGGATGCTCCAGCCACCGATGGAAGCCGCGGTGCGCATACTGCGGGTCGGCGAGCAGGTCGCTGCTGCGCTGCACCATGCCTGCTGCGATCCCGGCATCGAGCAGTTGCCGTTCCAGCGTGGCTGCATCCTGATCGGCGGTCCACGCCGCGATCTCGTCGTCGATCGCATCGTGGGCCGCGAGGCGCCCTTCGACTGTCGACAACTCGGGCGCGAGGGCCCACTGCGGAGCATCCATGAACTTCACCAGCGCTGCCCATTGCTCGTCGTCGGCGATGGTGATGGCGCACCACCGGTCCTCCCCCTCACACGGGTACACCCCCTGCGGGGCCACCTCGGGGTCGCGGTTGCCCATGCGGGTGGCCACGGTGCCGCTTTCTCCGTAGTCCGCCAGCTCGGGAGCCAGGAACTGCAATCCGCACTCGAGCTGCGCTGCTTCGATGACGCAGCCCTCGCCGGTCCGGCGACGGCGATCCAGCGCCGCCAGCAGTGTGGCGGTGATGATGCGCGGGGAGATGGTGTCCGTGTAGGCGAGGTAGGGGCCATCGGGCGGCAGATCGGGCCAGCCCACGACCGGGTAGAAGCCCGCGATGGCAGCAGCGTGATAGCCGAATCCGCCGAGCGCCGACAGCGGACCGCCGCTGGCCAGCAGCGACGTGTGCACCACGATGGCTTTCGGGTTCAGCTCGGCGATCAGTTCATCGCTGGCGATGGTGCGAGCGAAGGTGCCCGGTGTCCAGGCTTCCACCACCACATCGGCCCACGCGATCATCCGACGGGCGATCTCGACACCCGCGGGAGTCTTGAGGTCGATATCGATGCTGAGCTTGGACGTGTTGAACGTGCCGAAGAAGTGGGCCATGTCGACATCGATGACGTCGTCCTTGAACGGCGGGTTCGCACGCAGCCCGTCGAGTCGCGAGCTGGATTCGATCCGCACCACGGTCGCGCCGTGATCGGCGAGCGCCTTCGCCGTGATAGGCCCCACGCCGATCCAGCTGAAGTCCGCTACGCGGAGTCCGGCGAAGGGCAGATCAGCATCGCCCACCCCCCACACTGTCGGTTGAGCGGGCGACGGGTCCGCAAGCTCGGCATCTGCGGCGACATCGGCACTGATTTCAGCGAGTTGCGCCCTGATCTCGGCGCCGTGCTCGTCGAGGCGCGGCGGCTGCCGCTTCGTGCCGATGCGGATTCCGTCGATGGTCGCAGGGCCACCGGGGAGCTCGACGCCTGCCGCATCCCCGCCGTGCACCGGCCGCCAGAAATCGCGCACGCGCAGATGCTCCAGCCCGACAAGGTCGGCCACGGTGTGAACTGGCGCAATCGTCTCCTTCAGCAGCATCGAACGCTGCAGGAGGTCGGCGTTGGTGTGCCGTTCGCACAGTCCCACCATCGCCCCGTACAGCTCGTCGAACGTCCGGCTGATCGGTTCGCCGGCGGCGCCGCGCATGTCGTAGGTGCTCCAGTCCTCGGCACGCCAGCTCTCGTCTGCAAGGCCCTCCTCGATGTACCAGTCGAGCAGCCGACCCGTTGCCACGCCCCGGGCCACAGCGATCGCCCAGCCGTCCTGGGTGCGGTAGCGCATCTGCAGCGGCACGGCCAGCTGCGCGACCGTGCCCGAGCGCTTGAAGTCGCGCCCGCAGATCGCGTGGGTCTCCATGGCATTGAGGAGCGTCCAGGTCATCGCCGCCTGAGCCGACACGCCGACGTACTGCGCTGAGCCGGTGACGCGCATGCGCGCATGGGCCATCAACCCTGCCGCCGCGGCTTCCGCGCCCGCATGACGCCACGCCTGAGCGATCGAGATCTTCACGGGCGCCCGCTCGAAGACGCCCTGCATGTTCGCCGGACCGCCCAGTGCCGCCAGCGACAGTTCCGAGGCGGGATCGGCGCTGCGGGGCCCGTCGAGACCGAACGGCGTGACCTGCACGTGAACGATTCGCTGGTTCAGCGCCCCGAGATCATCGTGGCTGTACCCGGCTGCAGCCAGGTTTCCCACCACACCCGACTCGTAGACGAAGTCGCCGAGCTTGACCAGGCCCTCGAACACCTGCCGGTCGTCGGGGTCGTCCAGATCCAGCACGATGGAGCGCTTGTTGGAGTTGTACGCGCAGAACTGCCAGCTGCGCAGGTCGCCCGCGGGCCCCTGCTGCGGCCTCCGCGGCAGTGCCGCTCGGCCCTCAGTACCGCCGGGCGGCTCGACCTTGATCACATCGGCGCCGAGCTCGCCCAGCAGCCACGGTCCGAATTCGCCGCGGTGATCGGTGAGGTCCAGAACGGCCATGCCCGCAAGCGGCGCCGACGCCGTGTACTGGCTGGCTTCGGGTGACGTCATGTGGGTCCCTGAACTCACGCTCATGATGTGTCAGGCGCTGCGCCGGAACGAGTCCTGCGCGGTGCGGGCCGGTACGACGATACGCAGGCGCTCGCTGTTGCGCGGCGGTTAGCTTGCCCGGATGGCCGACAGCCCGTCGCCGTGGCGGCACCCGCCTCCCCCCGAGCTGAGTGACGAACTGCTGGCGCGGGTTCGCGCCGGAGGAGAGCACAGCGACGCCGAGCGCAACCCCTACCCTGAGATCATCGCCGAGATGGGGCGCCTCGGCCTCATGCGACTGCTGGTGCCTTCCGAGCTCGGCGGCGGCGGGCGCCACCCCGCTGAGTTCATCGAGTTCAGCCGTCGGGTTGCCTACGAGCACCCATCCACGGGCTGGGTGGCCATGACCTGCAATGAGGAAGCGGAGATCTTTGCCGCCTACCTCGATCCCGCCACGGTGACAGGGTTCTATGCGACCAACCCAGGTGCAGTCATCGCCGGATCCGGGGTGCCCAAGGGGGTGGCACGGCCGGGCGACGGCGGCTGGATCGTGGACGGCCGCTGGTCGTTCGTGAGCGGCTGCACTGCGGCCGACTGGTGGATCCTGGCCAACATCGTCGACGGAACCCGGCCCAGGCAGCTGTGCTTCGTGCTCATTCCGGCCGATGCGGCCTTGATCGACGACACCTGGCACACCGTGGGCCTGCGAGGAACCGGCAGCCACGACGTCGTGCTGAAGGAGCGCTTCGTGCCCGACGAGCGGGCCTCGGTCGTCGAGAATTTCTCGCTGCCCAAGCCGAACGAGCACCCCTATTACCGCCTGCCGTCGGGGTTGAGATTCCCCTTCCCCAAGACTGGCGTGGCATCGGGCGTCGCCGACCGGGCGATCGACGAATTCGCAGCGCTGGCTGCCGCCAAGACCCCGCTGTACAACCGCTCGGCGCTGGCCAGTCGGCCCGACGCCCAGGCAGCCATGGCCCGCGCCACCGCACTCGCCGGTGCCGGTCGAGCCTTCGTTGCCGAAGTGCTGTCGGAGATCTGGGAGACCGCCTCAGCCTGCGGCGACGTGTCGCCAGCACAGCATGCGCGTGCGCGCTTGGCGTGCTCGTGGAGCGTGCAGAACTGCATCGTTGCGGTGGAAACGCTAGTGACCGCCACCGGCAGCAGCGCCAACTACACCTCGTCGCCGCTCGGCGGCTTGTTGAACGACGTGAGGGCCGTCGCCGGCCACTTCATGGTGGGCAGCTACCAGATGGGCACCGCCGGCCGCGTACTCCTCGGCCTCGACTCAGACGACCCCAACTTCTGACCCGATGCGACGATCCGGAAGCGGGATCGGCGACGCCAATGACCGGCTGACGGCCAACCAACCGTCGCCATTCAGCCGAGTATGGTCACGAGCCGGGCGATCACCTCATCGACAATGCCGTCGGGTGCTCTTTCGAGGAACTTCCCGTTGCGTGCAGTCAGGTCGAGCGCCCGGGGCTGGTCGCAACGCACCACGCCGCGGGTTCGAGTGTCAGCACCGTCAAGCGGCACGGCGAACCCGCGCCGACGCGCGAACTGCCCGCCTGTGGTGATCGGTACCACGACCGGTGTGCCCGTCACAGCGTTGAACTCAGTGGGCGACACCACCATGACAGGCCGGGTGCCGCGCTGCTCGTGCCCAGCCGTCGGGTTGAGGTCGACGCGCCAGATCTCGCCCCGCTGGGTCACAGCAGTTCGCGGCCAGCGGGCGCCCCGTCAATCCAATCCCGTTCGTCGTCTGGAGCTTCCTGGTCGCACTCGGCGATCAACTGCTCAAGTGTGTACTGCGGGCGGCTGCGAGGCGCGACGATGAGACGCCCGCTGTCGATATCGAGGTCGACCGTCGAACCGGCGCGCACGCCGATCACGTCGAGCAATGCCGGCGGCACTGCCAGCATGACCGAGCCACCGACTTGCCGCATCGTCGTGGAATGCATCAATGCCTCCGCAAGTTATATCTCAGTATAACTGTCCGAGGCCGTGGACAGCAGCGCCGTCTTGACGGCAGGTCAAGGTCGCGAGCGCCACAGTGCATTCAGCTTGTGTCTCGCCCTGATTTTTCATGAGTACTGGGGTGGTGGGGTCTTCGCGTCCGCGGAAGAGCCATTCTGAGCCGCCTACCTCGCAGCGACTACCGTGGCCGGGTTCTACGCCACCAACCCAGGTGCGGTCTTCGCCGGTTCCGGGGTGCCCGAGGGAATGGCGCGGCCTTCCGAGGGGTGCTGCACCGCGGCCGACTGGTGGATCCTGGCCGACATCGTCGACGGCACCCGGCCGAGGCATTTGTGCTTCGTGCTCATTCAGACCGATGCCGACCTGATCGACATCGCCTGGCACACCGTGCGCCGACACCTGGAGGCGCCAATGCCGGACGTTGTCGCACCGACTCGTTGCCGAAATTCGTTTGCAGCGAGCACATCGCCGTTCTTACCGTGCCGCGCAGATGGAAAATGACGAGGATCCAGCGGCTATCACGCCGTCAGCGCGTCGCCACGGCGTGCCCGATGCCGACATCTTGCATGCCCTTCGCAATCCGCACCAGATCGACTTCGGAGACGACGGGCGCATCTTCGCTATCGGCTCCCAACGCGACGGCGCATTCCTGGAGCTCGTCATCGTGGATGACGGTGCTGGCGGGAAGCTCCGGATCATCCACGCGATGCCTGCGAGAACGACACGCCTAAGGTGAGGACATGCCTCTGAATCTCGACTTCACGGGAATGGCCGAAGAGGAAATCGACAGCTACTGCGAAGCGCACGCCGATGAGATCTGCGCGTATGCGCACTCGCTGGACCCCAAGCACACGACCCCGATGACCGCCGCGGAGCAGGAGCTCTGGCGCTGCGCTCTGCGCGCCGCGAGCGACCGGCAGCGCGTATGCGACCTAGTCGAGGAGGCTCGCCGCACCGGCAGTTCACCCGAGCGGATCGCCAAGCTGCTCAGGCTGCCCGTCGATGAGGTGCAGGCTCGCTACAGCAGAACGAGTTGATGAGACAGTTCGAGAGCCGCATCGATACCGCCAGCAGCGAGTTCGAAAAGAACGCGGCTGCCTATGCCGACCTGCTCGCGACGCTGCGGGATCGGCAGCAGTTCGCCATTTCGGGCGGCGCGGGCCGCGAGCGCTCCATCGAGCGCCACCACAGCCGCGGCAAGATCCTGCCGCGCGACCGCATCGACCTGGTGTGCGACGCCGATACGCCGTTCATGGAGCTGTCCACGCTGGCCGGCTGGGACATGTACGACAACAGTGCTCCCGGCGCCGGCATCGTCACCGGCATCGGCGTGGTCTGCGGCGTGCCGTGGATGTTCATCGCCAACGACGCCACGGTGAAGGGCGGCTCGCTGCTGCCGATCAGCATCAAGAAGCACGTGCGAGCGCAGGACATCGCCGCCGAGAACGGCCTCGGCGTGATCTACCTGGTCGACTCCGGCGGGGCATTCCTGCCGCTGCAGGACGACATCTTCCCCGACAAGGACCATTTCGGCGGCAGCTTCTACCGCCAGGCCCGGCTGTCCGCTCAGGGTTTGCCGCAGATCTCGGTGGTCCTCGGCGGCTGCACTGCGGGCGGGGCGTATGTGCCTGCACTCAGCGACGAAGTCATCATGGTGTCGGGCATCGGCCGCATCTACCTCGGCGGTCCGCCCATCGTGAAGGCTGCCATGGGCGAGATCATCGAGCCCGACGACCTCGGCGGGGCTGCGCTGCACACTCGTGTCTCGGGCGTGTCCGACTACATGGCGCCCGACGAGCGATCCGCCTACGGCAAGCTGCACGAGCTGTGCGCGGCTGCCAACCAGCGGCTGGTCGACCATCGTGAGAACTGGCTGTCGTGGACCGAGCCGGAAGCCCCGCATTTTGACCCAACGGAGATCTACGGCGTGATCTCCGCCGATGACCGCATCGGCTTCGATGCTCGCGAGGTCATCGCCCGACTCGTCGACGGCTCCCGCTACAGCGAGTTCAAGCCCGAATGGGGCGAGCACATCACGTGCGGCTTCGCCCGTATCTGGGGCTTTCAGGTCGGCATCATTGCCAACAACGGGATCATCTTCTCGCCCGATGCCCTCAAGGCCACGCACTTCATCGAGCTCTGCGAGCAGCGCCGCGTGCCGCTGCTGTTCCTGCAGAACACGACGGGCTACATGGTGGGCAGCGACTCCGAAGCGGCGGGCATCGCCAAGCACGGGGCGAAGATGGTCTCCGCGGTGGCCAACGCCACCGTGCCCCGCTACACGGTGCTCATCGGGGGCTCCTACGGCGCGGGCAACTACGGCATGTGCGGGCGGGGCTTCAACCCCAGATTCCTGTTCGCCTGGCCGAACAGCCGCATCGCCACCATGTCGGCCGAGACTGCCCAGACAGTGCTGGTGGACATCCGACTGGCCGGCATGCGCGGCACCGAGACCACCGAGGAGGAGATCGCCGCGATGCGAGCCGAGGTGGCCGACCAGTACGAGCGCCAGAGCGACCCCTACTACGCCACTGCCCGCCTGTGGGATGACGGGCTCATCGATCCCGCCGACACCCGCGACACGCTCGGCCTGTGCCTCGCGCTGACGGCACGCCAAGATGCCCCGGCTCCCGGCAGCGGCATCGTCTACCGGATGTAGCCCGCCGGAATCGGCACGAGGATCAATGACGTGAAGCTGCTGGTAGCCAACCGCGGAGAGATCGCGAGCCGGGTCTTCGCCACCGCCCGTCGGCTGGGTTGGCGCACGGTGGCCGTATGGGCCGAGCCGGACCGGGCGGCTCCCTTCGTCGCAGAAGCAGATGAGAGCCGCTGCATCGGTCCCGCGGCACTCGACCGCTCGTACCTCGACACCCATGCGATCTTGGCGGCTGCGCACGACACCGGCACAGATGCCGTGCATCCCGGCTATGGCTTTCTCTCCGAGAATGCAGCCTTTGCCCGAGCGGTGACTGAGGCGGGCCTGGTCTGGGTGGGACCGCATCCAGAGGCCATCGCTCAGATGGGAGCCAAGATCGAAGCACGTGCGCTGGCCGAGGCGGCCGGGGTGCCGACGATTCCCGGCACCAGCGGTGGCGACCTGGCGGCTGCCGCGGATCAGATCGGCT
>JAJDTF010000111.1 GCA_022827265.1 Acidimicrobiia bacterium | reverse complement strand
TCGATGTAGTCGAAGCAGCCACCCGGCATCCGGCGCTTGGCCATGCGGCGCAAGTCGGATACGTCGGCCGCGCGAATCAAATGCCGCTTGTCCGCATCGCGTTCGAATTCGCCGAACTGCATGACGCTGCGGGCCGTTTCGTAGGCCTGCGATACCCATCTCGTCAACCCCGCCATAAACGCGAACTCTACGATGTCGCAATGGCCACAACCGCCGACCTCGCGGAGCGCTATCGAGCTGTCTTGCCCAGCTTCATCAGCCCCTTGTATGCCCAGCCGATCTCGATCGAACGCGGCGAAGGGAGCTACGTCTTCGACAACGAGGGCAACCGCTACCTGGACTTCTTCGGCGGAGTCCTCACGACCATGATCGGGCACGCCAACCCGGCAGTCGTCGAGGCCGTGCAGTCCCAGGCGGCCAAGGTGATGCACACCTCGACGCTGTACCTGAACGAGGAGATGATCTCGTTCGCCGAGGAGGTCGCCGCCGTCTCGGGCATCGCGGATCCGCGGGTGCTGTTCACCACCTCGGGCAGCGAGGCGAACGACACCGCGATCCTGCTGGCGACCAACTACCGCAGCAGCAATCAGGTGCTGGCGATGCGCAACAGCTACCACGGCCGCTCGCTCACTGCCCAGGCCATCACCAGCCATCGGGGGTGGTCCACCACCAGCCACAGCGGGCTCGACGTGCATTTCGTGCAAGGCGGCTACCGGCTGCGCAGCCCGTTCCGCGACCTTGACGACGATGCCTTCACCAATGCCTGCGTGGAGGATCTCGTCCAGCTCATCGACATGACCGACTCTGGGGGGTTCTCAGCATTGATTGCGGAGCCCATCCAGGGAGTCGGGGGGTTCGCCGTGCCGCCGGACGGCTTCTTCGGGGCGCTGGGCAAGGTGCTGCACTCCGAAGGAATCCTGTTCATCTCCGACGAGGTGCAGACCGGCTGGGGCCGCACCGGGGACAACTTCTGGGGCTACGAGGCCCACGGCATCACTCCCGACGCGATCACCTTCGCCAAGGGCGTCGGCAACGGCATCACGCTGGCCGGGATCGTGGCGCGTGCCGAGCTCATGAACTGCCTGACCCGCACGTCGTTCACCACGTTTGGCGGCAACCCCCTCTCGACGGCAGCGGGCCGTGCCACGTTGCGGTACGTGCTCGAGAACGATCTGCAGGGCAATGCCGCTGCGCGGGGGGCGCAGATGGCTGAACGGCTGGCGCCGGTGTGCGATGCGTCGCCTCATGTCGCCGAGCTGCGCGGCAAGGGGCTCATGCAGGGCATCGAGTTCTGCCACCCCGGCAGCATCGAACCAGACGCCGCAACGTCGACGGCGGTGGTGGACGCCGCCAAGGAACGCGGCCTGCTCGTGGGCAAGGGCGGCCTGTACGGCAACGTCATCCGCATCACGCCGATGCTGAACGTGACCGAAGCCGAGCTGGACGAGGGGCTCGACGTCCTCGTCGAGGCCCTCGAAGCGCTCGACTGAGCCAACCGGGGTCAGTCGAAGCTGATCGAGACCTTCAGCGCTCCTGCATCGTGGGGTTCGTGGGCCATCCGGAAGGCATCGCCGATGTCGCTCACGTCGTACACGTGGCTGAGCAGCGGCGACACGTCGATATCGCCCGAAGCGATGAGCTGCAGCGCCTGGCGGAATGACATGGCACCGGGCTCGTCCTGAGCCCCATAGGTGCTCGCACCCGACAGCCGCTTGCGGAAGAACTTCTGGAAGCGCATGTGGATGTTGTCGTCGGTCGACGGCAGGCCGAACCACAGCAGCTCGCCGTCCATCCGGACGAGCTCGACGGAATCCAAGAACGTGTCCGAGCGCCCGACCGCCTCGATGACGTAGTCGGCACCGGCGCCGCCGGTCATGTCCTTGACCGCCTCGATCACGCCGGGATTCCCGAGCTCGGCCGCATTCAGGCACTCGTCCGCGCCGTAGGACTCGGCCACGGCGAGCCGCGCCGGCGAGAGATCCGACACGATGACCCGCTCCGCCCCGGCCCGCTTCAACAGGTGCGTGAAGAACAGCCCGGCAGAGCCCTGTCCCATCACCATCACGGTCTCGCCGGTGACGTCTCGGGGCTGCTGACGCATGGCATAGATGACGGTGCCGAGCTGCTGTGCCATCAGCAGGTGCGACCTGGGTTTGTCGCACTCGGGCAGCGGCACGCAGTAGCTGGAGTTGACCCGCTGGTACGTGTTGAAGCACTCCCCCACTGGCGGGTTGGGGAACGTCAGGACGTGGGTGCCTTCAGGCAGGTGCGGGGCGTGGCTGTCCACGACCGTACCGATGCCCTCATGGCCGGGGAATCCGTGCGGGCATGGGGGTCGGTGCATCATGCCGGCGCCCATCATCACCATGTGCAGGTCGCTGCCGCAGATGGACGCCATCTCCGAGCGGATGAGCACGTCATAGCTCACCGCCGTCATGCCCAAAGCGGCATCGGGCCGTGATGACGGCGCGACGTCTGAAGAGGCCACGTCCAAGGCTGGCACCGGGATCTCTTCGCACTCCATGCGACCCACGTCGACCATGCGGCCCGCCTTCATCGTCTCCATCGGCTCACTGCTCCCTGCGTCGGCGGCGCATCCGGGCAAGTTAGCTGGCAGGCTGTGTGACGATGAGTGTGCCGGTGGCGACCGCTGAGCCCAGCCAGCGGTCCCTTCGGGGCTGGCTGGTGCTGTCCGGCATTTTCGGGGTGATGTTCGTCACCTCGGGCATGGTCTTCTACGCCCTCGGAGCATTCCTGGATGCCTTCGTGGACGAGCAAGGCTTCAGCACCGGACTCGCCGGTGCGGGCGTCGGCATCTTCTTGCTGGCCTCGGGTCTGTGCGGCTACTACACGGGCAAGCTCGTCAATCGCTTCGACGCTCGCTGGGTGATCACCGCGGGCACCGTCATCAGCACCGTCGGAATGGCCCTGCTCTCGCAGGTGCGCAGCGGCTGGCAGATGTTCGTCGTGATGTCCATCTTCGGCATCGGCTTCGGGCTCTGCGGTCTGGTGCCCACCACCACGCTGGTGACGCGCTGGTTCGAGCGCCGACGCTCGGTGGCGATGGCAATCTCGTCGACCGGTCTGTCGCTCGGCGGCATCATCCTGCTGCCGCAGATGAGCGTTCGAATCGAGGCGGACACGTTGATCTTCTGGGCGCCCAGGTTCGCCGTGGTGTACTGCGTGCTGCTGCTGATCTCGACGTGGTTCTTCATTCGAGCTTGGCCCAAGGATGTGGGGCTGCAGCCCGATGGGGGGCGCCGATCGAAGGAGTCGGGCGGTACCCCCGACAGGCCGCCGCCCGGTACGCCGTACCAGCAGGCCATCCGCACACGGTTCTTCATCTTCACCGCCATCGGCTTCGTGCTGGTGATGAGCAGCCAGGTCGGGGCCATTCAGCACATGTACAAGCTCACCGGGGACCGGCTGGGGTTGGATGCCGCCGCCGCCGGCGCCGTGCAAGTGCTCGCAGGCACGAGCGTCGTAGCGAGGATCTGCGGCGGCATCGCAGCCCTGAAGGTGTCGCTGCGCTGGCTCACGATGGTGCTGATGGTGGTGCAGGCCATCGGGCTCTGCATGCTGGCTGTCGCTGGCAGCGGGCTTGCCATCTTGTTCGGTGTGCTGGTGCTGGGCAGCGCCATGGGCAATCTGCTGATGCTGCACCCGCTGATCCTGGCTGACGCCTTCGGCGTGCGGGACTACCCGCGCATCTACGGCTTCGGCTCACTGTTGATGGTGTCCGGCCTGGCCGGCGGGCCGTTCCTCACCGGGGTCCTCAACGATGCGTACAGCTACCGGTCCGCGTTCTTCGTTCTGGCAGCGATCGCCGTGGTGGGTCTGGTCATTTACAGCTTCGCCGGCAACCCGAACCGTGAGTACCTCGCGGCGCCGGCACCGGAATCCGAGTGGGCAGCTCCGGTTCAGCCTCGATCCACACGACCGACGCCGACACCCGTGCTGACCGTCACGCGTGATCTCCCCGGGCCGGCTGGAAGCGGCCAGGCCGACACCGGTTGGTTCGCCGCCAACGAGTCTCGGAGCGCTCTCGTTGAAATCATCGCCCGCAAACGAGAAACAGACCAGTTCCGCGCCCGTGCCATACCGGCCGGCAACGGCATCAACGGTGCTGTCGACGACTCATCCGAGCTCGACGAGATCGAGCAGATACGTCATCGGGCGGCCCCTGCAGTCTGGGTCGTGGAATCGGTGTGACCTAGCCGGTCGACGACGCCGACTCGCGACCTCGATCCACCCGCCATGGCAGCAAAGATGTGGCTGTGAAGCTCGCTGTGCTCGGTGCGACCGGATATGTGGGCGGCCGTCTCGTGCCGCACCTGATCTCCGATGGCCACGACGTGGTGTGCATCTCGCGCAATCCGCAGCGGCTAGCCAACCGAACTTGGCGCCGAGATGTCGAGGTGCGCGCCGGCGACGTGGCAGACGCTGCGTCGCTGGAGGCGGCGCTGGCCGGATGCGACGCAGCGTTCTACCTCGTTCATGCCATGGGCATGACCGACGACTTCGCGCACGCTGACCGGATCGGCGCGCAGAACATGGCACACGCTGCTGAGACCGTCGGGCTGCGACGGATCGTGTATCTCGGCGGGCTCGGCAGCGATGCAGCCTCGGAGCTGTCGCCGCACCTGGAGAGCCGGCATGAGGTCGGTCGACTGCTTGCAAGCGGGTCGGTGCCGGTCACGGAACTTCGGGCGGCGGTGATCATCGGCTCGGGCAGTGCTTCCTTTGAAATGCTGCGACATCTCGTCGAAGTGCTGCCGGCCATGATCTGTCCTCGCTGGGTCACGGCCACTCGCTGCCAGCCGATCGCCATCGCCGATGTCCTGCACTACCTCGCCGAAGCTCTGGACATGCCTGCGGGAGCACACGAAATTGCCGAGATCGGCGGCCCTGATGTCGTGTCGTACCGCGACATGATGCACGCCTACGCGCGCTGTGCAGGCTTGCGACGAAGGCTGATCCTGCCCGTGCCGGTGCTCACCCCCCGCCTGTCGTCGCACTGGGTGAAGCTGGTGACTCCGCTGCCCTACGACCTCGCGCGGCCGCTCGTGGACAGCCTCGTCAATGACGTCGTGGTCAGCGAGGCCCGCAGCATCGACCGTTGCCTGGGGCATCAACCGCTGTCCTTGGAGGAGGCCCTCAAGCAGGCCTTGCAGCATGTTCAGGACTTGGACATCACGACCAGCTGGATGGACAGCGCTGCGGGTCGCACAGCAGCGTCGCCGATGCCACAAGACCCCGATTGGGCCGGGGGGACCGTGCTGGCAGATGAGCGCGACGTGGTGGTGGCAGCGTCAATCGAGGATCTATTCGCAACAGTGTCCGGCATCGGCGGCCAGCGCGGCTGGTACGCGGGACAGCGGTTGTGGCAGCTGCGAGGGGCGCTCGACAAGCTGGTCGGCGGCGTCGGCATGCGCCGGGGACGGCGGCACCCGGATGACCTGCAGGTCGGCGATGCCGTCGACTTCTTCCGCGTCGAGGTTTGCGAGCCGCCCCAACTGCTTCGCCTGCGGGCAGAGATGCGCTTGCCCGGCGACGCTTGGCTCGAGTGGCAGCTCAGCGAGTCGGCTGAGGGAGTGCAGCTGCGCCAGCGGGCACGCTTCCATCCCAGGGGCGTGCTCGGCCGTCTCTACTGGTGGTCGCTCGTCCCGTTCCACACGATGATCTTCCGTGAACTGATCGTGCGGCTGGCATCTTCGGCCGAAGCCCGGGCGGCCCAGCCCGATCAGCTCCCGCCAGATCGGGGCCAAGTGAACTAGGGCCGATAGGCGATCGGGCGCGGCACGAGTTGAGCAGGCCGATTCACGACCCGGTACGCGCCTTCGATCCACTCGCAGATCAGCCGCCGGGTGTCACGAGGGTCGATCATCTCCTCGATCTGGAAGCGGTTGAGCGGCCCGATGGGGCCACGCGCCGCCTCGATGCGAGCTTCGAGCTCCGCTCGCAGCGCCACCGGGTCGTCAGCTTCGGCGAGCTGCCGCTTGTAGGCGGCCTCGATGCCGCCTTCGGGCGGGATGCCGCCCACGTCGGCGGCCGGCCACACCACACGGGAGTTGTGCTGGCGCCGGGGCGTGGCGTAGTTGTTGCCGGCCACGCCGAAGCTGCGCCGCATGAGCACCGTGAAGATGGGCACCGCGGCTTGGGCGAACGCCGTCATCCACGTGGCGCCTTTGCGGATGGTGCCGGCGATCTCGTGCTCGACGCCGACTGCGAAGCCGGGGTTGTCGCAGAGGTTGAGGATCGGCATGTGGAAGAGGTCGCACAGGTCGATGTGGCGCGTCAGCTTGTCGCACCCGTCGGCGGTCAGCGCGCCGCCGTTGGGGTGACGGCTGTCCGACGCCAGCACGCCGACGGGGTGGCCGTTCATGCGTGCGAAGCCGACGACCTGATCGGTTCCCCACAGCGAGCCGATCTCGAAGAACGAGCCCCGGTCGCAGATCAGCTCGATGCCCCGGCGGACGTCGAAGGTTGTGGTGCGCTTGCGGGGGATCAGCGTCAGCAGCTCCTCCTCACACCGGTCCGGCGGATCGTCGGGATCGGGCGGCAGCACCGGCGGCGTTTCGTACACCGACGAGGGCAGGTACGACAGGAACCGTCGAACGAGCTCGGCCGCCTCTTCCTCGGTCTCGGCGAGGTTGTCGACCGAGCCGTTCGTGCAGTGGATGCGCCAGTCGCCGAGATCTTCCTTGGATATGTCGTAGCCCATCGCGTGGCTGACCACCGGCGGCCCCGCCACGAACAGCTGCGAGATGTCGCGCACCATGACGGCGAAGTGCCCCAGCACGGCCTTCGCCGCGCCGATGCCGACCACGCTGCCCAGCAGCATGTTGACCACGGGCACCGTCGCGAGCTGCTCGGCGTACTCGGTGCTGCCCAGGTGCGACGGCAGGAACGAGCCGCCGCCTCCGGACACCCGCGGCCGGCCCGCCTTGATGGCGCCGCTGCTCTCCTTGGCGCTGCTCTCGCCCTCCTTGCGCTGCTCGGGCACCATCGAGGCGACGCTGCCGCCGCCTGATGAACCGTCGAGCAGCCGGATGGACGGCACGCCCAGCTCGGTGGACAGCAGGTCCAAGTAGAAGCTCTTGGCGCCGATGGCGCCGTCGGCATGGCCGCCTCGCGAGGTGAAGTCGTCGGCGCAGACCACGACGTCCCGGCTGTGGATCTTGCCGGTGCCGCCGACGTGATTGGCCGGCGTGAACGCTGCGATCTCGCCCTCGTCGTCGTAGGAGGCGAAACCGGCCAGGCTGCCGACCTCACGGAAGCTGCCGTCGTCGAGCAGCAGGCGAATGCGGTCGCGGCAGTGCAGCTTGCCCCGGTTGCGCTGGCGAACCACGCCCGGTTCGTCTGAGTCGGGGCCCAAGCGCTCTTCGGCGAGCCGCTGCAGCGTCTGCACGTCGTCCAGCAGCGGCTCCCAGCCGCTGGGGGCTGCGCCCGCGCTCGGAGTGCCGCCGGCATCTGCGCCGGTCAGCACCACCGCGAGTGCGTCGCCCGCCGCCAGCTGGTCGCCGGGCTGCAAGTCGCGCAGCGCCGAGACTGTGCCGTCACATGGTGCGTTGACCTCCGTCTCCATCTTCATGGCCGACAGCACCACGAGCGCTTGCCCCGCTGTCACGGCGTCGCCGGCCCTCACCCGGACCTCGACGACCCTGGCGGGCAGCGGGCTGCGAATCGCAACCTCACCGTCGGTGAGCTCGCGGTCCGGCCATGTCGACGCCGGCGCCGTGGCCGATGACTGCGTCGCAGGCATCGCCGCTGAGGTGCTCTCCAGCATTGCAGCGCGCCGCCCCGCACTGCCTCGGGTGCCGCCCGATATTCCGTTGGTGCTCGTTGCGACCGCCATTCCGTCGCCAGGCAGTGGGGCCATCTCTGCGAGCAATGTGGTGCGTGCATCGCCATTGCGCACGGCGGTGTGGCTGAGAATCTGGCGCAGCGTGTCGATGTTCGTTGGCAGCTGCCCGATGTGGAAATCGGCCAATGCGGCGGATGTGCGAGCCACAGCAGCTTCGAGAGTGCTTCCGCTGCCGATGACCTTGGCGAGCAGCGGGTCGTAGTGCGGTGGCGGCGTGTAGCCGGCATACCCGGCGGCGTCCACCCTGACGCCCGCGCCCGACGGCTCGTGGTAGGCCGAGATCGCGCCGGAACCAGTTGCTACGACTCGTGCCTGCACGGCGTAGCCGCGCGGAGCGGCCATGGAGGCCGTCGTGACCTCGCTCCGGATTGCGTTGTCCGTGACGACGCCGATCTCCTCCAAGCGCGCGCCGGCAGCAATCCTGAACTGTGCCTCAACCAGATCCACGCCGGTCACTTGCTCGGTGACGGTGTGCTCCACCTGGATGCGCGGGTTGCACTCGATGAAGAAGTGATCCCCGGTTTCAGGCGACACCAAGAACTCCACCGTTGCTGCATTCGCCAGACCGGCCTGTGCAGCAAGCCGAACGGCATCGGCATGCAGCCGGTCACGCAGGCTGGCATCAAGTCCCGGCGCGGGAGCGATCTCGATGACCTTCTGGTTGCGCTGCTGCACCGAGCAGTCCCGCTCATACAGGTGAGCCACCCCTCCGTGAAGGTCGGCCAGCACCTGCACCTCGATGTGGCGCGGTCGGTCCACGAGGCGCTCCACAAACACAGCGCCGTCGCCGAAGGCCGCGGCGGCTTCGCTTGAGCACCGTTCGAACGCCTCAGCTATCTCCTCGATGCGCGCCACGGAGCGCATGCCTCGGCCCCCGCCGCCGGCCGCCGCTTTGAGCATCACCGGCAGACCGACCTGCTCGGCAGCGGCTGCAGCCGCAGCCGCATCGGCAACAGCCCCTGGCGATCCACCCGCGACGGGAACGTCGATCGAGGCAGCGAGTGCGCGGGCGCGGACCTTGTCGCCGAAGAGCTCGAGCGTGTTCGCCGTGGGCCCCACAAACGTCAGTCCCGCATCGGCGCAGCCAGCGGCAAAGGCTGCGTTCTCTGCCAAGAAGCCATAGCCCGGATGAACGCAATCGCAGCCGTGGTCGGTTGCGATCCGCAGCAACGCGTCAACGTTCAGGTACGCGGCCAGCGGATCATCGCCCGGCAGCGTCACAACCTGTTCTGCGGCCGCCAGGTGCAGCGAGCGCTCGTCGACCGGCGCGTGCACCGCCACCGTCTCGATTCCCAGGGCGTCGGCTGCCTTGGCGATCCGGATGGCGATCTCGCCGCGATTGGCGATCAGGACACGGGTGAAGCTCACGATTCTCTCCAGCGGGTGCTGCCTGCGAGGCGTTGCGGTGATTGTTGCCGACCGGTGTCACGCGCTGCATGACGAGCCATCGGCCTGAGCCGCTGTCGCTGGCCATCGGCGAGCGCGTCGGCAGCACGTTTGTCGCAGCTTGGTGCGAGACTGGCGAGATGGAGACCTACGACGTCATGCGCACCACCTTCGCCGCCCGGGACTTCACCGACGACGAAGTCACCGACGAGGTGCTGTACCGCATCTTCGACAACGCCCGGTTCGCCGCCAGCGGCGGCAACCGCCAAGGCCACAAGGTCATCGTGGTGCGAGAACCCGCCCGCAAGAAGCGCCTCGGCGAGCTGTGCATCCCGGCGATGCGCGTCGCCGCGGCGCAGGTCGCGGCCGGCGAGGTCTACTGGCAGAGCTACAGCCCGTCGTCGGTGAACATCGAAGAGGCCATGGCCGACGAGTCGCAGAAGTTCCCGCTGCCGATGTTCGAGCACATGGATCAGGTGCCAGTGGTGCTGGTGATCACCGTCGATCTGCGCGTCGTGGCCTCGATCGACAAGGAGCAGGATCGGATCGGTGTGGTGAGCGGCGCGTCGGTGTACCCGTTCGCGTGGAACATCCTGCTGGGTGCTCGCAACGAGGGCCTCGGCGGGGCGATGACCACGCTGCTCTCGGCGAACGAGCCCGCAGCCAAGGAGTTCCTCGGGCTGGAGGACTGGGAGGCAGTGTGCGCACTGCTCCCGATCGGCAAGCCAACCAAGCAGCTCACCAAGCTGAGCCGCAAGCCCGTCTCCGAGATTGCCGTGCGTGAGCGCGGCGACGGGGAGCCCTTCACGATCTAGCCCGCAGCGGCCAGCTCGCAGCGGTGCATCACAGGAGGACGCCCGATGGCCATCGACTTCAGCCTGAGTCCCGAACTCGAGGAGCTCCGCAAGCGCATCGCCGCGTTCATCGACGCTGAGGTTCGGCCGGTCGAAGGTCGCATCGATGCCGAACGGCTCGAGGAGACCGACCGCGACGCCTACGTGACCGAACTGCTGGGCATGCGCAAGCGGGCACGGGACGAGCACCTGTGGCTGCCCCACATGCCCGCCGAATGGGGCGGCATGGGGCTCGGGCACGTCGAGATGGCCATGGTGCAGGCCGAGGCGGCCAAGACGCGCTTCGGCCCGTGGGTGCTCAACTGCCAGGCGCCCAACGAGGGCAACATGCACACGCTGCTGCACTGGGGCACCGACTCCCAGAAGCAGCGATACCTGGCACCGCTGTGCGAGGGTCGGGCCGAGTCGTGCTTTGCCATGACCGAGCCCGAGGTGGCCGGCTCGGATCCCACGCTCATCCAGACCCGCGGCTACCCCGACGGCGACGAGTGGGTGCTGAACGGGCACAAGTGGTTCATCTCGAACGCGCACCGGTCCAAGTTCGCCATCCTCATTGCCCGCACCGAGGACAACCCCGACATCCCACAGGCCGGCAACTCGGCATTCATCGTGGATCTGCCCGCCGACGGCTGGACCGAGGTACGCCAGATCGAGACCATGCACGGCGGCACCGGCCACAGCGAGATCCTCATCGAGGACCTGCGTGTCGACGCCGGCCAGATGCTGGGCGGTCGCGGCCAGGGGCACCTGCTGGGCCAGTACCGGCTGGGCCCGGCGCGCCTGGCGCACTGCATGCGCTGGATCGCCCAGGCGCAGACCGCGCTGGACATGATGGTCGACCGGTCGCTCAACCGCTTCGCCCACGGTTCGCTGCTCGCCGAGAAGCAAGGCATCCAGTGGATGATCGCCGACAGCACCATGGAGCTGTACCAGGCGAAGCTGATGGTGCTGCATGCGGCCTACAAAGTCGACCGGGCGCAGGCCGGCACCGGCGAGGATTTCAAGGCCGAGGTGTCGATGGCGAAGCACTTCGTGGCGAACATGCTGGGCCGGGTCATCGACCGCTCGATCCAGGTGCACGGCGCGCTCGGCTACTCCACCGACACGCCGCTGGCGCACATGTACCAGCACGCCCGCTGGGCCCGTTTCGCCGACGGCGCCGACGAGGTGCACCAGATGCGCATCGCGCAGCGCACCATCGCCGCCTACAGCGACACCGGCAGCACGGCCGCCGCCACCGGCAACCTGCCGGTGTGAGTCTGCAGCCGATTGCCAGAGCTCGATGGGCACAGTGGAGGCGAACGCAGGGACGGGGCTGAGTCTGCTGCTGATTGCCAGAGCTCGACGGCCGGCAGCACAGCCGTCCGCGCCGAGCACTCCGGGTGCACGTGAGCATCCTGCCGGTCGCCAGCGCTCTGTCGGCGGCGTGAAGAGTTCTGCGTGAGCGTCGCGGAATACCTGATCGCGGCGCTGTGCATCGCGGTGGGCGCCGGCACGCAGGCATGCATCGGCATCGGCATGGGCCTGATCGTGGGACCTGTGCTGGTGACCATCGAGCCGACAGGAGTTCCCGGACCGATGCTGATGCTGGCGGCGGGCATCAACATCCGCAACGCCGTCGCGGACCGGGCCGCGCTGAACAGCCCAGCACTGCGCAGGCAGTTGATTGCGGCACCGCTCGGCCTCGTCGGCGGTATCGCGTTGCTGACCGTGCTGAGCGACCGATCGCTGGCGATCGCCGTGAGCGTGTTCGTGCTGGCAGCCGTGGCGGTGCAGGCCATCGGTTTCCGGCCGCCCGAGGGGCGCCGAGCCGACTATGCCGCTGGTGCCGGCACGGCGTTCTCGTCATCGGTGGCCGCAGTGCCCGGGCCGGTGTACGCAGTCTTCGCCAGCCACTGGGAACCGGCTGCTCTGCGAGCCACCTTGGCCACCTTCATGCTGTTCGTCGGCACGGCGATCATCGCTGCCCTCGCCGTCATCGGCGACTTCGGCCTGCGGGAACTGTGGCTCGCGCTCGGCTTGCTGCCCGCCGTCGCACTCGGCCTGCCGATCGGCAGGTGGCTGCGGCCACGCCTGTCGGGCCCTCGCTTCCGGATCATCGTGCTGTCGGTAGCAGCAACCAGCGCCACCGTCGTGCTCGTCCGCCAGCTCCTCGCGAGCTGAGCACACCAGCTCTTCACCGATTGGTCATGCAGTCCGCGCTACCAGCGAGACCGTTCGACAACCTGCCTCCAGTACGCCAAGTGCCTACGGCAACGCCGACACTGTCGGTGGCAGACTGGCGCGGTGGCTGAGACACCAGCGACTCAGGCCGAGCGACGGCGCCGGATACAGCGCATGGTCGAAGCCAGCGCCGAGTCAGACGGCGATGTGGGGCCGTCACCGCTCACTCCCGGCGAGAAGTTGGCATCGCTGCTGCACCTGTCCGCACACTTGCCCGCCAAGTACACCGACGACCTGCAATACCCACCCTTCCATAGACGCGCGGATTGACGATGCGGACTGGGCCGCCAGTCGACTTCGTGGACCTCATGGTCCAAGCCCATGAGGCGCTCAACGGTGCAGGAATGCCGCACGCATTCGGCGGTGCACTCGCCCTCGCGTGGTGCGTGGAGGAGGCTCGCGGAACGCAGGACATCGATCTCAACGTCTTCATTCCGGTCGCTGATGTCGACCGCGTGCTGGAAGTTCTCCCCGACGACATCGAAGTGTCAAACAGGTCGCGGATGCTGCTCGCGCGAGATGGGCAGGCTCGGCTGTGGTGGTCACGCATCCCGCTGGACCTCTTCTTGACAAATGACTCGTTTCACGAGGCCGTGGCCGGCCGGATCGAGCAGCGGGAATTCGCTGACCGCCTTATGCCGTTCCTTGCGTGCGGTGACTTGGCCGTCTTCAAAGCCTTCTTCGATCGCGACAAGGACTGGATCGACATTCGGGACATGTTGATCGCCGGTTGCATCAATGCCGCCGAGCTTGGAGCACTGCTGGCCGAACTGCTGGGGGTAGACGACCATCGCATCGACAAGCTGCATACCGCGCGCGACGCCGCCGAGGACTTTCTGGTGCGCCGCTCCGCCAGCGCAGAAACTGATTCCTGAGCACTACGCGGCACCGAGAGCAGCGATGAGTCGGCAGGATGCAGCGTCGCGCCTGCGTCAGGACCTTGAACGTTCTCGCACCCGCATAGTCACTGCTCGGTCACGGCGCAGTTGATGCCAGCCGCCTGAGCGGCAAGGACGAGCTTGTCCTTGGTGGCGCTGCCTGCGGTGATGCTGAGGCTCAGTTGGAGGTGGGTGGCATCGTCGTCCACCGCATTCGCCGCAGCCAAGAGAAACTGGCGCAGAGCTTCCCGCGAGCCCGCTGCGGTCAACCCGCCGCCGTCCGAATCGCGCAAGGACTCCATGACGCTGACCGTCACCCGGTGCTCAGACTGCGCACTGTCTGCCTCTTCACCTGCTTCTGTGCCCTCGTCCGCTGACGGCTTGAACGGTGGCTGCGTCTCGCCGCTTCCGTCGTCCGCTTCCTCGCCAGAAGTTGCCGCCGGTACTGGCTGGCGGATACGCAAATCGGTCGAACTCAGGTTGATCTGGCTCTCTGCGGTCACAGTCCGCGGCTCCCCGTCGGAACCGATGATCTCGATATCGCCCGCCGCTACGGCCGCGAAGAGCGCGGCGCGCAGATCACGCTCTCCGCCAGGCAAGAGCGGCAGCCGGGGAGCCTTCCAGAAGTCGTCGCGTATCTCGCAGAGCGGCCGGCCCCAGTCGTTGGAGCGCAGGTTGTGCATCAGCGCCGTCGAGTCAAGGTCGCCCGCGGCGAATGCCTTGCTGGCTTCGCGAAGTGCCGACCACACCACCGAGCCGTCAAGGGCCGATTGGTTCTCGGACTGGAAGCGGATGTCCCTCATCGTGCGGCCGTCAGGGCCTTCAGCGAGGTACAGCACATGCGCATAGGCACGCTTCACCAAGCTCTCGAATCGTCGCCCGGACTCGCGGGCTTCGCTGCGCGCACGCTTGGCCATTTCCTCGTCGGCTCGAACCGGCGCCAAGTCCCTGACTCGCTCCCAGGCGATCACTTCAGCGGCCAGATTGCGGGCCTGGCGCCGGCTCTGGGTGTTGATCACTGCGAACACTGCCGACGACGCCCATGACATCGGCAGCGGCTCAGGCCCCAGTCCCATCGCAGCATCGATGGCGCTTCGGGTCGCGCTGTCCGCCCCGTTGAGCAAGCTGAACCAGCGCGAGTCCAGTACCAAGAGGCGGCACTTGCGAGCCTGATCGATGCCGGCTTCACCCAGCAGCGCACGTAGTCCCGAATCACCAGGATCGGCGGCGAAGTCTCCTCGGACTTCCAGGACCGCATCGAACGGCCCGGTGTTCGCCAGCTCAAAGGCGGCCGTCGTGACCCGCTCGTCGCGTTCGGCGTCAGTGACTGCCTCGCGTTCACGCCGCGCCAGCATCGGCAGCGTCTGGCGAGTCTCGAAGTGCCAACGCTTCGGCTGCTTGCCGGCACCGGCCGTGGAGTCGATGGCGGCGAGGCCATCGGTGGGGTTGCTCAGCTCATGCCACACGATCTCGGCATCGCCGGGACCGAACGCATTCGACGGGATGAATGCGGCGGCATGCAGTTCGGCCTCCGTGGCACCGCGACGTCCCTGTGGTCGCGGGCTCAGGGTGTACACGAATAACGCTGTTGCCATCCGTTCTGCGACCCGGGGATTCTGCTGCTCCCAGCCAGTGTCGGAGCGCCGCAGGTCGGCAAGCCGAGCCGTGCCCCTGTCGAGATGGTCTGGATCGACGATGTCGCCAGCGCAGATCTCTCGCAGGCTCGACTGCATGCGCTGATCGCTGACCAGGCCCGAGTCGAGCAGCGCATCGCGGACTGTGCGCGACGACATGGGCAGGTCACCGGGCCCGATGAGCGCCGGCGTCCATTCGCCGGCGTGGCCGCGTCGATACTGCTCGTACGCAGCAGCCGCGAACACCTGCAAGGTTGAGCGCACGCGCTGGAAGCCCGCTTGCTGTGACCACTCGTTCTCCGCCAGATTGATCAACGACGGATGGAACGGATAGCAACGCCCCACGGCTCCGGTGAAGTCGCCGGTCGCCTGGGGCAGCCTGTCGAATACTTGGCGAACCCACGGGCCTTGCTGGCACGACTCGATCCAAGCTGCGCATCGGTCTGTCACTTCACGCGGCGGTGGTCCGTCGAAGAGACGACGACGGATGATGTCTGCGAAGTCACCGCCGCTTGAGGTCGTTGTGGCCTCGCCGTTGCGGATCAGCAAGTCCTCCAGCTCGGCACGGCACCGCTGACCGATGTCGTTCACGGCCATGCGGTCCTTCTCAGAGGCGATCATCACAACCACCGCGGCGCAGTTGTCGGCATCGTTGACGGCATCCAGCAGCGAGCGCAGGAAGGCCATGTCGTCGAGCGCCTGTGACTCCGACTGGTTCGACACCCAACGGATGTAGTCCATGATCTCGTCGATCAGGATCAGCACCGGACGTCCGACATCGGCAAGGGCCGCGGCAACTGCTTCCTTGTTCGGCAGCTGCGCTTTGAAGTGCTCGTACTTCTTGTAGGCCCCATCGAACAGGCGCCAGATGAAGCGCTCGCCGAGCGTTTCGGCAGGGCCGTCGTGGGCTTCTCGCGGAGCCGGGTTGTCACAATCCAGCACGACGCACCTGGGGCCGCGCAAGTCGCCTGCGACCGCGCCAGCACCAGCAATCTCCTTGGCCTTGACGGTTACAGCTGCGCCGAGGTCAGTGGTGCCGAACGAGGTCGGGTGAGTGGCCAGGTGCCACAGCCCGATCAGACCATGCGACTTGCCGCCGCCCATTGCCTGATCCAGCCGCCACAGCGCCCGCGCCCGCCGGGACGTCTCGCCGGTCGCGCCGAGCCGCACAGCGACCTTCGCCATGAGCTCGACGAGGCTGCCCGTGGGATGGGTGATCTGCCCGAAGTAACCGGCGTCGGCGTAGCGCGACGTTCCGGTCGGCCCTCCGAAGACTGCACCGCGCAGCGACGCTTGGACATCGTCGACATTGCCCTGTGCAGCCTCGACTTCGGGTCGCAGTTTCACGGTGTCCCACCAAGGAGTCGGCGGAGTACTGCTCATGTCGGTGTGCCCCTCTCAGAACATTGAGGACTGCTCGCCCTCGTCGTGGCGCTGTCGCTGCGCTCTGCGCTCGTCTTCGGCTCGTGCTGCGGTGCCAGTGAGAATCGGCTGACGATTGCGGGTGACCCAGGTCCACACGTCCCCGTCAGGGTCGGCATCACCGAGATCGTCGGCAAGCTGCGCCATGACAGCCCACAACAACTCATCACCGGCGCTGTCCGTGGCAGCCAGCACCTCAGCGACCCCGCTGAGCGATTTGCCCGCCAGAGCCACGGCGAACGCGACATCAATGGTGGACTCGCCTGGCTCTGGGGCGCGTGCTCCGACACCGCTGCGTGCCGCGGTCGCGAACTGGTACGTCGACTTCACCTTGTGGAGCAGGCCGCGGGTCTCCGACTCGTCCATGTCGTGGGTCAGGCGCTCCCATCTCGGCTCTGATCCTGCGGTGAGATCACGGCGGTACTGCCGGGTCCACGAGAGCGCGAACTGCGTCCGCTTGTCGAAGGCATCGAGCGGGAATGTGCCGATGCGCAAATCTGTCAGCTCGCCCACCAGCCGGCGTGCCAGCGTCAAGAAGTGGCCGGGTTCGACTGGCCGTCCACGGTTGTCGAGCACGGTGCTGTACCTGCCCGCCACCTCCATAGCGGGCCCGTAGGCGGCCATCCTTTGATCGCGCAGTGCGGCGAGCCCAGCGTCGGACCACAGCGGCATCCGCTCTGCAATCTCCCGGCGGACTTCGGCTTCCACATCAGCGAGCCGGCCTTCGCCGCGGTCAGGGGCGGCCGGACGGCATGCCAACGTGAGCGTCGTCTCGATGTTGGCCTTGCCCATCTGGCTGCCGTACTCGGTGCGCGCGGGCCACGATCCCGTCAAGATCAGACCCGCGGCATGGATCGCCGCAAGCAGGCCCTGCCAGACCTCGGGGTCGTCGTGGCCGAACATGATCGTTACGACACCGGCGTGCTCGACCACCCGGCACGCCTCGCCGAATGCTTCCGTGATGCATCGGGCGTAATGCTCTGGTGTTCGATGGTCCCCACTGTTTGCGTGGGTCATCTTGACAACGGCCTCTTCGAACTTCTCCTGAACTCCGGCCGGATTCGCTGTAACTGTCAGTTCCGGGTGGGTGCTTGCCAGCGCACGCTTGAGCCACACATAGAAGAGATCCGAGGAGTCCGTGTACTCGATCATCGAGTCATACGGGGGGTCGGTCACCACAGCGCTCAACGTGCTTGAGCCGAGTGCCAGCGCCGTTGCACTTCCTCGGTCAAGCGAGGCAGGAATCCCAGTTGCTCTGCCGAGTTGACGACGAAGCGCGTTGATCGACAATGTGGCCACCGACGACCAGGTTCCGGGGCCTTCGGCGCAACCGACTTCCAAGTAGTCGTTGCCGAACGGCACAAGAGCGCCCGTAGCGAGAACATGGGATGCCTTCTGACCTGCAACCTCTAAGCGCGCTCCTCGCGTGCGTCGATTCATGGTCCTCACCAGAACCGAGGCCGAATAGGCACTGAGAGCGAGAACGTAGGTACGGCTCGCACCGTCAATGGAGGACAGCTCACTCGCTGTCTCATCAATGACTCGCGCCAAGTCGATAAGAGCCAGCGTTTGACGCGGATGGCAGAAGTCACCGAAGGTTCTGTAGCCGTATCGCGAGTACTGCCGTGGTCCGGTTGAACCGAGAGCTCGCTCGTCGGGCACGGCAGGCAGATCAGCGGCGAACGGCTCGCAGTACGCAAGCGCCGCTTCCGCCGCCGCTGCAGCCTGTCGTTCGGCTGATGTTGGCTCCCGGTAGCGCTTGCCGACTTCGAGATCGAGATCTGCGACCACCAGCAATACGTCCCCGGCATGCCCGTTCTCCCGAATTCGGGTGTGCTCTGCGTGGGAATGGACGTACTTGCAAAATGGACAGACTGCGGCCCGACCTCGACCGCTGCCCGCAGACTTGACAAGAGTCGGTGGAATCCGCGGCTCGCCGTCGTGCACCACAACGTCAATCGAGCCATTCGTGGAATCAGCGATGAGCTCGTACGACTGACCAGGATCATGTTTCTTGGGCTTCGGCCGCCGCAGTTGAAGGTCCGCTATCAACGGGAACTCACGGCCGCACTCATTGCACGGAATCGTCACCGCCCACAGGTACGCCCACGGGCGCTTGCCGTCGACTTTCGGGTAGAACTCGTCCATCTCGGCTTCGTGACGTTCGCCGATCAACTGAAGCAAGAACTCCACATCGCAGAGCAAGCGCAAGTGCGGCTCCGGGTAGCGCTGCGAGTGCTCTTCGTAGCCGTCGAACGGCAGCGCCGGCTCATCCGACCAGTCGCGCAGCGGGTAGTCGGCCAGCAGCTTCCCCGCGAGCGTTGCCACCGGCGAGTAGTCGATGCCCCATGCCTTGACGCCCAGCCGGGCGGCTTCGGAGGGAATCATCGCTCGGCCCGAGAACGGGTCCAGCATCGACGCGTCGTCGGGGTAGTGCTTGGCCAGTTCGTCCGTCAGCTCGTCGTGCATCGCGTCGTAGCCGGTCATGGAATCGCGGACCAGTTTTCGCAGTTCCTCTTGCTCGCTCTCGTCGTCGGGCCACGGCAGCAGCGAGCAGATCACTGCGGCTTTGGCCTGCGCCAGCGGACGCGCCGCGAACCAGGTGAACAGGGCCTTCTCGGTGTTGCCGGAGCCCCAGCCGGCCTTCGAATTGGCCGTGACCTCGGCGCACGGGAACCAGCGCTCGATCATGCGCGTCATGCCGCCGTCTCCTGCCGATGGGACGGCTCGCGGGCCGCTGCGAGGTCGGACCCGCGGATGCGGACATTGGTGATTTCCACCGCGCAGCTCGCGAACAGTGCCGCCGGATCGCGGTACTCGCCGAAGAGCCGACCGCCACTGTCGCAGTCGTCAACGACATACAGCCAGTACGCATCTCCCTGCAGCGCGGCACGTACCCATTCGCCGCCGGTCAGACTGATGCCGGTGCCGGCGGCGCTGCCAGCGATGCCCTTGACCTCGACCAGTCTCAGCTCGCTGCCCCGCCGAGCATGCAAGTCGTAGCCCTGACCCTCTGTCTGCACGTCCGTGACGGCGAAGCCCTCGCTGCCGAGACGGTTGACGACATAGGCCACAGCGACCGACTCGCTGTCGCCATGATCGACCGCTGCGTCCTGACTACAGCCGATCACCCGAGCCCAGCCCAGCCGGCGCACTTCGCCTGGCGCGCTGACCCTGCTCACCGAATGCAACTCGGCAATCCGTCTTCCGGTGACATCTTCGAGGCGGCGGCGCAGCGTCAGCCGTTCATTGCGGTCGGCGATGTCATCCGTGAGTTGGTTGGGAAGCTCGCGTAGCTGCTGTACGGCACCTGCGAGCCATTCGTCGAGCAGTTGCTGGCGGCGACTCAGTTCCCGATCACGTTCGAGGCTCGCGGTGTACGCCGCGCTGGCTTCAACCTCGGGTTCATGCAAGGCCGACGCAGCTAGCGACCCCCCCCCCCCCGCAATTCTGTGGTTGCTCAACCGTCAGATTGGCCAGAATCGCCCACGGAACCGAGCGCGCGCCTGCCGATGTCGTCTTGACGGCGAAGCATCGACGGCGCGCGGCCGCTCGTCCTTCCGCTACGTCGCCTTCGTAAACATGCAGTTCGTAGTCGTCGGCCTCGTTTGGGTCGTACAGAACGCCGCCTCGCAACAATTCCGGCGCTACATGCACCCCAACGGCCGCAGCGAGGTCCCCGAAGGCGTCCTCGCCAGGTCCGAGAACCACCGCATCCACGGCCGAGGTCACTCCGGCCAATGCCGCTTGCTGCTTAGCGACGCTGCTCGTCGCCACCAGTCGCAGCGTCTCTCCGGTACGCGGCATGAGCGATTCCGGTACTTCCATTTCCTTGCTGCCCAGCAGCCAGAACCCCGTATCGGCGGCTGCGGCCCGCTCGAACGTGATCGCGTCGGCAGCGGCGGCAACGCTCGCAAAACGCTCAACGACATGCGGGTTGATGCGCTGCAGACGGTCATCGTGCAGCACTTGGTGCGCTGCTCCCAGTTCGACAGGACTATGGAGATGCGCCTCCGCGTTGCTCTGGCGCTCGTGCGCTTGCCGGAGCCGCTCGGCGGTGATCCGACCGATTGCCTCCAGTGCAACTGACTGCGCACTCTCTCCCTCAAAGCAACGGCCGAGCATCTTCGCCAAGTCGGGCACGTTCGCTTCATCGAACGCTTGCTCGGCTATTAGGCGCAGGCTGTCGAACATCTTGCCGTCGAGCTCATTGGCCGCCGCAACCAGGTTGTCGAGCAACCGAGCCAGAGCGTCGCCCTCCCGCGTGTCCGTAGCGACGATGTTGTAGAGGCAAACGTCTCGGCCTTGGCCGATGCGGTGGATCCGACCCATGCGCTGCTCCAAGCGCACAAGCGACCACGGGATATCCCAATTCACCAGCACATGGGCACTCTGCAGGTCGATGCCCTCATTGCCGGCGTCGGTGGAGATCAGCACCTCGAACTTGCCCGCAGCGAACTGGGACCGAGTCTCGTCACGTACGACGTGGGAATCACGGCCCGAGTAAGTCTGCGCCGTGAACCCTGCCGATGCGAACCGATCACACAGCCAATCCGCTGTATCGGCGTACTCGGTGAATACCACCACCTGCTCACCCGAACCGGCCGAAATGCCGTTCGGCGCAAGGCACTCCTCGATCATGCGCGGCCACTTGGACGACCTGACTTCGTCTGAGTAGGTGAGGAATGCGTCCAGCCGGTCCAGAACCTGGGCAATCTCGCGGCGTTCCGCCCGAGCGTCGACCGAGTCTTCGTTGACCACCCGCGCTTCGGATGCCGTTTCGTCGTCTTCGCCGTCCGGGTCTGCCTCACGAGCAGCATCGGCGGGACTCTGGACGCCAATGCGGTTCATGCGGCGGCGCAGCGTCTCCGCGAGCGAGTACAGCGACGATGCCGCCCGCTTGCCGTACACCATGCGCGCCAAGCTCTGCGCGGCGGGCGGAAAATAGCGGTCGACCAACGAGAGCGCTTCGTTGTAGTAGGCCCGCTCGGCAGCGTTCAACGGGACTCTCACATTGTCGGCTCGTCGGGCCAGAAAGAGCCGTTCGCCGTCGAAGCCGACCAGTTCTTCCTTCATGCGCCGCAAGAAGTGCATGGCGCCGGGCGTCAGCTTGCTCGCCGGCTGCTCGTCGTTCACGTCCTCCACGGCTGGGTAGACCTCTGGGTCGACGAGGTGCATGAGCGAACGGAACAGCCACTCATTGCCACGATGCGGTGTCGCCGTCATGAGCACGGCGCGAGGCGTGCGGCACAGCATCTGCCCGACGCGCCACAGAGTCTGCGCAGTCGGAGTCAGTCGATGTGCTTCGTCGATGATGACGGCGTCCCAGCCCGCGGCATCCGGGTGGATCGCTTCATAGACCGCAGGGTTGACCGCTGCCAGTTCCAGCGAAACCACCCACAGGGTGTGCGCACCGGAAAGCGCGCCTTCACGCGCCGTCGCAGCGGTAATGCGACGCAAGCCCCCTCCCAGAAAGCGCTCAAAGTCGAGTTGCCACTTGCTCACGAGGTGCGCGGGACACACCACGAGCGCCCGCCGAACGTGGCCCAACCGTTGCGCTTCTCGCAGCCACAGTCCGCCCATGATCGTCTTGCCGGTGCCCGGCTCGTCGGCTAGCAGGAACCGCAGCATCGGCTGGCGCAGCATGTTTCCGTATACGGCTTCGCTCTGGTGGGCGTAGGGCCGCAGCGGGCTGCTCGCCAGCGCGGAGGGATATGGCGAGCCGCAGGTATGGCGCATCCATGCCGCCCACATTCCGGCGAGCGCTCTAGCTGGAGGGGCACCAGCGTCCGGGACGAGCAGCTCGACTTGCGCAACCTCTCCCGGCGTTAGGTCGATCTGGCGCAGCCCACCGTCCGAGTCAGTCACGAATAAGCGCGTGCCGTCCGTACGGTCAAGCAGCGGCACCGCCCCGCTCACGATCACGAAGTCGGACTCGCCATGCAGCCGGACGCGTTGGCCAGCCTCGAAGGTCACGGCGACAGATTAGGACCAGAGATCCTCGGGGCCGGGGGCCGGCTTGGGCACCGGCGTGGTGGCCTCGGCGATGACGCTGGCCGCTGCTGCGGCCCCCGAACCGCCCATCGGCGCATCCATGGATCCGAGCACGGCCTCGATGGTGCCGATGGTGCCGAGCAGCATCGGCGGGTTGAGGTGCCCCATGTGCCCGATACGGAAGGCCGCATCGGGGTCGCCTTGAATGTTGAGTCCCAAGGTGAGGCCGGCTTCGCCTTCGCATGTATGGCGGATCTGGCCAGCCGGCACCTCGCCCGTGCGAACCAGCGTCACCGAGTTCGAGCGATGCGACGGCACCGGCACGTTCAGCTCGAGAGCGCCCGGCGCCGACCACGCATCCACCGCAGCGTGCACGGCTCGCGCCATCACATCGTGACGTGCCCAGATGTTCTCCAAGCCCTCCTCGTCGATCATGTCGAGCGCTTCGGCGAGGCCCCACAGGTGCTGGACCGGCGGGGTGCCGCAGAAGATCCAGTAGTGGGCGTCGGGATCGGTCCGCCGTGACCAGTCCCAGTAGGCGGTGCGCAGGTCGGCTCGCTGATGTGCTTCCCATGCCTTCGGGCCCACCCAGACGATGCCGAGGCCCGGCGGCACCATCAGGCCCTTCTGGCTGCCCGCGACCGTCACGTCCACACCCCAGGCGTCCATCTCGAAGGGCTCGCAGCCCAGTGAGGCCACGCAGTCGGCCATCAGCAGCGCCGGGTGGTCGGCCTCATCCAATGCACGCCGCACTGCGGCGATGTCATTTCGCACCGTCGTCGAGGTGTCGGTCTGGGCGACGAAGACCGCCGCAAACTCACGTCCGACGTCGGCACGCAGCCGGTCCAGCACGGCATCGAATTCGATGGCTGCCCGGTCGGGTGCGTGCATCACTTCGAACTTGATGCCGCTCATCGCGGCCATCTCGGCCCAGTTCGTGGCGAAGTGACCCACTTCGAGCACGAGCACCTTGTCGCCGCGTGACAGCGTGTTTGTCGTGGCCATCTCCCAGGCACCGTGCCCGTTGGAGATGGCGATGTAAGCCCGGTGCTCGGTGCGGGCCAGCGCGGGCAGCCGCTCGAGCAGCGAATAGGTGAGATCGACCACCTCGCCCTCGTAGATGTTCGGGAGGGGACGGCGCATCGCGTTCAGCACCCGATCCGGGATGACCGACGGCCCGGGAATCATGACCAGCGGCCGGCCGTATCGCAGCGACATCGAAACTCCCTCCAGCGGCAGCACCCTCGGGCGGGCCGTCAAACGCCATCAGCCTAAAGAGGCTGAGCCCGCAGGGCGAAGCCGTGGCCCGAGCGGCCCGTGAGCGAAGCGAACTGGAGCGGGAAACAACAGGTGCGACAACGAGAACGTTCACCTATCCGCGCGACCCTTGGGAGGCTGAGCCTCGGGCACGAGCGCACGCGTAGGCTGCGCCCAGGCTCTCGGGAGCGCAAACACGGGGGTGTCCACCATGGACAGCAACGCACTCATCCATCCGTATTCGATTGTCGGCCGCAGCGAGAACGAGTTCATTCGGATCGTCTCGGGCGAGGGCGTCAAACTCACCGACGACGCTGGCAACGAGTACATCGACGGCCTCGCCAGCTTGTGGCTGTGCCAGATCGGCCACGGGAACCGCACCGTCATCGATGCCATCGGTGCGCAGCTCGATCAGCTCGCGACCTACAACACCTTCGAGCCCTTCTCCAACGGCCCTGCCGTCGAACTCGCCGAGATGGTCCGCGCCCGATCGCAGCACCCTGACGGCCGAGTGTTCCTGGCATGTTCGGGCTCCGAAGCCGTGGACACGGCATTGAAGTTCGCCCGTCGCGTTCACCATCTCAAGGGCGACACCGATCGGCAGATCATCGTTCGCCGCTCCGCCGGTTACCACGGCGTGAATGTGGGCGGTACCAGCGTGCAGGGCGGAGCTGCGTACCGCGAGGGCTGGGGCGATCTCATGCCCCACGTGGTCGAGATACCCAACGACGACGTCGAGCCCGCCGCGCAGCTCTTCGCGGAGCAAGGCGAGCGCATTGCGGCGGTCATCTCCGAGCCCATTCAGGGCGCCGGAGGCGTTGTTCCTCCGCCTCCCGGGTACTTCGAGGGGCTTCGTCGACTGTGCACCGAACACGGCGCTCTGTTGATCTTCGACGAGGTCATCTGCGGCTTCGGACGCACCGGGAGCTGGTTCGCCGGTCAAACCTTCGGCGTGGCACCGGACATGTTCACGTTCGCGAAGGGCGTTACGTCGGGCTACATCCCCCTGGCCGGCGTGCTGGTCTCACGCGACATCGCTGACCTGCTCGAGTCCGACGAGACCAAGTTCATGCACGGCTACACCTACTCCGGTCACCCGACAGCTTGCGCGGCCGGGATTGCGAATATCGGCGTCATCGAGTCTGAAGGACTGGTCGATCGGGCAAGCGAGATCGGCGACCGGATGGAAGAGGGCTTCCTGGCGCTCCAAGGCGACGGGATGATCGACAGCTACCGCGGACTTGGCGGTATCTGGGCCTGCGACTTGGGCCGAGACGCCACTGAGGCCAAGGAGGCCTTCCTCAAGCGAGGTGTCATTACACGGTCCATCGGCAATGCACTCGCGTTCTGCCCGCCGCTCATCATCACCGACGACGAGATCGGACTGCTGTTCGACCGGCTCGACGATGCGCTGCGCGCCACGGCGCCCTAGAGGCTGAGCCGAATCGCTTCGCAACAGGAGGAATGACGACAATGGAGAGTGCCGAGACGCGGGCATTGATGGAGCGCTACTACGAAGCGCTGACCACCGCAGACCGAGACACCATGCTTGAGTGTCTCGACCCGGAGGTCACGTGGGTGCTGCCCGAGACGGCCGCCCAGGGCAACGCCGTCGACACGATGACGGGCGCAAAGGAGGTGGTGGAGGCCTTGGGAGGTCGTGTCGTCAGGCAGACCTTCGACATCTCCCAGCCGATCAGCCTCGAGGTCCGCAGGATGATCGTCGACGGGGGCACCGCGGTTGTGCAGCAGCGGCTGACGGCCACCGCCAAGGCCACCGGCCGCGAGTACGACAACCAGTACTGCTGGGTGTACGACTGCCGCGACGGCCTGATCGCCCACATGGAGGAATACACCGACACGCTCTACGCCGCGCAGAGGATGGGCTGGGACGTCGAGGGCTGACCATCCTCCGCGCCGGCAAGCACGGCAGCCGCCTCACGCGGCACAATCAAGAAGTCGCAACCGACACATCGCAGCCGGGAGATCACATCCGGGGCGTCGGACGCGCAAGCTTCAGGAGATATCGCCATGAGCACCTACGACATCGTCATCAAGGACGGGATGATCTTCGACGGCACCGGGGCACCGAGGGTGCGCGGCGACGTCGGCATCGCCGGTGGGCGCATCGCCGCTGTCGGCCGGGTCGACGCCCGCGAGGGCGCCAAGGTCATCGACGCCTCCGGCATGCACATCGCTCCCGGCTTCGTCGACCTGCACACGCACTACGACGCGCAGGTTTTCTGGGACCCCTACTGCACGCTGTCGGGCTGGCACGGCATCACCTCGGTGGCCATCGGCAACTGCGGGTTCGGCTTCGCCCCGGTGGATCCCGACATGCGCGAGTACGCCATGCGCTCCATGACTCGGGTCGAGGCCATCCCCTATGAGTCGATGCGCCAAGGCATGCCGTGGGACTGGGTGACCTTCCCGGAGTATCTCGACAGCCTTGAACGCACCCCCAAGGCGCTGAACATCCTGCCGTACGTGCCGATCGGCCCGATGCTGGTGATGGTGCTCGGCCTCGACGATGCGAAGTCGGGCCGTCAGCCCACCGTCGGCGAGCACGAGATGCTGGCCAAGCTGGTGCACGAGGCGATGGATGCGGGCGGCTGCGGCTGGTCGGCACAGCGGTTGCCCCCGACCGGTCCCGCTGCGGTGCAGCGCGACTGGGACGGCACGCCGATGCCGACCGACATGATGAACGACGAGACCGCGCTGGTGTTGGCTCGGGTCCTGGCCGAGCGCAACGAAGGCGTCGTGCAGATGACGCTCACCAGCGGCAACGTGACACACGACCTTGCTCATCTCGAAGAGATCGCATCGATCAGCGGCCGGCCGCTGCTCCACAACGTGGTGCAGGCGTTCGAGGACAAGCCCAATATCCACCGCCGTCAGATCGAGTGGCTGGAGCGCTGCCGCACCCAGGGCATTCCTGTGTACGGCCAGGGCGTCACCAGCGATGCGGGGTTCACCTTCACCCTCGAGGACTGGAACCTCTACGACGACTCCGAAGCCTGGATGGAGGCCTGCATGGGCGACAAGGACGAGCGCCTGGCCAAGATGGCCGATCCCGAGCGTCGCCAGGCGCTGAAGGACACGCTGCCCCGCACCGCCACAGCCCCGCTCGAGACCGTGACCATCCTGTCGCCGCGCAGCGAGTCGACCGAGCAGTTCCGGGAGATGTCGGTGGGCCAAGCGGCCCAGGTGGCCGGCAAGCACCCTGTGGATCTCATGCTGGATGTGGCCGTGACGGACGGGCTCGACACCTTGTTCTTCGTGGCGCCGCCGCAGGGCAGCTCAGAACTGCTGCGCGACGTGGTGCAATACCCGCACATGCTGTTCGGTGTATCCGACGGCGGGGCGCACACCAAGTTCCTTACCGCCGGCCGCTACCCCACCGAGACGCTGTCCGAGCAGGTGCGCGAGAACCAATGGGTGACCTACGAGGAGGCCCACCGACGGCTGTCGGCACTTCCCGCGCAGCTCGCCGGTTTCCGCGATCGCGGCCTGATCCGCCAGGGCGGCCCTGCCGACGTCGTGGTGTACGACCCTGAAAACCTGGCTGTCGGGCCCAATGAAGTGGTGCACGACCTGCCGGGCGGCGAGTGGCGCCGCATCCAGAAGGCCAGCGGCTACCGCAGCGTCATCGTGAACGGCCACGAGACCATCTCCGAGGACACCCAGACCGAGACCTACAGCGGCCAGCTCCTCCGCCACGGCGGCTGACGGCCCGCACCCACAACCCGAGGGGAATCATGACGACGTATGCAGGCGAGCGGCTGATTCACGACACCGACAGCCACCTGATGGAACCGGTGGATTGGCTGGCGAGCTACGCCGACAGTTCCGTGGCCGCCAAGCTCCGGGATCTGAGCTTGTTGGGTGGGGGCGATGCAGCCACCCATGAGCTGGTGGAGCAATGCTGGGCGCGGCGCGACGATCCTGAGGAAACAGCCAAGCTGGCAGCCGACGTGGTGGGCGGGCCGAAGGGCTACTTCGCCTACGGCTCGATGGACGCAAACGAACGGGTCGGAGCGCTCGACCAGCTGGGCTTCGCCAGCCAGCTCGTGTTCACGACGTTCGCGCACACGCAGTTCCACGCCCGCGGCGACGCCGATCTGGCATATGGGGGCGCATCTGCGCACAACCGGGGCATCGCCGACTTCTGCTCGGTGGATCCGCGGCTGCTGGGCGTGGCGTTCGTGCCGCTGGAAGACCCGCAGCGCACCGTCGAGTGCGCTCGGGAAGCCATCGAGGTGGGATGCCGGGCCGCCTGGATCCCCCACGGCGTGCCGACCGAGATGAGCCCCACGCATCCCGACTTCGACCCGCTGTGGGCGCTGCTGTCCGAGGCCAGCGTGCCGGTGCTGATGCACCTCGGGCCGAACGGCGGCAACCAGCTGCCCAAGACGTACCACAACAACGGGCGTGTTCCAGGCAAGGACTTCGTGGGCGGCGGCGAGAACATGCGCTCGAAAGATTTCCTGAACCTGTACCACGACGCCGAGAACCTGCTGGCCTGCATGGTGCTGGACGGCATCTTCGAGAAGTTCCCCGAGCTGCGCTGCGGGCTCATCGAGCTGGGTGCCGGTTGGGTGCCGAACCTGCTGCGCTCGCTGGACAACAGCGTCAAGGCGTTCGGCCGTCACGAGCCCGAACTGTCCAAGCTGACGATGGCGCCTTCGGACTACATCCGCCGCCAGGTGCGGTTCACGCCCTGGCACTTCGAGGACGTGGGCTGGCTGGTATCCAACAGCGGGCCGGAGCTGTTCTTGTTCTCGTCGGACTGGCCGCACCCCGAAGGCGGCCGCGACCCGATCGCCGAGTTCCAGGCCTCGTTCACCGCGGCCGGCCTCAGCGAGGGTGTCACCGCGCCCTTCTGGGCCGGCAACGCCTCGTTCCTGCTTGACGTCTAGCGCTGCTGGGAACCAGGTGGGCCGGCAGTAGATTTGGCGTCATAGCGCTGCGACGGCCGCGCCCGGCGGCACGAGTCGCGGCGCAGGAGAGCAGACATGGCTGAGAATCCCGATCAGCATTCCCGCACCGCCCTGCTTGTTGTGGACGTGCAGCCCACCTTCTGCGAGGGCGGCGCGCTGCCCGTCGAGGGCGGCAATGATGTCGCCGCCAATGTGGCCAACCTGCTCGCCGGCGAGCACGGCTACGACCTCGTGGTGACCACCCAGGACTGGCACATCGACCCGGGCGATCACTTCAGCGACGAACCCGACTTCGTCGACACATGGCCGCCCCACGGCGTGGCCGGCACTGCGGAGGCCGAGCTGCACCCGGCCCTCGACCGGGTGACGGATCGGATCGACGCTGGCGTGCGCAAGGGCATGCACGCTGCCGCCTATTCGGGCTTCGAAGGCGTGGATGACGACGGCCGGACCCTCAACGACGTACTGAGCACTGCTGGCGTACACGAAGTCGACGTGGTCGGGATCGCCTTCGACCATTGCGTGCGTGCCACAGCGATGGACGCTGCCGCGAACGGTTATGCGACCACGGTGATCGATGGGCTCTCCGCTTCGGTGGCGCCCGAGACCGAAGCGGCAGCACGGACCCAGCTCGCCGACGCTGGCATCGAGGTCATCACCTCACGCTGAACCGCACTTGCAGCCGGCCAGCGATCTGGTCGAGCTAGAGGGTTTCCTGCTCGATCGTGAATTCGCTGGCCGTCTCGGCGATGCGTTTGTGATTGCGGATCACCTCGTCCATCACGAAGTGCACGAACCTCTCGCAGAAGTCGGGATCGAGTCCCTCCGCCAGGGCGAGCCGGCGCAACCCGTCCACCTGCTGATGCTGGCGCGGCAGGTCCACCGGCGGCAGGTCGTTCGCAGCCTTGTACACGCCGACGTCATGGGTGATGCGAAAACGCTCCGCGAGCAGCCGGACCAGCTCCGCATCGACCTTGTCGATACTGCGGCGAAAGGCAGCGAGCTCTTCGTCGGACATCGGCCCAGTTTCTAGCCCATCGAGCCGCTATAGCCACCGGACAAGCGATGCCGCGGGTCGGGCGGCGCAAAGACGAGCCCCGGCGGGGGCCGGCAACGCTTGGCTACGGTTTGCGCCGTGAGTGCCTCAGGTGCCGATCACGGCCTGCGCGGCCGCACCGCCGTTGCTGGCGTCGGCGAGACCACCTACTACAAGCGGGGCCAATCGACCGATCCCGAATTCGTGCTGGTCGTGAAGGCGATCTTGGCGGCATGCGAAGACGCGGGCATCAGCCCACGCGAGATCGACGGATTCTGCTCGTACAGCAACGACCGCAATACGCCTGCGCGGCTGGCGAACGCCCTCGGCCTCGAAGAGCTGCGCTACTCGAACATGCAGTGGGGCGGCGGGGGCGGCGGCGCCGCAGCCGTCGTGCAGAACGCCGCCAGCGCCGTGCACGCCGGATCGGCCAACGTCGTAGTGGCCTACCGGGGCCTTGCCCAGGGCCAGTTCGGCCGCTTCGGTCAGGGCGGCCGCCGACCGGCCGTGCGGGGCGAGTTCGCCTACACGCTGCCCTACGGCGTGATGAGCCCGGCGCAGATGTACGCGATGCGCACCACCCGGCTCATGTGGGAGCACGGCATCGATCGCTCCACGATGCGGGCAGTGGCGCTGGCTGCCTACCACCACGCTCAGAACAACCCGCGGGCCGTGATGTATGGCCGGCCGCTTGACGCCGAGACCTATGACTCGTCTCGCTGGATCA
>JAJDTF010000057.1 GCA_022827265.1 Acidimicrobiia bacterium | reverse complement strand
TCGCTGTCGACTTCCAGAAACGCGAACGCAAACACCCCCAGCCCGAGGCTCGCCGGATCGACGCGGCCGGTCACGATGACCAGGCGCTCGTCCAGCAATCGCTGGACGCGGGCCCGCACCGCCGCCTGCGACAGTCCGACGGCAGGCGCGAGCGTGGCGTAGGTGGCTCGGCCGTCAGCGACCAAGGCACTGATCAGCGAGCGGTCGATGTCGTCGAGCGCCGCCGGCTTGTTCATGAGCGGGTTCCGGCATCGGGAGGATCTGCTGCGAGGTGTGCCATGACCTCTGCGCTGTAACCCACACCGATGCCGTCATGAGCTCCGACGAGCGAACCGGTCAGCGGCGCACTGGCCGCGCTGGCAAGGAATTGGAACACCGGGCCCATGTCTGCCGCCGATCGGTGGACGCCATTGGCGGTCATCCGGCGGATGACCTCCAACTCGCCGGTAGAACCGGCGTCCATCTCGCTCTCGACAAGGCCGGGCAGCACTGCGTTGACGCGGATCTGCCGCTGACCGAGCTCGAGTGCCCAAGTCCTCACCAGCATGTCCAGCGCGGCTTTGGAAGCGGAGTACGCCGCCATGCCCGGTGTGGTGACTGAGCCTGCAGGCGAACTGGTGATGATGACTGACCCGCCCGCCCGCATCGAACCGATGCCGCAGGCAAGTGCTCTCGCGAGACCGAGCGTGTTGACATCGAAAACCTGTTCGAACACGGCGAGATCGAGGTCGTCGATCTCGCCGTGGTGGACGTCGATGCCGGCGTTCAGCACGAGACAGTCGATGTGGGCGACCTGCTCCGCAATTGCCGCGAATCCGTCTCTCACCGAGGGGACACTGGCGACGTCCATGGGGACGAATGTCATGCCTGCTTGCATCGCGGGTCCCGATGCGTCGCGCCGGCCGGTGATGACGACTGAAGCACCGGCATTGGTCAAGTGCACTGCCACTGCCCAGCCGATGCCGGCAGTGCCGCCGACGATCACGATGCGACGGCCGGCGACCGAGAACGGGTCTGCCGCTGTCATGATGCGTGACCGTACCAGTCGCAGCGCGGCGGAATGAAATGGCACCAGACGACGGCGTCACAGTTGATTTCTTGGCACAGTGGCGCAATGATCAATGATTCACTCGTCGAATCGATGATTGCCCTGTGATTCACATTCAGAGTGTGTCACGCTCGCGGAGGCCCGCGACACGGCTGAAGTGAAGGAGTGAGCGTGCATCAGATTCTCGACCCCGACGGCGAACTCGTCGATGTCGCACCCGATCTCAGTGACGATCAGCTTGTCGATCTGTTGCGCAAGGTGCTCACAGCGCGAATCGTGGACGAGAAGCTGCTGAACCTGCAGCGCCAAGGTCGCATCCCGGCCTACTACCAATCGAGCGGTCAGGAGGCAGCCGCCGGGGCTGCGCTGGCGCTGCGCCCCACCGATTGGATCTTCACCGCCTACCGCGAGCTGCCGCTGTGGATCGGTCGCAACATGGACCTGCGCAGCGCCGTGGGTTTCTGGCTGGGCATTCCCGACGACGACGACATCTGGGACGTGCACGGCGACCGGATCACACGCCTCAACGCCACTATCGGAACGCATCTGCCGCACGCCGTCGGGTTCGGGTATGCGTGCAGTCTGCGCGGCGACGACACCGTGACGTTGGTCATTTTCGGCGACGGCGCCACCTCCGAGTCGGATTTCAACGCCGCCATGAACTTCGCCGGCGTGTGGAAGACGCCCACGATCTTCCTGTGCCAGAACAACCAGGTGGCGCAGTCGACACCGCTCGACAAGCAGACCGCAGCGGAAACGCTCGCTCACAAAGCACAGGCCTACGGCTTTGCCGGGGTGCGGGTGGACGGGATGGACCCGCTGGCCATGTACCAGGCGGTGCTGGAGGCACGTGAACGCGCCGCAACGGGCGGGGGGCCCACGTTCATCGAGATGAACACCTACCGGTATGCCCCCCATTCCACCTATGACGGCACACCCGTCTACCGGACGCCGCACGACGAGGCGGTGTGGCGCGAGCGCGACCCGGTCCGCCGGATGCGCAGTTTCCTCGAACACAAAGGCTTGTGGCGCAGCGAGACCGAAGAGCAGATGAGCATCGACCTCGGTACTCAGCTCGAGTCGATCATCGACGATCTCGAGGCGCGTCCGGGTGTCGGCCGGGACTACTCGCCACGGCACCTTTTTGCCCGTGCCCCTCAGCAGCTTGTCGCGCAGCTTCACCGCGAACAGGACGACTTGGGCGAGCCCAAGACCGAGTTCGCGGCTGAGGAGATCTGGGAGATCGGATCTGAGCCTGAGCCATCGGGGCCGACGCGGCGAGTCGACCTGACCGAAGCGCTCAACATGACGCTCATCGACGCATTCGAACGAGATGACACGCTCATTGCGCTCGGAGAGGACGTCGGCCTCGAAGGCGGGGTGTTCCGCGTGACCGAGCACATGGCGGAGCGCTTCGGCGACCGGCGAGTAGTCGACACGCCGCTGTGCGAGACCGGCATTGTGGGCACGTCGGTCGGCATGGCGATGGGCGGGTTCCGCCCGGTCGCCGAGATGGAGTTC
>JAJDTF010000050.1 GCA_022827265.1 Acidimicrobiia bacterium | reverse complement strand
GTGGCCACCAGCAGCACGTCGAGCGGCAGGCGGATCTTGTAGCCGCGGATCTGCACGTCGCGCTCCTCGAGCACGTTGAGCAGGCCCACCTGGATCCGCTCGGCCAGGTCGGGCAGCTCGTTGATGGCGAAGATGCCGCGGTTGGTGCGCGGCACCAGCCCGTAGTGCAGCGTCAGCTCGTCGGACAGGTACCTGCCCTCGGCCACCTTGATCGGGTCGACTTCGCCGATGAGGTCGGCAATGGACGTGTCGGGCGTGGCCAGCTTCTCGCCGTAGCGAATGCTGCGATGCGCCCAGGCGATGGGGGTGTCGTCGCCGTGCTCGGCAACGAGATCGAGGGCGTGGCGGGACACCGGGTTGTAGGGGTCGTCGAAGATCTCCGAGCCCTCGATGTAGGGCATCCACTCATCGAGCAGGTTCACCAGCGAGCGGATCATGCGGGTCTTGGCCTGGCCCCGCTCTCCCAGGAACACCACGTCGTGGCCGGCCAGCATGGCGTTCTCGAGCTGGGGCAGCACCGTGTTCTCGTAGCCCAGCACTCCTTCGAACAGCGGCTCGGATGCGGCGATGGCCTTCGCGGCATTCGCCCGCATTTCCTCTTTGACCGGCCGGGAGACCCAGCCTGTCTTGCGCAGTTCGCCGAGCGTGGTGGGTTGGGTCATGGCGGGCAACCTACCCGCCCGCCCCGATACCGCGCAGGTGTGTTGCGCGGCCAGTTGGCCGCGCGTAGCGTGACCGGTGGAGGCGCAGGGGCTCAAGCCCCTCGGGAGTGGTTTTGCAGTCCGTCCCGGTTGCGCCTCCAATTTGTCCCGCATAGCGTGACTGGTGGAGGCAAGGGGAATCGAACCCCTCGGGAATGGATTTACAGCCCCTCCCGGCCACCCGGCTGCCCCCTGGAACGAAGCCCACACAGCTCCGCTCCTCGAAGACCCCCGCTCGGCTCGCTGGGCGGGGGTCTCGCATGATATTCGTGCATTGCTTATTCGTCACTTTCAATATCTTCCAATGATCTTCACGCTGACGGCCCCCGGCGAGGACGACCGCGCACTGGCGGGCGACTGGCTGGTGCGGGCCGCTGGGCAGGGCGAGTGGCGCACGGTGGCCGAACGCGGGCTCGACGAGTCGGGCTGGCAGGCCACTTCGACTCCCGGCCGGTGGTGGCTGGACCCTGGCCTCGCCGACGAGAGCGCCGTCCTGTACCGGCGGCACTTCGAGCTGCCGCCGGACCTGGCGGCTGAGCTGGACGGTGCTGAGCACGATCACACTCACCGGGACACCCACGGGGACGCTCGCTGGTGGTTGGTTGCGAGCGGGCTGTGCGAGCTGGGTCACCTGTGGTTCGACGGCACCTACCTCGGCGATCTGCGGGGGCGGCACGCGCAGCACGCCTTCGAGGTGGATGGGCTGCTTCGCCACAGTCGCGAGCACCTCGCCGCGGTCGAAGCCGCCCACGGCACCGCCCGGGTGCCCGAGGACAACGACGCGCAGGTGAAGATCCAGCGAACCGGGCCCGCGCGCATCCAGCGTGTGCGTGCGCTGGTGATCGAGGCCAGCCCTGACCGGGCGGTGCTGCGCGTCGCCGGGACCGTCGACAGCAGCGGCACGCACCGTGCAGAAGTGACGACGACCGTGTTGAGCGTCGACGATCCGTCTGCGGGATGGTCCCGTGACCCGACGCGCCAAGTCGCACGCCTGGACAACGGCATGTCGCTGTCAGAACCCATCCTGGCCCGCGGCCGCAACGATCTGGAGTGGCTGGTCGCGGTCGAGCAGCCGTCGCTGTGGTGGCCCGCCGGCATGGGAGACCAAGCGCAGTACTGCATCGACATCGACGTCGCGGTCGACGGGCGCTCCAGCCATGCAGTGAGACTCCTCACCGGCATCCGGACCGTCACCATGCGCGGCGACGGGCTGTTCGTCAACGGCGAGAGCTGCGGTGGCGGCCCCGCCGAGGCGGCAGTTGCGCTGGCTGGCTTGGCTCATCGCAGCGTCTACGAAGGCGCCGATGCCGCGGGCACCCTGCTGTGCCAGCAGGTCCCGCTCTCCCCGACAGCGTTCGCCGGCGCCGAGCGCAGCCTGCGGGCGCTGGGGGCACGCGCTGCGGCCGCTGCAGCCGACCACGCCGGCCATCACCCCAGCGTGGTGAGCTGGCAGCTCGACCCGCCGCGCACCGCTCCCCGGCCGACCTTGCTGCGGGGTCGCTGGACCGGTCGCGTGCTGCGCCAAGCCATGACCGCAGCCGACCCCACCCGACCCCAGACGAAGCGCGGCCCGGACGCGAGCTGAGCCTCTGCGGGCAGGCGCCGGCGCGGCGAAACATCGGCACTCGCGCGGGATCAGCAAGTACCGTACGGCCCTGGCGTGCTCAGCCCCGAGCGAGCCCCGCCGACCGCCGCCCCCAGGAGGAACACATGGCGCCGACTGCCACGCAGGCCGCCGGGTCTGCACCGGTGTTCAAGACCAAGCGCCCGCTGCCGTTCCCGCTGAACATCTACCAGTCGGCGATCGGCCGCAAGTGGGTCATGGCGTGGACGGGCATCGGCCTGCTGGGCTTCGTGATCGTTCACATGATCGGCAACCTGCACCTCTACGAGGGCCCCTCGCGGATGTACGAGTACGCCGAGACGCTGCGCGACCTCGGCGGCGGGCTCCTGCCCCGCACGCTGCTGCTGTGGATCATGCGGGTCGGGCTGCTGGCCATGTTCGTGGTGCACCTGCATTCGGCGTACACGCTGAAGGAACGCAGCCGGCTGGCATCGGAGCGAGCGGGCTTCGTGGGCGGCGCCAAGAAGTACGCATCCAAGCGCGACTACATCGCCGCCAACTACGCCTCGCGCACCATGCGCTGGACGGGTCCCATCGTGGGCCTGTACGTGCTGTTCCACCTGGCCGACCTGACGTGGGGATGGTGGCTGGGCGACGCCTATGTGCGGGGCGATCCGTACCACAACGTGGTGGAGTCGCTGTCGTCGATCCCGGTGGCGATCATCTATGTGGTGGCCAACGTGGCGCTGGCCATCCACATCTTCCACGGCACCTGGAGCATGTTCCAGAGCCTCGGCGTGAACAACCCGCGCTACAACGGCCTGCGCCGCAACCTGGCCACGGCGCTGGCCGGCGTCGTGCTGGTGGGCAACCTGTCATTCCCGGTGCTGGTGCAGGCCGGCCTGGTCGACGAGGACAACCGGGACTGCCCGATCAACGACACCACAGGGCTGGAGTGTCTGGGCGAAACTGCGGAGGCGCACTGACATGGCTGAATCACACAGCGGCCCGAATGGCGCATCCAACGGCGTGCTCGACTCCCGCGTGCCCGACGGGCCGATGGCCGACAAGTGGACCGACCACAAGTTCTCCATGAAGCTCGTCAACCCCAACAACAAGCGCCGCTTCGAGATCATCGTGGTAGGCACCGGCCTGGCGGGTGCCTCGGCGGCTGCATCGCTGTCGGAGCTGGGCTACCGGGTGAAGGTGTTCACGTTCCACGACTCGCCCCGCCGGGCGCATTCGATCGCAGCCCAAGGCGGCATCAACGCTGCGAAGAACTACACCAACGACGGCGACTCGGTGCACCGGCTGTTCTATGACACGGTCAAGGGCGGCGACTACCGCAGCCGTGAGGCCAACGTGCACCGCCTGGCCGAGGTGTCGCTGAACATCATCGACCAGTGCGCCGCCCAGGGCGTGCCGTTTGCACGCGAGTACGGCGGCCTGCTCGACAACCGCTCCTTCGGCGGCGCGCAGGTCAGCCGCACGTTCTACGCCCGCGGCCAGACCGGCCAGCAGCTCCTGCTGGGCGCCTACCAAGCGCTTGCCAAGCAGGTGGCAGCCGGCAGCGTCGAGCTCTACACGCGCACCGAGATGCTCGACCTCGTCACCAAGGACGGGCGGGCCTGCGGCATCATCACCCGCGACCTCATCTCGGGCGAGATCGCCGCACACACCGGTCATGCCGTGGTGCTGGCCACCGGCGGGTACGGCAACGTCTATTACCTGTCGACCAACGCCATGGCGTGCAACGTCACCGCCGCGTGGCGGGCGCACCGGCGTGGCGCCTACTTCGCCAACGCCTGCTACACGCAGATCCATCCCACCTGCATCCCGGCCAGCGACGAGTTCCAGTCGAAGCTGACGCTGATGTCGGAGTCGCTGCGCAACGACGGCCGCATCTGGGTGCCCGAACAGCTCGACGACGCTCGCTCGCCGGACCTGATTCCGGAGTCGGAGCGCGACTACTACCTCGAGCGCAAGTACCCCGCCTTCGGGAACCTGGTGCCGCGTGACGTGGCCAGCCGCAATGCCAAGACCGTGGTGGACCAGGGCAAGGGCGTGGGCCCGCTGCGCAACGGCGTGTACCTCGACTTCTCCGAGGTGATCGAGCGCGACGGCCACCCCGCCGTGGCGGCGAAGTACGGGAACCTCTTCGACATGTACGAGCGCATCACGGGAGAGAATCCCTATGCAGTGCCGATGCGCATCTACCCGGCCATCCACTACACGATGGGCGGGCTGTGGGTCGACTACCACCTGATGACCACGGTGCCGGGCTGCTACTCCATCGGCGAGGCCAACTTCTCCGACCACGGGGCCAACCGGCTCGGCGCCTCGGCGCTGATGCAGGGCTTGGCCGACGGCTATTTCGTGCTGCCGTACACGATCGGCGACGACCTGGCGGCCCGCCTGGGCGAGCCGGTGGTGCCGCTCAGCGACCCGGTGTTCGCCCAGGCGACCTCGGAGGTAACCGACGCCACGCAGCGGTTCCTGTCGATCGGCGGCACCCGCTCGGTCGACTGGTTCCACCGGGAGCTGGGCAAGATCGTGTGGGACTACATCGGCATGGAGCGCACCGCCGCCGGCCTCGAGAAAGCCCTATCGGAGATCCCGGCGCTGGAGGCCGAGTTCTGGGCCGATCTGCGGGTGTCGGGCTCTGGGGCCAACCTGAACTCGAGCCTGGAGAAGGCCGGCCGGGTGGCCGACTTCTTCGAGCTGGCCAAGCTGATGGCCCGCGATGCACTCGTGCGCGAGGAGAGCTGCGGCGGCCACTTCCGGGCCGAGCACCAGACGCCCGAGGGCGAGGCGCAGCGCGACGATGAGAATTTCGCGCACGTGGCCGCCTGGGAATGGCACAGCAGCGACACCACCCAGACCCGTCACATCGAGGAGCTGGAGTTCGAAGAAGTGGCACTGACACAGCGGAGCTACAAGTGAGCGGGGCAAACGACGTGACCAGTCAGGCCGGCCAAACCAGTCAGACGAGCCAGCAGAGCCATGGCCGCACCTTGAGCCTCACGCTGCGCATCTGGCGCCAGGACGGGCCCGATGCGCCGGGACGGTTCCACACCTTCGACGCCCCGAACATCAGCGAGGACATGTCGTTCCTGGAGCTGCTCGACATCATCAACGAGCGGCTCATCGAGGGCGGCGACGTTCCGATCGAATTCGACCACGACTGCCGAGAAGGCATCTGCGGCATGTGCAGCCTCATGATCAACGGCCGGGCGCACGGGCACGAGCTGGCCACAACCACCTGCCAGCTGCACATGCGCAAGTTCTCCGACGGCGACGTCATCACGGTGGAGCCGTTCCGGGCGAAGGCCTTTCCGGTGGTGCGCGACCTCGTGGTCGACCGCAGCTCGTTCGACCGCATCATCGAGGCCGGCGGCTACATCTCGGTCAACACCGGTGCGGTCGGCGACGCCAACCAGACGCCGGTGCCGAAGGAAGCCGCGGACACCTCGATGGACGCAGCGGCGTGCATCGGCTGCGGGGCGTGCGTGGCGGCCTGCCCGAATTCGGCAGCGCAGCTGTTCACCTCGGCGAAGCTGGCGCATCTCAACCTGATCCCCCAAGGCCAGCCCCAGCGCTGGGAGCGCACTGAGGCCATGGTGGAGACGATGGAGCAGTTCTTCGGCTCGTGCACCAATCACGGCGAGTGCACCGAGGCCTGCCCCAAGGAGATCAGCCTCGACTTCATCGCGTTCATGAACCGCGACTACGTCAAGGCCAAGATCAAGAACCGCAAGCTGACCGGCCAGAGCTGAAGCGGTCCTGGCGGCGAGCTGAGCTGGGCCAGTCTCGACGGGCGGCTGCGAGCCTCCGAACCCGACGACGACGAGCGCGCCGTGTCGGATGCCTGGGTGATGGCCACCAGCGAGCCCATCTGGTCGCGCCGGTTGATCGACGACGTCACCTGAAGTGAATGGCAGCAGCGCTGAGCAGTGGCCGCGGCCCAGCGACCAGGCGGCCCAGCGATAGCATTCCGCCCCGATGAAGATGCCTCATGCAACTGCGATTCCTCACACGCTGTCGGGTCGGCGGCGCGGGCGGCGGGCACGAGCTGCCGCCGCTGCAGTGGCCCTCGCAGCGCTGCTGGGTTCTGTGCTGCTGTCAACGCCCGCAGCAGCGCAGGAACGTCCGACGAACTTCACGCGCAGCGGGCCCAATCTGACGCTGGTGCTGGCGAACTGTGAACGCTTCGCCGACACAGCGACGGCGGTGGAACTGGCCCGGCATTCCCGCAACGCGGCCGCCGCCTGTCTGAGTGCCGACGGCGTGCCCGCAGAGCTCTCGGAGCTCATCGCTGCCTTCGCGCCAGATCGCGTGATGGTCCTCGGCGGCTCCGATGCCGTGCCGCCGACGGTGATGGACGAGCTGAGCGCTGCAGTGCGTTCGGCCTACCGGTGGACCGTGCTCCAGCATCTCGACGGCGCCACCCGCGCCGAGACGGCCGCTGCGGCCGCACGCATCGGCCTGGATCTGCCCAACCGCGTGGGCCCCGGCACCATGGTGCTGATCGTGGCCGACGGCTGGAACGACGCCGACATCGACACTGCGAGGCAGTTCGCCGCAGGCTTCGAAGATGTCGCCGTCACCTACTTCTCGCCTGCCACGATCGCCGACGGCCTGTCCGAGGCAACCGTGTCGCTGATCACCGACTACCGACCGGCGCGGATCGTCTTCGCCGGTCTCGCCGACGAGCACGGCCTGGCAGCTGAGGCGGCGGTCGAAGCGGTGCTGGGGGCGATCGAGTCCGACGTCTCCGTGGAGCGCGTGGCGCTTGCAACCGACACGCCGTCCCCCGCCGTGGAGGTGGCAACGCTCACCGGCAACGCACGCACAACGTTCGAGGCCATCAGCAGGGGTGAGAGAATTCGACCCGCTGTCGCCGACGAGGGCGAGCGGCCGCCATTCCTGGCGCTCACCGAGGCATCGGGCATCGGCGGTATCGGCTCCACGCTGTTCACGGTTCGAGCCGACGGCAGCGAACGCATGCTGCGCACCGTCGACCACAACGGCTGGGAGTGGCACGACAGCGACGGGCGGCTGACGTGGGCTGACGATGAGAAGCAGGTGCTGGTGGCCGCTCCCGGCGGCGAAGCTGAGCCTGTGGGGCCCGAGGGCACGTGGCCGTGGCGGTCGCCCGACGGCGAGCACGTCCTCGTCTGGAACAACACCGACACCAACGACAACGACCGTCTCGACTCCTTCGAGGCGTTGCTGTTCGACGCCGACGGCACCCTGATCCGCAGCTTGGGCCAGATGAATGCACGCACCTGGTACTACGGCGACATCCGCGACTTCATCTGGTCGCGTGACAGCGCCTATATGGCCTACGTCACCGGCCACACCGATCCCGAGACGGGCGAGGACGTCAACGAACTGCGCATCGAACCGACCGACGGCAGCACACCGCCGGTCAGACTCGCCGAGGATGCCGCCATCCTGCGCTGGTCGCCCGACAGCAGGCACCTCCTCTACGCCACGCCGCACGAATGCGAGGCCGACCCGGACCATGAGGGCTGGAGCTTGTGGATCGCGTCTGCCGACGGCAGCGAGACACGCGAGATCGGCCCCGTTCACTACCACGCTTGGACGGTGGTCATCGTCAACCCGTGGTCGCCCGATGGCAAGCACTTCGCCTACGAGGCACTCGACCCCGACGACTGCTCGACGGAGTTGCGCATCGAATCGGTGGACGGCGACGCCGAGCCGGTTGCCATCGCAGAGAACGTGGGGTTCCTGGGTTGGTCGCCTGACAGCGCCTACCTCGAGTACGGGGAGGTAACCGACCGCCCAGCGCTCGACTACATCACCCCCGAGCTGTCGTGGGTGGCCCATCGCGACGGGAGCTCGAAGCGCTTCATCGGCGAGGTCTCTCCATCGCTCTATGGCTGGATCTTCTGGTCGCACGACGGCACGCACCTCTCCTACACCGAGATGCTGCGCGACGACGAGGGCGATGTGCTGGGCCTGGTTGCCCGCACCGAGCGAGCCGACGGTGAAGGCGAGGTGACCACGCTGGCAGAGGCAGGCAGCTCGCTGTCGTGGTCCGGCGACGGCCGTGTCGCCTACGTCGCACAGCACGACGACGACGGCGACGGCGTGCCGGAGCGGGAGGCGCTGTACGTGCACACTCCCGACTCGCCGGACGGCGACGCGGAGCTCGTGCACACGCTGCCGGCTCCGACGCGGGTCGCGATCTGGTCGCCGAGCGACAGCCATCTGATCTACGCCTCGGGTTCGATCGAGTCGTTGATCGGCTGGTTCCGGGATCGTGCGCGCGGAGTGAACGTGTGGAGCATCGAGACCGGCCAGCCCCGGTGGATGCATCGCCTGATCACCGATGTCACCTGGGGCGATTGGCAGCCCGAGATAGTGCCGGAAGCCGACGCCGAGTCAGACTCCGAGTAAGAGGTTGAGCCGCTGGGCCGAGCGGCCCGCGAGCCCAATCGCATGCGAACGGGGAGCGAGAGCGGAACGCGCAGGGCGACGCCGTGGCCGCTAGGGCTCTACAGCCGCCAGGCGGTACACCGTGCCGGCTGCGCTGAGCGCGTAGAGCTCGCCGTCGGCGTCCTCGCCGAACGACACGAGCGTGTTACGCGACGCCGACACACCCAAATCGATGCGCTCGGCTGTGCCGTCGGGCCCGCGGACGAGGCCCCACAGGTCGCCGGCGCAGTAGTCGCCGAATACGTAGGTGCCTTGCAGCGCTGCGATGGCGCGGCCCCGGTAGACGTAGCCGCCGGTCACCGAGCAACCCTCGTCATGGGTATAGGTGTAGACGGGGAACACGAGATCGGCGGGCGACTCGCTGCCGCTGAAGCGCTCGTTGCCCTCGAACAGCGGCCAGCCCAGGTTGGCGCCGGGCAGCCAGCCCTCGGCGGCGGGCAGCACGTGGATCTCCTCGATGCGGTTCTGGCCGACATCGGCGATCCACAGGTCGCCGGTGAGCCGGTCGAACGAGAAGCGCCACGGGTTGCGAGCGCCGTAGGCCCACACCTCGGGCGCTTCGCCGCCGGCGGCAAAGGGATTGCCGGCCGGAATGCCGTAGCCCTGCCCCGAGGCGGGGTTGGGATCGATGCGGGCCATCGTGGCCAGCAGGGTGGAGCGGTTTTGGCCTTGACCGAAGACGTCGTCCGCCCCGCCGCCGTCGCCGAATCCGATCCACAGGTTGCCGTCGGGCCCGAACGTGAGGTCGCCGCCGTTGTGGTTGCACGCCGGCTGATCGAGCGCCAGCAGCACCCGGCGCCGGTCGGCTTGGGGTGACTCGCCGTCCATCGGCATCACGGCGATCCGGCTGTTTCGGGCGGTGTCGGTGTAGCTGACGTAGAGCTGCGACCCGTCCGGGCTGAAGGTGATTCCCAGCAGCCCGTTCTCGCATCCTTGGCTGACCCTCGAACCGAAGTCGGCCACGAGCTGCGGAGCGGCCCTGGCATCAGCGCCGCCATCGTCGTCGCGGCCGTCGGTGGGGTCCAGCAGCCACACGTGCCCAGTCAGGGTCGCGACGTACCGCTGGCCGGTTCCGGGCCGAGCGACCAGCGCTATCGGCGCTTCGATCTCGGCCACCGGCACCAACTCGAACCGTGTCTCGGCCAGCGACGGGACATCGCCGTCGGCCGATGGCGCACTCGTCTGCGGCGTCGTCGCCGGATCGGGTGCCGCGCCTGCGGTGCCCGCAGCGTCGCTGGCCTGTGTCTCGCCGCCCTGTGTGCTGCTGTCCGGTGTCTCGCCGCCCTGTGCGTTGCCAGTGCCACCGCTGTCTGCGCTGTCTGTGTTGTCTGCGGCACCGGCACCGGAGGGACGTGTCGTGACGGAGGGTCCGCCTGTCGTGTCCGGAGGCGGGATAGTCCGCAGCGCCGGCGGCGCCGTCACCACCGCCGTGGGCCCGTCGCTGGGTGCTCCTTCCTGCCCACCGGTCGACGGACCGTCCCGATCGCCGAGGACCGAACCGCATCCGGCGGCCATCAGCACGACCGCCGCGAGTGTCACTGCCGTACGCATCGGTCTCACCCCGGCGACGGTACCGACGGCACCCGCTCGACCTGACGCGGGATCGCCCCGGCGTGCCCAGATCGGGCAGTTACCGCAGACGGCCGTCTCGCGGTGGCCGACCGTACCCACATCGCTGGTACAGAATCACGCAGGACGGACAGCGGAGGTGACCGGCAGATGAGCGGGGTTGACACTGAGACGAGCTGGGGAGCGTTTGCGGCGGCCAGCCCGGAGTTGGCCGCACGCATCCAGAAGCGCTTCGAGAGTCACCTGCACGCAGTCATGGCCACCGTCCGCGCCGACGGCGCCCCCCGCATGTCCGGCATGGAAGCCCCGATCCGAGACGGCCATCTCTGGCTGGGGATGGACCGCAACTCGCGCAAGGCCGCCGATCTGCGGCGCGACCCCCGGTTCGGGCTGCACTCAGCGCCCGAGAGCGGGGAACTGAAAGCAGGCGATGCCCGCATCGAAGGCACGGCAGTGCCCGCCGACGCAGAGCAGCTCGAGACCTTCATGCGCGGGCACCATCACGAGATCGACGACGCAACCCCGATGGCCCTGTTCACCGTGAGGATCGCCCGGGCCGTGCTCGTGCGGGTCGACGGTCAGCAGCTCGTCGTCGAGACGTGGACGCCGGCAGGCGGCCTGACCGAACGCCGCCTCAGCTAACGACTGAGCCGATATGTATCGGCACGTAGAGTTCCCGCTGGGAGGCAGTTCATGGGCGACTGGTGGCAGGCTCTGACCGGCGATCTGCAGATCTTCTATGCGATCGCCTTTATCTCCAGCTTCTTCCTGCTGGTACAGATTGCACTGCTGGCGTTCGGCATCGGAGCGGACGTCGACATCGGCGACGAGGACCCGGGCAGCGGGTTCCTCTCGATCCGGACGTTGACCGCGTTCTCGTTTGCATTCGGCTGGACGGGCGTCCTCATGAAGCAGGCAGACCGCTCCACAGCTCTGTCAGTCGGCGTCGCCATCGCCGCCGGTCTCGCAGTGTTCCTTGCCGTGGGCTTCTTGTGGCGCTCGTTTGCGAAGCTCGGCGAGAGCGGCTCGATCGACTACCAGTCCGCCGTGGGCGCACACGGCACCGTCTATCTCACGGTTGCTGCGAACCGTTCGAAACCCGGCAAAGTCGAAGTGATGGTGCAGGGACGCATGCGGGTCATCAATGCCCTGACGGAGTCCGACGAGAGCCTGCCGGCGCAGACTGCCATCACCGTCGTCGGCGTCGTCGACCCTTCGACCGTGCTCGTGGCACCTCATTAGCCTGAGCTTCCCACCACTCACTACGAGAGGCAAATATGGCTTTCATCGCCCTCGCAGGCGGCATCTTCGCCATCCTGCTGATTGCCCTGCTGTGGATCTCGTCACGCTTCAAGCGCTGTCCATCCGACCGGATCCTCGTGGTCTATGGACGCGTCGGCGGGGAAGGCGAGTCGGCGAGGTGCCTGCACGGCGGCGGAGCCATGGTGTGGCCCATCGTGCAGGGCTACGCATACCTGGATCTGACGCCTATCCCGATCGAGATCAAGCTCCAGGGAGCGCTCTCCCAGCAGAACATCCGGGTCAATACTCCAGCGACGTTCACGGTCGGCATCTCGACCGAGCCCGGTGTCATGCAGAACGCTGCGGAGCGGCTGCTGGGCCTGTCGCTGCTGGACATCGAGAACTTGGCCCGCGACATCATCTTCGGCCAGATGCGCGTGGTGATCGCCACGATGCCGATCGAGCAGATCAACGCCGACCGCGAGCAGCTCATCACCAACATCACCGAATCGCTCGAGCTCGAACTTCGCAAGGTCGGGCTGCGCCTCATCAACGTCAACATCCAGGACATCACCGACGAATCGGGATACATCGACGCCCTCGGCCGCGAAGCAGCGGCCCGCGCCATCAGCGAGGCGAAGGTCAAGGTGGCCGAACAGGAGCGCGACGGCGACATCGGCGCCGCCGAGGCCCAGCGCGAGCAGCGCATCCGTGTGGCACAGGCCAACGCCATTGCAACCGAAGGCGAGAACGAATCGCATGTGGTGATCGCCGAATCTGCGAGCGAGCGGCGCCAGAAGGAAGCCGAAGCCGAACGTGCCGCCAACGCTGCCGAACGCGTCAGCCAGGCCCAGGCCGAACAGGAATCGTTCATGGCTGAGGCAGAAGCCGAGCGGGTGCGCGCAGAGCGCGACAAGGCCGCGCAGGATGCTGACATCGTGGTGCCCGCTCAGGTGGAACGCGAGCGGGTGCGGACGCTGGCCGAGGCCGAGGCCGACCGCATCAGGCTGGTCAAGGCCGGCGAGGCCGACGGTCAGCGGCTGCTGATGGAAGCCGAGGCATTGGGCTTGCTGGCGTTGCTGACCCGCCGCGCCGAGGGCTTGGGCGCGCTGGTGACTGCCAGCGGCGGTGCAGCGCCAGAAGCAGCGCTGCTGCTCGTTGCCGAGCAACTGCCGAACCTCGTGGCCGAGCAGGTGAAGGCGATCTCGAACCTGCAGATCGACAAGATCACCGTGTGGGATTCCGGCGGCGGTCCCCATGGCGAGAACGGCACCACCGCCAACTTCATCTCCGGCCTGATCGGCGCGCTTCCCCCGCTGCACGAAGTTGCCAGCCAGGCGGGCATCCGGCTGCCTGAGTTTCTGGGCGAGCTCGACAACGCAGACACCGTCGAGCGGCTGCGTCAGATCGCCGAACAGCTTCGTGAACGCTCGGCAGACTCGGACGTCACCGAGGCCGAGGTGGCTGACGACGGCGGCAGCGACGCCGACGTCTAGCGAACGCGTCTAGGGAGCGTCCCCGGGATTGCCGGGCGGAGTGTCGGCGGTCCCGCTGTCCTCGTTGCTGGCTGGACTCGCATCGGCGACGGCCGCTGGCTCGGGCAGGCGGCGCTCATGGAACTCGACGGGCGGCGTGCGCGGCTGGCGGTTGCGCTTCATCCGCAGGTTGAGCGCTTCCACCAGCACGGCGAAGCCCATGGCGAAGTAGATGTAACCCTTCGGGATGTGGAACTCGGCGCCTTCGGCCACGAGCGACATGCCGATGAGCAGCAGGAACGCCAGCGCCAGCATCTTGACCGTCGGGTGCTTGCCCACGAAGCGCATCACCGGTCCTGACGACCACAGCATCACCCCGACGGCGATGACGACCGCAGCGATCATCACGCCCACCCGGTCGGCCATGCCCACCGCAGTGATGACCGAGTCGAGGCTGAACACCAAGTCCAGCAGCAGGATCTGGATGATCACCCGGGTGAACGTGGCCCCTGCCCGCTCGCCTGCGTCATCGTGGTCGTCGCCCTCGAGTTTGTGATGGATCTCGAACGTCGACTTGCCCAGCAGGAACAGCCCGCCGCCCAGCAGGATCAGATCTCGCCCCGACAGCTCATGGCCGAACACCGAGAACAGCGGCGTCGTCAGCCGCACGATCCACGAGATGCCGAGCAGCAACAGCACCCGCATGCCCATGGCCAGCGACAGGCCCACCACGCGGGCGCGCTCGGCCTCCTTGCCGCCCAGCCGTCCGGCGAGTATCGAGATGAAGATCACGTTGTCGATGCCGAGCACGATCTCGAGCACCGTCAGCGTGACCAGAGAGATCCAGACCTCAGGATTCGCGACCCATTCCACGGCCGCACACGCTAGAGCGAGCGCGCGACGCCGTCGCAGCTACTCAGGGATCCCGACTCGATGCATCGCGCGGCCTCTTATCAAGCCATGAACTACTAATTTGACATCAATTGTAAATCAATTGGTATTTCACACATGTGATTCGCCGCGGTCAATTCAACCGGAACCGCGTTGCCGTCAGTCTTCAGTCTTGCCAAGGCCACGAATGCGATCGACTAAGTCAGGCACGGGCAGGAATCGGTACGACTTGCCGTCGCGCCGCATGGCCAGGAGGCCGAGCTCGGCAAGTCCGAGCAGATCGGTTCGGGCCGTCTGGTAAGTGACGGACTGTTTCCGTTGATGTCCTGCGATCAGAAAATCGGCGTTGGCATCGCGCAGCGCCGTCGCCAGCACGGACCGCTGTCGGTGGTTGACTTCGGCTCTCCCGGCGAGCATCTCTTCGACCTCACGGACTTCTTCTCGCTTGGCTTGCAGATACGTGCGGAGCTCCTTGATTGCACGTTCAATGACGTCGAGCTGGTACAGCACGAAGTGCGTGAGGTCGTTGCTGTCAGTCTCCGTGTACAGGAAGGACCGCGCGTATTTGGCTGGCGCGAGGCGCAGGATCGAGGAGACCGTGAGAAATTCGGCGAGCCAGTACTTCGAGCGCAACATCGACCAGTAGAAGAGCGAACGAGCTAGTCGACCGTTTCCATCGACGAAGGGATGGTCGTAGGCGAGCCAGAAGTGCAGGGCGATGGCGCGCACGACTGGATGCACAAATCCGTTATCCGACTCGCCGTTGGCGAATGCACACATTGCCTCCATTCGCCCAGGCAATTCGCTTGCGCGAGGCGGAGTATGCAGTCGCTGCTCATCGTGTGAGCCGTCGGGCCATGACACCCAGACGCGAGTCTCGTCCTTTCTCTGGACACGACCTGCGTCTGCCGGATCGTCTATGGCGTCCACGACAAGAACCCGGTGCAATTCACAGATCGTCTCGGTCGTCAGGGGCAGCTCGTCCCGGGCCAGATCGCGTACTCGGGAAATCGCTCGATAGTTGTTGAGAATCATCTGCTCGCTGCGATCACGGGGCGGACGGTCGGTGAGCAGCATTCGCTTCGCCTCAGAGCGAGTCGAACTGGCTCCCTCGAGTTGACTCGAAGCGATCGCTTCTTCGATGAGCGAGCTGACGATGTACCGGTCTCGATTCCCAGCGGCTACAGAAGGCTCATCTGCCAGTACATCTCCTGCCGCGGCCTGATCTATGCGGTGCAACGACTCCCAAACAGCGTCGACCATGCAGATGCCAAACTGAGTTCCATCGACGCCCGTGAGAGGCATGGGTCGCCAGAGCGAACGTCGGCCCAGCCACGTACTCAGCCACCAGTCTTCGTGCGTGAGTCCGTCAGGCGGCTTCCTGCGGCGCATCTCGTCCCAGTGGAGGTAACGGCCTTTGGTGTCTGTGGGCCTGCCTTGCTCCACGATCCGGTGAAATCGGTCCGCCCTGCCACCTGCCAGAACCTCTTCCAGCAGTGCGCCTGCAGCGGGAGGCGTCTGTGGGATCTTCACGGCACGGCTTTCGTCGGGACAACAATGGCAGCATCGACGCAACGCGGATGGGCCAACTACTAATTTGACATCAATTATAACTCAATTGGTATGTCACGCGTGTGGTTCGGCGGGCTGGGTGACGCTTGAGCTGTGGCTGACCCGACGCGGTCGCGGTCAGCGAGTATCGCCGGTCGGGTTGGCGTGGGCGGACCACCAGGCGTCGAGGCGGCGGCGGACCTCGGCGTCGCCGAGCTCGCCTTCGGTGCGGCGCAGGTCGAGCAGGAACTTCATGGCCTGGCCGACTTCGGGGCCGGGTTCGAGGCCGAGGTGGGACATCACCTCGTCGCCGTTCAGCTCGGGGCGGAGTTCCTTGCGCGTCTGCTCGCGGGCCAGCCGGGCAATGCGCACCTCGAAACGGTCGAGCGCGTCGTGCAGCGCCTCGATCCGCTTCACGTTGCGCGAGGTGCAGTCGCTGCGGACCATGTCGTTCAGGTCGCCCAGCAGCGGCCCGGCGTCGCGGGCATACCGGCGCACGGCGGCATCGGTCCAGCCGGTGTCATAGCCCTTGAAGCGGCCTGACAGGTGAACGAGCCGGGCGACCTCGTCGGTGATGTCGGGGCCGTAGCCCATCTTCGGCATCCGCTTGCGGGTCAGCTTGGCGCCGACGGCCTCGTGATTGCGGAACGTCACGCCGCCGTGGTCGAACGACCGCGTCAACGGCTTGCCGATGTCGTGGAACAGAGCGCCGAGGCGCACCCGCAGGCGAGGCGGGCTCTGGGCCACCACGGCGATCGTGTGGGCGAGCACGTCCTTGTGGCGGTGGATCGGGTCTTGCTCCAGCGCCAGCGCCGGCAGCTCGGGAAGGTGCTCGTCGGCCCAGCCGCTGTCGACCAGCTCCCACAGGCCCTGGCGCGGGTCGTCGACCACGAGCACGCTGTTCAGCTCATCACAGGCCAGCACCGCGCCGGCGTCGAGCTCCAGCTCGTCGTCCATCAGCTCGTCGGCGGCTGAGCCGCCGAAGTCAGCGCTGTCATGCGCGCTGGGCGCGCGGTGCGGGGTGGACATACCCCCATGATGCAGCCCGGCGGGCCGCCGTCCAACCATGTTTCTTGGGGTTTTGCGCACCCTGGGTCGCGAGCAGTCCGCGGGTTCGCCGCGCGCAAATGCGACCGGTCTATGTTCGAAAGACGGGCCGCTTCGAGGGTCGGTGTACGCCGAATCAGACTCGAAAGGGGCAGCCCGCCGACACATCCCCAAGGAGCAGCACAGCGTGGCAGCGTCGTTCGTGCACCTGCACACCCACACCGAGTACTCCCTGCTCGACGGCGCGGCGCGCGTCAATGAAGTGGTCGCCGCAGCGGCAGCCGACGGCCAGCCGGCGCTGGGCATCACCGACCACGGCAACATGTACGGCGTCCTCGACTTCTACCGGGCCTGCAAGACGCACGGCATCAAGCCGATCATCGGCACCGAGGCGTACATGGCGCTCGAGAGCCGGCACGAGCGCCCCAGGCAGAACCGGGCCAAGAACGCCAAGCTCGACGACACCGGTGACGACGGCAAGGGCGGCGGCAAGCTCTACTACCACCTGACGCTGCTCGCCCACAGCGACGCCGGCTACCGCAACCTGCTCAAGCTGGCCAGCCGGGCCTTCCTCGAGGGCTACTACTACAAGCCCCGGATGGACTGGGAGATGTTCGCCGACCACGCCGAGGGTCTCACGGCCACCACCGGCTGCCTCGGCAGCGTGGTGCAGCAGGCCCTGCTGAACGACGACTACGACGAAGCCCGCCGCCGGGCCGGCCGCCTGCAGGACATCTTCGGCCGCGACTCGCTGTACGTGGAGCTGCAGGACCACGGCATCGGTGCCCAGCACGACTGCAACCCCCAGCTGCTGCAGATCGCCCACGACCTCAACGCGCCGCTGCTGGCCACCAACGACCTGCACTACACCCACCAGCACGACGCGGTTGCGCACGATGCGCTGCTGTGCGTGCAGACCGGGTCGCTGCGCAGCGACGCCGACCGCTTCAAGTTCCACGGCGATCAGCACTATCTCAAGTCGGCCGCGGAGATGCGGGAGTTGTTCCGCGAATTCCCCGAGGCGTGCGACAACACGCTGGCGATCGCCGACCGGGCCGAGACCCACATCGACTTCGGGCAGGTGCTGCTGCCGCACTTCGAGGTGCCCGCCCCCCACGACGGCGCCGACGCCTACCTCGCGCACCTGGCGTTCGAGGGGGCGAAGCGGCGCTGGGGCTCGAACGTGTCAGAAGACACCGCCGCCCGCATCGCCTATGAGCTGCGGGTCATCTCCGACATGGGCTTCAGCAGCTACTTCCTGATCACCTGGGACCTCATCCGCCATGCCCGCGACAGCAACATCCGGGTGGGACCCGGGCGGGGCTCAGCCGCTGGCTGCGTGGTGGCCTACTGCCTGGGCATCACCGACCTCGACCCGATCAAGTACGGCCTGCTGTTCGAGCGCTTCCTCAACCCGGCCCGCATCTCGATGCCCGACATCGACATCGACTTCGACGACCGCTACCGCGACGAGATGATCCGTTACACGGCCCACAAGTACGGCCACGACCACGTCGCGCAGATCATCACCTTCTCCACCATCAAGGCGCGAGCGGCGGTGCGCGACGCAGCGCGTGTGCTGGGCAAGCCGTATTCGCTGGGCGACCGCATCTCCAAGGCCATGCCGCCGCTGATCATGGGCCGCGACACCCCGCTGGGCGCCTGCCTCGAACCCGACGACAAGCATGCCGACGGGTACGCAGCGGCTGCCGAGCTGCGCACCATGTACGCCGCCGACGCCGATGTTCGCGAGGTGGTGGACGTGGCCCGCGGCCTCGAGGGCCTCATCCGCCAGGACTCGGTGCACGCAGCGGCGGTGGTGATCAGCCCCGAGCCGCTCACCGACTACCTGCCCATCCAGCGCAAGCCCGAGTCGGGCACTGATCCCGATGAGGCCCCGATCGTCACCCAGTTCGACATGGGCGGCGTGGAAGACCTGGGCCTGCTGAAGATGGACTTCCTGGGGCTGCGGACGCTGTCGATCATCGACGATGCGGTAGGGCTCGTCGAGCGCAGCAGCGGCACGCAGCTCGACATCGACGCGGTGCCGCTCGACGACGACGCCACGTTCGAGCTGCTGTGTGCGGGCGACACGATGGGCGTGTTCCAGCTCGAGTCGACGCCGGTGCGGTCGCTGCTGCAGTCGATGCGCCCCACCCGGTTCGAGGACATCTGCGCGTTGGTGGCCCTGTACCGGCCCGGGCCGATGGCCGCCGACATGCACAACAGCTACGCCCACCGCAAGAACGGCCGCCAGCCCGCCACGCCGCCGCACCCCGACCTCGCCGAGCTGCTCGAAGAGACCTACGGGCTGATGATCTATCAGGAGTCGATGATGCGGGTGGCCCAGGAGATCGCCGGCTACTCCATGGCCGAAGCCGACGATCTGCGCAAGGCGTGCGGCAAGAAGAACCGCGAGCAGATCGCCGAGCACCGCACCAAGTTCGTGGACGGCAGCGTGGCGAAGGGCTACACGGAGAACTTGGGCAAGCAGCTCTTCGACATCATCGAGCCGTTCGCCGATTACGCATTCAACAAGAGCCACGCCTTCGCCTACGGGCTGATCGCCTACCAGACGGCCTACCTGAAGGCCAACTACCGCACCGAGTTCCTGGCGGCCGTGCTGACCGGCTCGAAGCGCAACATCGACAAGGCCGGCGTGTACCTGGCCGACTGCCGCCAGTCGGGCATCGACGTGCTGGTGCCCGACATCAATCGCTCCGAGCTCGACTTCACCGCCGACGGGCGCACCATCCCGTTCGGGCTGTCGGCGGTGCGCAACGTGGGCATGAAGGTGGCTGAGCCGATCCTTGCCGAGCGCGAGGCCAATGGGCCGTTCGCCGATTTCGAGGACTACTGCATGCGGGTGCCGCGCGAGGTGCTCAACAAGCGGTTCACCGAGTCGCTCATCAAGGCGGGCGCTTTCGAGTCGTGCGGGCACCGCCGGGGCGGGCTGCTCCGGGTGTTCGAGCACGTCGTGGAGTTCGCGCTGCGACGGCGTGAGGAGGCTGCTGCGGGGGTGCAGTCGCTGTTCGGCGGCGGCAACGGCCGGGCCGGCAGCGGCAACGACGACGGCGGCAGCGACGCCGGCGGGCCGGGGTTCGACGAGCGCATCGAGGTGCCCGACATCGAGGCCTCCGAGCGCGACACGCTGGCGTGGGAGAAGGAGCTGCTCGGGCTGTACGTGTCCGACCATCCGCTGCGCGGCGGCGAGGCGCAGCTGCGGCGCGCGACCGACTGCCAGATCAGCGGGTTGGGCGACCTGCCGCCCAACCCCGACGGCGGCCAGCAGTGGGTGACGCTGGGCGGCGTGGTGCAGAGCCTGCAGCGCCGCTACACGCGCGGCGGCGACCCGATGGCCCGGTTCATGCTCGAAGACCTGTCCGGCTCGATCGAGGTCACCCTGTTCCCCAAGGGCTTCGCTGCGGCGGGCGCCACGCTGGCCGAGGATGCCGTGGTGCTGGTGCGGGGCCGCCCCGACCGTCGCGGCGAGGGCGAGACGACGTTCCTGGCGAACGAGGTAGAGGCGCTGGAGCTGCGCAAGGGGCCCGTGCCGGTGTCGCTCGACGTGGAGCGGGTGCACATCGACGACCACTGGCTGGAAGCGTTCGAGCAGATGCTGTCGGACTACCCCGGCGATGCGCCGGTGCACATCCGGGTGGGCGACTCGGTAGTGCAGCTGCCGGAGTCGCGCTGGGTGGATGCCCGCACGCTCGCCGGACCGATGCGGGAGCTGCTCGGCGCCGACGCCGTGCGCACCTAGCCCGCGGCACCGAGCTATCGGCTGCGGCGGGCCCCGAAGCCGAGACCTCCGCACGGGTCGCTCCGCCATGCCGGGGCCAGACCACTAGTCTTTCCCGGTGGCTGCGAGCGCAGCCGCCCCCGACACCGCGGCATCGACCGCTGAACAGCTTCTTCTGGAGAACGCATGAGCGACGCCGATACCCGCAAGGTCGACGGAAAGGCGCTCGAGGACCCGCACAAGATGATGGTCCCGTTCGCAAAGTTCAAGAGCTTCGAGTTCGCCGACAAGCTCTGGGTGCTCGGCGGGCTGCTGTTCCTGATCATCCTGATCAACATCGTGTTCTCCGGCGGCACCGGGGGCTAGCCGCCGCTGCATGCCACAAATTCACTGGCACTCGGCGTGCAGAAGCTAGGAAACTGTCCAGATGAGCGGCAGCAACGGCGCAAACCCGGGTGACGCGAGCGACGGACGTGCCGCGGTCACGGTGGTGCTGCCCGACGGGCAGACCCGGGAGTTAACCGGCGGGGCGACCGGCGCCGATCTCGCTGCGTCGCTGGGACGGCGGGCGGCCAAGGACGCCTTGATCGCCGTTGCCGACGGCGAGCAGCTCGACCTGAACCGGCCCTTGCCCGACGGCGCATCGGTGTCGCTGGTGTTCGGGTCGTCGGACGAGGGGCTCGAAGTGCTGCGCCACTCGACTGCCCATGTGCTGGCCCAGGCTGTGCTGCGGCTGTACCCGGGTGCCACTTTCTCGATCGGGCCGCCGATCACCGACGGCTTCTACTACGACTTCGATCTGGGCCTCGACGAGGCCGGGCGGCCGCGCACGTTCTCCGATGAGGATCTCGAGGCGATCGAGGCCGCGATGCGGGCCATCGTGGACGCACGCCAGCCGTTCATCCGCGCCGAGGTGGACCGTGCCGCTGCCGATGAGCTGTTCGCCGCGCACCCCTACAAGATCGAGATCCTCGACGGCGAGGCCGACGACCCCGCGTCGGGCCCCGAAGGCGGGGTCATCACCACCTACCGCAACACCGACGAGTTCGTCGACCTGTGCCGCGGCCCCCACGTGCCCGACACCGGACGGCTGGGTCACTTCAAGCTCATGCGCGTGGCGGGCGCGTACTGGCGGGGCGACGAGAACCGCCAGATGCTCCAGCGCATCTACGGCACCGCGTGGGACTCAAAGGCCGAGCTGGCTGGGCACCTGGAGCGGCTGGAGGAGGCCGCCAAGCGCGACCACCGCCGGCTGGTCACCGAGCTCGACTTGCTCAGCTTCCCCGCCGAGCTGGGCGGCGGGCTGGCCGTGTGGCATCCCAAGGGCGCGGTGATCCGCAAGATCATGGAGGACTACAGCCGCGACCGTCACTCCACGGGCGGCTACGAGTTCGTGTACACCCCGCACCTGGCCAATGCCCGGCTGTTCGAGACCTCCGGCCACCTCGACTTCTACGCCGACGGCATGTACCCGCCGATGGAGATGGACAACGGCGTCTACTACCCCAAGCCGATGAACTGCCCGATGCACTGCCTGATCTTCAGCCAGCGTCAGCGCTCGTACCGGGAGCTGCCGCTGCGGCTGTTCGAGCTGGGCACCGTGTACCGCTACGAGCGCTCTGGCACCTTGCACGGGCTGATGCGCATCCGAGGATTCACCCAAGACGACAGTCACCTGTACGTGGCGCCCGAGCAGCTGCCCGATGAGATCGAACGACTGCTGGACTTCGTGCTGTCGGTGCTGAACGCGTTCGGCTTCGAGGACTTCGAGTTCAAGCTGTCCACGCAGGATCCCGACAAGTACGTGGGCGACGACGAGGGCTGGGAACGGGCGACGGCTGCGCTGCGGACAGCCTTGGACCGGCGCGGCCACGACTACATGGAAGCCGAGGGTGAGGCGGCGTTCTACGGGCCGAAGATCGACATTGACGTGACCGATGCGATCGGGCGCTCGTGGCAGCTTTCGACCATCCAGGTCGACTTCAACCTGCCCGAGCGGTTCAACCTGCGCTACACCGGCGCCGACGGCGAGGTGCACCGGCCGATCATGATCCACCGGGCGCTGTTCGGTTCGATCGAGCGGTTCTTCGGGGTGCTGGTGGAGCACTACGCGGGCGCGTTCCCGCCGTGGCTGGCACCGACCCAGGCGGTGGTGCTGGGCGTGCGGGCCGACCACGACGCGTTCGCCGAGTCGGTGGTGGCCCAGCTCGCCGAGGCGGGCTTCCGGGCCGAGACCGTGCCCGCAGATGATCCGCTGGGGGCGCGCATCCGGCGGGCCAAGCTGGACAAGGTGCCCTACGTGCTGGTGGTGGGCGACGACGACGTGGCCGCGGGCACCGTGGGCGTGAACCCCCGCGGCCAGAAGGTGCGCCGCGACGTGCCGCTCGCCGAGTTCATCGCACAACTGGCCGACGAAGTAGACAGCAAGGCCACCGATGTGGGTTCTGCCGAGCAGGGCTGAGACAGCGTGCGCGGCGTCGCGACAGTCGGAGGCATGCGGCCCGCAGTCCCCGTTGCCGGTGCAGAATTGCCGACGATGAGCTGCAGGCGCATGGCTCCAGCAATTGGCGTGACGTGAAGGCGCTGGTCTTCGAGCGCAAGGAGCTGCGGTTCGCGGCCGCGATGGCGGCGGGCAAGCTCAAGCCGGGATCCGGTGCTGGGGTCGGTCCGCTCAAGCTGACCGAGATGGAGCCCCCGGACCTGCCCGGCGACGGCTGGCAGTACGTGCAGACGGCATTGTCGGGCATCTGCGGTTCCGACTTGGCGACCGTGGACGGGAAGGTGTCGCGCTACTTCGAACCGCTCGTGTCGTTCCCGTTCGTGCCTGGGCACGAGGTGGTCGGCCACACCGCCGACGGCACCCGGGTGGTGCTCGAGCCGGTGCTGGGCCACGAAGCGCACGGCTTCGCCCCGCCGTGGCCCGATGCTGCTCCCGCCGACGGCGACGACTACGGCCACCTGATCGGCGGCCAGATCGAGGCGGGTCTGCAGACCGGGTCGTGCGCATCCACCGGCGGCGGCTGGTCGGAGACGTTCGCTGCCCATGAATCCCAGCTGCATTCGCTGGGATCGCTGGGGCCCGAGGATCTGTCGGACGAGGCCGCCGTCATGATCGAGCCGACTGCGGCGGGCGTTCACGCGGCGCTGCGGTCGGGCGTGACCGAGGGCGGCACGGCGACGGTGATCGGCGCCGGCACGATGGGCTTGGTGGCGGTGGCCGCGCTGCGCCAGTGCACCGGTGTCGCGGCGATCGTGGTGGGTGCCCGCTACAGCCACCAGCGCCGCCTGGCCCGAGAGCTCGGCGCCGACCTGGCGGTGTCGCCCGACGAGCTGGGCCGAGCTGTGCGCCGGGCCGCCGGCACCCGGGTGATCGGCGAGACGCTGGGCTCGGGCACCCACGTGACGATCGACGCCGTGGCCTCGTCGCAGTCACTGACCGACGCCATCGCCCTCACCCGACCCCGAGGCCGGGTGGTGGTGCTGGGCATGCCCGCCAACGTCGAGCTGAACCTGTCGGCCCTGTGGCACCGCGAGACCGAACTGGTGGGCGCCTACTGCTATGGCACCGAGCCGAGGCTCGATGGCGGCCACACCTTCGAAGCAGCCATCAAGCTGGTACGAGACTGCAACCTGGAGCGGTTGGTGTCCGAGCTGTACCCGCTGGAGGACTACCGCAGCGCCCTCGAACACGCCGCCAATGCCGGCTCCCGAGGCTCGGTCAAGATCGCCTTCGACCTCCGCGAGACGTAGCTGCCCTCAAAGAGCGGCCCTAAGGCAGGAGGCGCATTAATTCACATGAACTCGAAATCGAGGCTGCATACGATGACGCCTCATGGCGAGTAGGCACCCGCGTCCATGATTGAGTTCGTCGTTGAGGGAACACCACGGAACCACAGCGCCAGATCACGGCCGCAGTGGCAAGCCAGGGTGAGGAACGCGGCGCCGGCGCAGACTGCATTGCTTGATGGGTCACTCCGTCTACGCATCGATTTCTTCTTCGAAGGTGCGACAGATCTGGACGCCGACAACATCATCAAGCCGATCCAAGATGCCCTCGAACACGTCGTCTACGACAACGATGAGTCTGTCGTTGACGTCTGTTCCCGCAAAGTCGACCGGTTGAGTCCACCGCCGGTCATCGACGCTCCAGCGACGCTCGAGACGGCGCTCAATTCGACCACGGGCGACTTCGTCTACATCCGAGTCGGAGCGGCCCACCCCGAGGTGACATTCTCATGACTGTGAGGGCTGCTGAACATATGGCACTCCTGAGTGCCCGCGCGAGGTACGAGGCAGACGGCTACGAGGTCAGCCTCCACGAGCGATTGCCTGAGCCGTTCGAGTCATTCATTGCGGATGCGGTTGCTCGCAGAGATGACGAGTTCGTGGTTGTCGAAGTAAAGGCGACCCCCATGAGCGACGATGCCAGTCGCCGGCTCGAACGACTCAAGAAGACCTTTGCTGACGACTGCGGGTGGCGACTCGACGTAGTCACCTACAAACGTGAGGGGCCGCCGCCTGAGCCGGACCTCGCACTGGTGAGTCGCCGGGCGCGCGAGGCGCAGGAACTGGCCCCCGTGTCCCCTGATGCGGCCTGCTTGGTGCTGTGGTCAGCGATCGAGGGTGCCCTGCTTTGGGAAGCTCACCAACGAATGATCGCTCCGGAGCGCCCGTTGCCACCACGCAGTCTGGTTCAGCAACTCACGATCGATGGTGTGCTCAGCGACAACCAAGCGGCTGAACTCAAGGACTTTGCAAGCCGGAGAGACGCGATCGCACACGGAATGTGCGCCGATGCTCCCACTCCGGAGAAGTTCGATTGGCTGGGCCGATTTGCACTTGCCCTCGCGGAGGGCCGCCACGCGGACTTACACGACATGATTGTCTGGTTCAGAGACAACTACGCCTCGCCCGAGGAAGTTGGCGTCCCGTTCGTCAGCGACCTCGGCGACTATCTCTGGGTCGAAGGCAACGGCCCCCATGACGCGGAAGAGGTACTGCGCGATCAATTTGAGGACGCCCTCGACGCAGACATCGATGAAGCTGTCAGGATCATCCAAGACGACGGCTTCGAATGGGCCCGCCGCGACAATGGGTGATGTCTCTATCTGTAGGGCATCTGGGGATGGCAACGTGCCTGGGTCGACCATTGCTTCGAAGGGCCAAACGACGTTGCCTCGCCGGGTTCGGAGGCAATCGTCGAGACAGCCACCTCGGCGTGATCGCCGTGGACACCAACGTGCTCGTTCGCAGTCACGTCTACGACGGCTCATAGTGCACTGCCGCTAGGCCGCGTCGAGCATTCCGATCTGGGTGTGGGCTCAGCGTTCACCTCGGAGACAGGGTTCGTTTACCCGTGGATGGCAGGCTGTCCCGGTGCCTCAGTTGCGCCAGACCACCGCGAGCCGCCTGACCTCGGAATTCGTGGGGACCGGGTTCCTGCTGCTCAGCGTGGTCGGCTCGGGGATCATGGCCGAGCGGCTCAGCCCCAACGATGTCGGCCTGCAGCTGCTCGAGAACTCGATCGCGACGGCGGGTGCGCTGACCTGCCTGATCCTGCTGTTCGGGTCGACGTCGGGGGCGCACTTCAACCCCGCAGTGACGCTGTGGGCGCGCCTCGCCGGCGACCTCGACAACCGCATGGCCGGGCTGTATGTGGTGGTGCAGGTTGCGGGCGGGATCCTGGGCGTCGTGGCCGCCAACGTGATCTTCGAGCTCGATGCGGTGGTCTGGTCGACCAAGGACCGGATCAGCGGGGCCGCCTTTTTGTCGGAGATCATCGCCACGTTCGGGCTGGTGATCGTCATCATCGGCGTGGTGCGCTCGGGCAAGACCCAGTTCGTGGCCTTCGCCGTGGCCGCCTACATCGGCGGGGCGTACTTCTTCACCTCGTCCACCAGTTTCGCCAACCCGGCGGTGACCGTCGCTCGCATGTTCTCCGACACCTTCGCCGGCATCGCCCCCGCCAGCGCGCCGCTGTTCATCGTGGCGCAGTTCATCGGCGCGCTGTGCGCCGTCGCCGTCGCCCGGGTGACGCACCCATCCCGCTGACTCGGCCGCGCCTCGGGCCGCCGCTACTGGAGGGTTTCGGCGAACTCTCTGGCGAGGTAGGTGAGGGTCAGGTCGGCGCCGGCCCGCTTGATGGCCGTGAGGTGCTCGACCGCCGTGGCCGCCCCGTCGATCCAGCCGTTCGCAGCGGCTGCTTTGAGCATGGCGTACTCGCCCGACACGTGGTACGCCGCCAGCGGCAGGTCGAATCGGGCCCGGGCCGCAGCGATCACGTCGAGATACGCCAGCGCCGGCTTCACCATGATGATGTCGGCGCCCTCGGCGATGTCGAGCTCGATCTCGGCCATGGCCTCACGGGCGTTGGCGGGATCCTGCTGGTAGCCCTTGCGGTCGCCGCCGCCGGCGATGGTCACATCCACGGCGTCGCGGAACGGCCCGTACTCGGCCGAGGCGTACTTCGCCGAGTAGGCCATGATCGGCACGTGCTCGTAGCCGTTGCGGTCGAGCACTTGGCGGATCGCTGCGACCTGGCCGTCCATCATCCCCGAGGGTCCCACCATGTCGGCGCCGGCCTCAGCCTGAGCCAGCGCCACCCGCTGGTACAGCTCGAGCGTTGCGTCGTTGTCGACGTGGCCGTCGTCGGTCACCACGCCGCAGTGGCCGTGGTCGGTGTACTCGTCGACGCACAGGTCGGCGATGATCGCCAGCTCCGAGCCGTGGTCGTCACGCAGGTTGCGCAGCGCCACCTGCACGACGCCGTCGGGGTTCCAGGCCTCTGAGCCCACCGGGTCCTTGCGGGCCGGCAGGCCGAACAGGATCACCCCGCTGATGCCGAGGTTGGCCAGCTCGTTGACTTCTTTGCGCAGCGATTCTTGGCTGTGCTGCATGATGCCGGGCAGCGAGACGATCGGCTGCGGCTCGTCGACGTCCTCACGCACGAACAGCGGCGCAATGAGATCACTGGGTGTGACGGTTGTCTCCGCAACGAGCCGGCGCAGCGCCGGGGTGCGGCGCAACCGACGAAGGCGGCGAGCCGGAAAGGTCACCCCGTCATGCTATTGCGCTGCTGCGCCAGAAGAACCGCCCGAGGGAGGTGCGATTGCCCGCTGCGCCGCGGCGGAGGGCGAGGGTGTCTCCATGCCCAGCTTCATCTTGACCTGTGCCATATCCACCACCAACTGCGTGAGCATTTGCTCGAAGCGATCCATGCGGTCTTCGAGTCGGTCAACGCGCCGGCCCAGTGAGCGGCAGCACATGAGGCTGGCCGTGAGGTTGAAGCTGAACAGCGTCACCACTGCAGCAAGAATGACAAATGAGTTCGCGTCCATCGGACTTCCCTTCGGAACGGTAACAGGCGGGTATTCCGCCCTGTGAGTCCGGCGAACTGCCAGCGATACGGATCTGCGCAGCGATGCGCTGCGGCGCACCGTAGCGACCGCCGCCGGGCCGCTGCCACCGAATTTCGCCCCCGGCGTTTCTTCTTCGAGGCTGACGTGACCCGGGCCGCTTGCAGCGACTCACCTGCAGGGCGATGGCGTGACATGCCGTGGCGAGCGGCATAGGTTCGCTGGCGTGGAGATCGGGTCGGAGGGCTGGTGCGCTGCGATGTCGGCGGTGCTGGCGGACGTGGAGCTGCCCGAGGTGCGGGCCACCGTGGAGCAGCGCATCGGCGACGGCAACGGCGGGCCGGTGGTGGCCTATCGGCTGGTGATCGACGGAGGTCGGGCGCATTTGGAGCCGGCGCCTGCCGATGCCGAGCCGGCGGGCAGCGAGCCCGGCGAGCATCGGGACATCGCCGAGCGAGCAAGCAGGGGCGGTGGCCAAGGGAGTGGCGATGCCGGCCAGGCCGGCGACAGCGAGGCATTGGGCATCGGTGATCACGGCGGCCCGAGCCTCGGCATCGGCGATGGCGGCGGCGTGGTGGTGATGCGCCAGTCCCGGGAGACGGCGGAAGCTGTGCGGCGGGGCGAACTGGGGGCGCTGGCTGCCTTGCAGGCAGGACTCATCACGGTGAGCGGCGACGTGCGGGTGCTGATCGCGGCCTCCGAGGCACTGGCGCTCGTGAACACGGCGCTGGGCCAGGCGCTCGCCGCTGAGGGCAGCAACGCTTCTGACGGCGGGGCTGACTGCACCGACGACAGGTCGGACAGCGGCGGGATTGAGGGCGCTGACGGCTCGACCGGTGATGCCGACGGCGGTAGCTCGGACAGCGGCGGGGGCTGACGGTTCGTGCCGGAGATTCCTGAGATCCGGGCGCATGCTGAACGACTGGAGGCGCTCGCTGCCGGCGAGGTGTTGAAGCGGTTCGAGCCGCTGTCGTTCACGGCGCTCAAGACCGCCAGCCCTTCACTGAGCGAGGCCGTCGGCTGGCCGCTGCGCAGTGTGGGCCAGCGTGCCAAGTTCCTGCTGCTGCGCTTCGCTCCCCCGCCGGAGGCGCCTGCTGGCGGACCGGCAGCCGATGGCGAGGCTGCGGGCGGCGATTCAACGGCGGGCAGCGCCGAGCCTGTGGCCGGGAACGGGCTGACGTTTGTGGTGCATCTCATGCAGGGCGGGCGGCTGCGGGTGCTGCGGCCAGACGCCAAGCGGGCCCGCCGGCCCCGTGACGGGCTGGCGCGGTTCGAGTTCGAGAGCGGGCTGGGGCTGCTGCTCACCGAGCCGGGCACGCAGAAGCGGGCCGGCGTGTGGGTGATCGCCAGCGATCCGGCCGAGGCCGAACCGCTCGCCCGCTTGGGGCCCGAAGCCACCGACGTCGACGCCGCAGCCATGGCCGAGCTGATGGCGGCGCATCCGGCCCGCTTGCACAACTTCCTGCGCGACCAGCGGGTGATCTCGGGGCTCGGGCGGCGACTGGCCAACGAGATCTGCCACCGGGCCAAGCTGTCGCCGTTCGCACCCACCGGCCGGATGGACGCCGAAGGCGTCAACGCAGTAGTAGCCGCGATCGGCGCCGTAGTCGACGAATCGCTGGCCGCCGAGCGGCAGCTCCCCCAGATGAGCCGATCGGCCGAGCGTCCCTCGGCGGTGCACCACCGCACGGGCGAGCCGTGCCCGGTCTGCGGCGGCGTAGTGCGGGCCGTCGAGTACCGCGACTACTCGGTCAACTACTGCGCCGGCTGCCAGACCAGCGGGCGGGTGCTGGCCGACAACACCACCAGCAGGTTCCTGCGCTGACGCCCGAACCGGACACGTACGTCGGGTCAATCAGCACCGAGGACGCGGCGGCTCGGCTGCGCTCCGGTGCCCGCAACGGCACTGGGCAAATGCACCGAGAAGCAGCATCGGCTGCTGGCTCGAAGCGAGCCTGACCGGCCCGGTGCGCCCGGCGGGCGGCGGTTACCCTGCTGCGGGACATCGGCGCCGACAACCCCGCCGAGCACGACCGAACGGAGCACACCATGAGCGAAGACGGAATCAAGCTGGGCCTGTCGGCCGACGAGGTGCTGCAGTCGACCCGGGCGGTGCGCAAGCGACTCGACTTCGACCGGCCGGTGCCTGAATCGGTGCTGCGCGAGTGCGTCGAGATCGCCGTGCAGGCGCCGACTGGCTCCAACATGCAGAGCTGGCACTTCGTGTTCGTCACCGAGCGCGACAAGATCGAGGCCATCTCGGCGCTCTACAAGCAGGGCTTCGACGCCTACCGCAACAGCCCCATGTACGCCGGCCGGGTGGGCACCGGCCTGGGCGCCCAGCGCGAGGCCCAGCAGGCTCGGGTGACCTCCTCGGCGGAGTTCCTGTCGGAGAATATGCACCGCAGCCCGGTGCTGTTCCTGCCGTGCATCACCGGCCGCACCGACGATGCCCGCATGATGGTGGGCCAGGCCGGCTCGATCATCCCTGCGGCGTGGAGCTTCATGCTGGCCGCCCGCGAGCGGGGCCTCGGCACCTGCTGGACCACCCTGCACCTCGGCTACGAGCGCGAGGCCGCCGAGATCCTGGGCATCCCCTATGACAACGTGCGTCAGTACGCCCTCAGCCCGGTGGCCTACACCGTCGGCACCGACTTCAAGCTGGCCACCCGCACCGATCTCGACTCGGTGATGAGCTGGAACTCCTGGAGCCGCTGAGATGGCTGGGCAGGCGCAGTCTGGCCCCTCGAACGCAGCGCTGTTCGACCTGTCGGGCCGGGTGGCCGTGGTGACCGGCGGTTCACGCGGACTGGGCCGCGAGATGGTGCTCGCGTTCGCCCGGGCCGGCGCCGATGTGGTGATCGCGTCGCGCAAGCTCGACAACTGCGAGGCGCTGGCCGCCGAGGTGCGAGACACCACCGGCCAGCAGGCCCTGGCCGTGGAGTGCCATGTGGGCTACTGGGACCAGAACGACGCCCTGTGCGAGCGGGTCTATGCCGAGTTCGGCCACTGCGAGGTGCTGGTCAACAACGCCGGCCTGTCGCCGCTGTACCCGTCGCTGTACGAGGTGTCCGAGGGGCTGTTCGACAAGGTGATCGACGTGAACCTCAAGGGGCCGTTCCGGGCCTCGGCGGTGTTCGGCAAGCGCATGTACGAAGCGGGCGGCGGCTCGATCATCAACGTCAGCTCGGTGGCGGCCGTGGCGCCGTCGCCCAACGAGACGGCCTACGGGGCGGCCAAGGCGGGCATCCACGCCATCACCCAGTCGTTCGCCCGCGAGTACGCCCCCCGCGTGCGGGTCAACTGCATCATGCCCGGCCCGTTCCTCACCGACATCTCCCAGGCCTGGGACATGGACGCCTTCAACGAGCGTGCCGAGAACGAGATCGCACTGGGCCGCGGCGGCGAGGCCGACGAGGTCGTCGGCGCAGCGCTCTACTTCGCCTCAGAAGCGTCGAGCTACACCACCGGCTCGGTGCTCAAGATCGACGGCGGCACCGCCTGGCAGACCGGCTGACCCCAGCACCGACCGAGCCGTCGATCGAGCGCGCCGTCGTTCGGCGTACAGGCCGAACGGAACGCCGGCGGTCAGGCTGGCTGGAGCCGTTGCGGCTACGTTGAGCGCCGCCGCGGGCCGTGCGCAGTGCCCGGGGAGCATTGGAGGATTGCTGTGGGGACGACGAAGCGACTTTCGACATTGAACCGGTCGATCGAGGGCCGGGTAGCGCTGATCACCGGTGCCGGCATGGGCCAGGGGCGGGCAACAGCGCACCTGTTCGCCGACGAGGGGGCCCACGTTGCGGTGACCGACCTGGGCCAGGCCGAGGTCGACGCCGTGGTGGCCGAGATCAACGACGCCGGCGGCTCAGCGGCGGGCTGGACGATGGACGTGGCCAACCGCGACCGGGTCAACCACGTCACCAGCGAGGTGGCCGAGCGGTTCGGCGGCATCGACCACGTCATCAACAACGCAGGCATCTCCCGCTTCTCGCCGATCGACGCCGAGGACTACGAGGACAACTGGGCCATCTCGCTCGAGGTGCTGCTGACGGCGCACACCTACACCGTGCGGGCGGCGCTGCCGTACCTGCGCCAGTCCGACGCGGCCCGCATCGTCAACATCGCGTCCACCGAGGGCTGGGGCGCCACCAAGTTCGGCTCGCCCTACACGGCCGCCAAGCACGGCGTGATCGGGCTCACGAAGTCGCTGGCGGTGGAGCTGGGCCGCGAGGGCATCACGGTCAACTGCATCTGCCCCGGGCCGATCCGCACCGCCATGACCGCCGACATCCCCGACGAGCACAAGACGATCTTCGCCAAGCGCCGCACCGCCCTCGGCCGCTACGCCGAGCCCGAGGAAGTGGCCCACGGCACGCTCAACTTCTGCCTGCCCGCCAGCCAGTACATGACCGGCGCCGTGCTCCCCGTCGACGGCGGCCTGCTCATCAAGAACGCCTGACCGCCTGCCGAGATGCGGCAGCCGTCGGCCCCGACGGACGGGCCGGCGGGGCGTCGCGCTGCGGAAGCGCGCTGATGGCGGTGCTCGCCCGACGGGCTACTGGGTGAGCGTGATGGAGAGTGCGGTGGGCATGCCGTCGGCGTCGAGGGTGAGCGTGCCCGAGAGGGTGCCTCGCTCGGCCAGCGGCAGTGACTCGGTGCCAGTGCCGGTGAAGTAGCCCGTCATGGTGAGCGTTCCGTCGTCGTTGGCGGTGCCGCGGGCAGCCAGGCGCATCTCGGCAGACACGCCGTCGTCACCCGGAGCGAACACCAGCAAGGCGCTGAAGCGGCGCTCGGTGACCGCCGGGTCGGCAGCTTCGAGCGAGGCCGAACTGGGCGAGATCACCGCAACCGACTCGTTCGTCGTCACCGACTCGATGGTCTCCTCATCGCCGTCGGCAATGGTGGTTGTGGTCGTGACCGTCAGCGACATGGAACCGGCCACGTCGTAACGGTCGGCACCCGACGGCGTGAACGTCAGCTGGGCGCCCTGCACGCTGCTGCTGTCGCTCACCGTGGTCTCGGGTTCGGGATTGATCACCACCTCGGTCGCGACTCGCGTCTCGACGATCTCCGGCGTGTCGTCGGCGACCGCTGCCGCAGTCTGGGCGTCATCGTCGACCGCAGGCGTGGCAACCACGGCTGCGACGGCCGGTGCCGCGTCCTCGACCGCCTGCGGGGCCACTTCAGGCTCAGGCGTTGCTGCCACCGCCGCAGCAGCCGGCGTCGACACCGCTGACCCTTCGGCGCCAGCCGGATCGGTCACATCAGCAACACCGGTCACCGGCGTCGCGGCGCCCACCACCACGGGCGCATCAGGTGCGGGCACGTCCACCGCGAACGGCGTCAGCACCTCCATCACCGAGTCGGGCAGCACCCGGTCGGCCGCCTTGTGCACTGGCGAGTCGACGGTCGGCGTGATCACCGCGGTAGCGAGCCCGAACCCCACCGCAGCCTTAGCCATCACCGGCACGCCGGTCGTCGCCGCATTGGTGGCCGCAACGGCCGCACGCGACGCCATCGGCGCAGCCTCAGTCAGCACCGGCATGGCCGAGCTCAGCGCGGCACGGCCGCCGCCAGGCGGGGACTGGCCCGACACTGCCGCCGCAGCCCGCTCGCCGCGGCGCAGCAGTCCCACGAGAGCCACCGGCGCGGCGGCAGCCAGTTTCAGCGCGGCCCGAACAGCGTTGCGGGCCCGCGACACCCGTGCGCGGGCGTTCGTCTCAGACACGCCGGCCTTGGCGGCGACTTCCTCGTAGCTCAGTTCCTCGACGAAGCGCAGCATGAGCGCTTCGCGGTATTGCTCGGACAGGTTGTCGACCGCGTCGGCCAGCTCGGAATCGTCGATGTCGAGCCCCAGCTCGTCCTCAATGGACGACGGCGGGTTCAGCGCCCGGTCGTTCGACGCAAACCGCTCGGTCTTCTCGCTATCGCGGCGTTTGCGATTCCCCTCGTCGCTGCAGACGTTCGACAGGATGCGATGCAGCCACGGCCCCACCAAGTAGTTGCCGTTGAACCGCGGCATGGCCCGCAGCGCCCGCACCAGCGCTTCTTGCACGGCATCTTCCGCCGCCTCGGGGCAGCCGAGCTTGCGGCGCGCGTGACCGAGCAGCTGCGGCCGGTATTCACGCACCAGTTCGGCGAACGCTTCGTCGTCGCCGGCTTGGTACGCGAGAACCAGATCTCGGTCTTCAAGGCGCAGGGCCATAGCAGTCACGCGTCGGATCAGGGGGAACGCCATCGCTCCCGTCAAACATGATGCTACCGCGACCCCCAAGCAGGCTTGCCGTCACATTCCGGGAGGTCGCTAAGTTGCAACCGATCCGCCTGCCGGCCGCAATGCAGCAAAGCTGCGGCTGGTCCAGCGCAAGACTGGAGTCAGGAATTGCGAGCGATCGACACGGTGTGGGTATTGCCGTCGTCTGCGGTGACCGTGATGGTGTAGCCGCGCACTGTCACCGACTCGCCGACACCGAGCACCGGGAAGTCGTCAACCTGGCCGTTGCCGCTGTCGCCGGCGACCTTGATGGGCAGCTGGCCACTGTCGACAAACGTGTCGACGGTGTACACCAGTACGCCTTCGTTGATGAGCGCCGGCCGGTTCGACGAACTGCCATCTGACCAGCGGTAGGGCAGTTCGAAGTCGTAGCCGAGCTGCCGCCGGCTCTCCACTACGATCACTTCGCGCCTGTTGAGCGGTACTGCGACCATGGCGATGCCGTCGCCGGGTCGGGCAATCGGTGACAACGTGATCGTGGTGTCGGGTCCATCCATGCAGTGGATCTGGTCTTCGCTGAGCCAGCCAAGCTGCCAGCGGCTCCACGCGAGCGGCTCGTAAGGCACCAACGCGTAGAAGGTCACCCATTGACGGCCCCCGTCGGGAAGGTGCCTGGTGAGGCGCGTCACCATCAGGCTCGCATCTGCCAGATACCAAGCTGAGAGCCCCATGAGGCCAAACTCCACGCCCACCCACTCCGAGCCGGACGGTGCAGCGGGTCGCTCGTGACGGCCTGCGTCATAGGGGTACAGATCCAACAAGCCGAGATTGTGCGCAAGCTCGTGCGCAGCAAGAAAACCCCAGTAATCCACCTCAGCGAGGTCCTCTGGCTCGTCACGAATCGTGTCGTTGATACGCGAGTGCGGCATAGACACGTCGTCGGCAGTGACCAGGCCGCCTGCATTGCCGCCTCCTGAGAAGAGAGTGCTGGGGAATACCGTCATCACCGCACTGATGCCGGAGAAGTCGAACTCGTGGTCGATCAACTCCACTGCGTGATTGCCCGCGTGATGGCCTAGCCCTCGCCCAATGGCCAGTTGAGTGACGTACTCGCTGTGGGCCGTCTCTGAGCGGAGCCACGTGTGATGCGGAACGAACTCAATATCGAGCTGGCCGTAGCTGGAGGCTTCCAAGTACTTCTCCGCATGCGGCAGACCCAATGCAGCCTCCTCATGGGTGGTGTGGGTGGCCTGGGCGCTGGGGAAGTCCATGAAGAGTACGGCGACCTTGACGGTCCCTGTGGCCGATGGTGCCCAGTCGGGAAGCGGAAACCCTGCAGTGGTGCCCTGAGTGCCGCCGGGACGGCAATCCGCGGCCGGAATGACGACGGGTTCGCCCTTGGCGCCGGTCACGTAGGGCCGGTGCTCGCCCTCCTCGTCAATGGTGTGGAAGGCGATGCGCTGTCCGTCGGGCGACCACCGCGGAGCGAGCGCGCGAATGCCCTCGTCGTAGACCACCTCTTCATCAAGGCCGTCGATGTCTGCGATGACAATCGACGTCTGGCTTCCGTCTCCGCGCACGAACGCAATGCGGTTGCCGTCCGGCGACCATGACAGCCCGCCGTTGAAGTACACCCCGGCGTGAACTTGGCGGGCGTTGCTGCCGTCGGTGTCGGACACCACCAAGAAGCCGTTGGTCTGGTAGGCGATGCGGGCGCCGTCGGGCGACCATGCGGGGCTCTGCTCCCAGTGGTCGCCCTCGTTGAGCGCCCTGGGCTTGTTGCCGAACGACGTCATCACCACGATGTGGCGATCGCTGTCGAGGCGATGACCGTCTTCGTCGCGGCCGCTGCCGGTCTCGCGTTCAAACGCCAGCCACTTGCCGTCGGGCGACCAGGTGGCCCAGCGATCGATCACGTCGCCCTCGGTGCGCTGGTTGTTGTGGCTGCCGTCGACGTTGACGGTCCAGATGTGCGCTCGCCGGTGGTCGTTCTCGTCATTCTGGCCACGGGAATAGGCGATGCGGGTTCCGTCGGGCGACCAGACGGGGGCGTACAGGTAGCCGCCGTCGTGGTCCACCAGCTTCTGAGCATCGGTACCGTCGTTGTTCACCGTCCACAGCGAGCCGTTCTCGGTGTAGATGAGGCGGCTGCAGTCGGGCGACCATGCGGGGTCTTCGGCGTTGGTGGAGGGCACGAGCTGGCTCGGCTCGTCGTCGATGGCGCCGCCGCAGGTGCCGGCGGGCAGCACGCCGGGGGCGGTGCTGGGCTCGCTGTCGTCTGCTTCGTCCGCGGCCTCGCCGTCGTCGCCGGTGTCTGCTTCCTCGCCGGTGAGGTAGGCGCCTATGGCGGCCTGAGACACGGCTGCGTCGCCGCCGAACACCTGCAGGCCCACGGCGTCGTGCTGATCGCTGGCGCCGTCGAGGAAGGCGGCGGTGTCGTCGGGAATGTCGCCGGGATCTGCCAGCACCAGCGGGGCGCACAGGCGGCCCAGCAGCGGCGCAGCGCTGAACGAGTCGAACGGCACCCGGGCTCGGGCCACGCCGATCATGTCGTTCGCGAAACAGGTCGTGCCGGCAGCAGTGCTGTACTGATCCTCCGCGAGCTCGGCGGCCTTGACGGCCGTGTCGTAGCGAGTGCTGCCAGCCACACGCGACACCTCGATGCCGAGATCTTCGACGGCCGTCTCCACGGCGTCGCTGAGCGCGGCGGTGCCTCCCATCAGCACCACATGCTCGATGCCCGCCTCGCCCAGGTATGCGGCCACATCGGCGTGCAGCTCTCCGGGCGGGCTCAGCAGCACCGGATGAGTGCCACGGGCAGCGAACGGACCAGCCACCAGCGCATCGGCGAACACCTCGCCGCTGGCGATCACCGCGGTGCGGCCCAGGTCGCCCATCGCACCCGGCGTCACACGCCCCGCAGCCGCCACCCCCGTGCCGTACAGATCATCGCCTGCCACACGTTCCGCCGAGATGCCGGCCTCGCCGAGCGCTTCAAGCACCCCTGCTTCGACCCCGCGCCCGGAACCGTGCGCGCCGCCGCTCGCATCAGGCCCCACCACCAGTGCCTTGGAGACGCCCACCCGCTCCAGGTACTCCAGCGCATCGGCGCGCAGCTCCCCGGGCGGAGTCATCAGCACCGGAGCGCCTAACGCACCCGCCACCGGCGCAGCCACCACCGCGTCGGTCCAACGCTCGCCCGACACCAGCACCACTCGCTCCAATGAGCCTCCGGCGTCGGCCGCGAACGCCTCGGCTATCAGCAAGGACGTGGCATAACGGTCAGCGCCGCCATAGCGGATCACCGACACATCCGAGTCGGCGGGACTGTCGTCGTCGCCCTCAGCAGCACCCGCCGCTGCAGCCGGAAGCACCAAAACGCCGCCGAGGCCCACCAGCACCGACAGCGCCACCAGCGTCAGACGCCGCACCCACCGCAAACTAGTAGCCACCCGCAGGCAGAAGTCCTGACGCATCAACGCCTAGCGGCGTGGGTCTACCTGCCGATATCGCCGTCGAGCAGCGCCAGCACGTCCACCGCCGGTGCCAGCAGGCTGAGACTGCCGACGGCGAATCCGCCGCTGTCTGTGATGGCCACCCGCAGCTGCGTCGCGACGCCGACCACCTCGAGCCGGTCGTTCAGCACTGGGCCGCCGCTGCTGCCGGGGGCGACCGGTGTATCGGTCTTGATCCAATTGTGCCCGTCCAGCATCGTGGTGCCCGAGTAGCGGCCCGTGGTGAGCGTGAGGGTGTCGCCGCCGATTTCCGGGTAGCCGAGTGCTGTCAGCGTCTCGCCCGCCGATGGCAGCTGAGCGGCGATCGGCAGGGCGGGAAGCGGAGCGATATCGGGATCCATGGTGAGCAGCGCCAAGTCGCGTTCCTCCGCAGCCCGCACAAGAGAGAGCGGCACGAATCGCTCCGGTGCCTGCTCGAATGTTCCGCCCAGGTAGGCACGAATGCGACGGCACTCGCGCCCGTCATCGTCGACGAGCACATGGTGGTTGGTCACGATCTGGAAGCCGTCGCCGACGATGAATCCGGATCCCTGCTTGCGCGTGGCGCCGGCGGCGCTGAGGCAGCGCACTTGAACCACCGATGGGGCCACCGAATTCCAACCCAGCCCGCCCGACACGCCTGCGTCAGCCGAACCGGAATCCCGCACGATGCCGGTCGCCACAGCCGACAGCGCCGCCGTCGGGACCGACGACCTCGAACCGACGCCGGTCACCGTCGCCCGAGTTTCGCCGATGGCAAGCCGCCAGTCCTGGCCGAACTCGCCCAGTGTCTCGGGCACGGACTCGCCCTGAGGAGGGGCGAGCAGCAGCGGCTCGCAGGGGCCGCGGACCGCTCCGGCGGCCAGGCCGCCGAACGGCACCGTCCCGCTGGCGACGGCCACGTCAGTGACCGGGTGACAGCCCGAGTTGCTGAACGCACGGCTGGCGATCAGCGCGGCCGTCTCGTACCGGTCGGCACCGGCAATGCGGTCGGTGTCGATGCCGAGTTCGGCGATCTCCTCTTCCACATCAGCGGAGATGGCCGCCGTGCCGCCCAGGATCGTGACCGAGGACACCTCCCGGTCCCCGTCGGTCAGAAAACGGCGTGCCTCGTCACCAAGCTCGTCGGGCGTGGTGAGGATGAGCGGGGTCGCCATGGTGACGCTGGGGGCCGCAGCTACCGCATCGGCAAAGTTGACGCCAGAGGCCAGATAGACGGTGTCGATCTCGTCGGGAGCGAAGGTGCGTGCGACCCGGCGGGCCGTTGCGTACCGGTCATCGCCGGCAAACCGGTCCACCCGGAACCCCATGCCGCGCAACGTCTCGGCCACGCCCTCGGACACCGCCGCAGGACCGCCCAGAATGATCACCTTGGCCTTGGCGTGCGATGCGCACGGCTCCAAGTACTTGCGGGTGACCGCCGGCAGGAACGCCTGCTTGGTCAGCAGCAGCGGCCGGTCGAGCCCGGCACCGGCCAGAGCATCGGGCCAGTTCTCGCCCGATGCCAGCGTCACGCTGTGTGAGCCGATGTCGCTTTCGCAGCTGCCGCCGGCGACATTGGCCGCCAAGGCATACACGCTGGCGCCGCTCACCCGCTGAACCGAGATGCTGGCCGACTGGGCACCTGCGGGCTGCGGGGCGAACAGCACCGAGCCCGCCAAGGCCACGCTGAACACGGCAACGAGCAGCCGCCGCAGACCGCGGCGAAGCCGACTTGTCGTTGGACTCATGCTGAGCTCACACGCCAATGCTCGCCGATGCAGAAACGATACGGGACACCCTCGCCGCGTCGTGGCCGTCTACGGCTGCGGCTCGACGCCCAGGGTCGTCTCGATGCGCGCCAGACGCTCGGTGTGATCGCGCAGGATCGCGTTGACCTCCCCGAACCGCTCGTCCACCTGCGCGAACCTCGCATTCACGTCGTCGCGGAGCATCCCGATCTCGCTGCGCACGCTGCCGATCTCGCCGTGTACGTCGTTGCGCAGCATCCCGATCTCGCCGCGCACGCTGCTGATGTCGTCGCGCAGGGTGTTGAAGCCCACCACCGCCAGCCCGAGCACACCCGCGATCAGCGCCGCGCACGCCGTGCTCAGCACCGGCACCAGCAGCGACCGCCGCTCGGCAGCCCGTGCCGCCGACAGCACGGCCGACTCAGCCGGCTGCTGGCCGCCAGCATCCGGTGCGTCAGCGGGTGGGCGGTCCTCGGCCACGTCAGCGATGGTACTCACCGTGCCTCCCGGCCCTCCCGCGCCGGCATCGGGGGGACGGCCAGGCGTACCGAGCACTGCCGACGCCCATGAGCCGCCCCTGAGCACCGCAGCGCCAGTTGCACGCGACTCGTCAGCATCTCCGCGGGGGGAGCGACCGCTGGCGCCTCCAGCAGCCTGCCAGGAGTCTGGTCGGTTATGGGACTGTCCGATTTTGACAGGCCCTCGTCGGGAACAGACGACCCCACCAATGCACCAGGGGACCAGACGACCCGTGGACGGCCACCTGTCCGCGCGGCCTCTTACGCTTGCGCCCGGCTGCGGCGGGCGATCGCTTCAGAAATCGGCCCGAGGCGTGCCGGGCCGGAGAACGCGCCGTAGTCGACCAGTATCTGAATGTCCTCGGCGCTCATGGCAGCGATAGTGCTGAAGACCCGTGAAATCGCGGAGGTACGCGACCTCGACGCCGGCACTTCGATGTCGTAGACGCTGCAGAAGTGAGCGATGTCGCCAAACGTCGGCATGAAGGACTTCTCGTCGAACCGCTTTGCGAGTTGCACGACATCGTCGGCAGTCTCGCTCGGAAGATCCATCTTCTCGACGCGCTCTAGGGCGGTGACTGCACGCTTCCGCTTGGCTCTTGGGCCAGCCGCACGCTGTGCGGCTGTGCCGGAACTAGGTGTGGCGCCTTGGGCGTGGCCGTCGATCCCGCCAATCTCGTGAAGCGATCGGCTCACTTGCTCGAGTCCGTGTTCTCGCACGAGCTCTCGCAGCGAGGCAACGAGTCGGTCCCCCGTCACGGCAGGTAGCCCTCCTCAGACAACGTACGGCGCAGTTCCCGCTCAAGAGCGTAGAACGATGCTCTGGCATTGCCGAGCCAGCTGTAATTGCCTCGCATCATCTTTGGGTACCCACGGGAGTACGGGAGCTGATTGGAGAAGATCCGCCAGCTGTGCTCTGCGGCTTCGCCCCTGATGTCGGCCATGGCCTGTGCCTTTTCGGGTCCGCCGTCATTGCCACCGCTGTACCCCGCATTGTTGATAACGATGCCAAGCACATCAAGCTCGTGACCAGGATTCTGATTCCTAAGAGGGCTAGCGGATAGGTGGGTTATCGGGGTTGCCAGCGGTCGTGGTGGTCGATGAGTTTGAGGGTGATGATCAGGGTGACGGCGAGTGCGAGCTGGGCTGCGCGGTGCTCGGGTTTGCGGTCGGTGTTGCGGCG
>JAJDTF010000048.1 GCA_022827265.1 Acidimicrobiia bacterium | reverse complement strand
CGAGACGTCATAGATCTCCTCGAGATGCGCCTGAATCTCACCGGTGGTCAGCCCCTTCGCATACAGGCTGATCACGTTCCCTGACAGCCCCTCGAGACGACGCCGGTGCTTGGGCACCGTGGTCGGCTCGAACGTGCCCGCCCGGTCACGCGGCACCGCGAGGTCGACCTCGCCGATCTCGGTGGTGACGCGCTTGGGAGTCGACCCGTTGCGCGAGTTCCCCGAGCCTCTGCCCTCGGGGGCATGGCGCTCATAGCCCACATGCTCGGTCATCTCGACCTCCAGGCCGGTCTGGAGCACCCGACGCACCAGCCCCGTCAGCAGCCCGTCGTCGCCGGTCAGCTCCACGCCCTCGGCGCGGGCCTGGGCCACCAGCTGCTCAGCCCATTCGGCCATCGCCGCCTCGCCGACAGCCTCGCTCGCCGGCACAGCCGGCGAGGGCAAGACCCGACGCGAAGCCCGCCGAGCCCACAAACGCCACCTCGCCAACCGCGTCATCCGCCGCATGTGGCGCGACGAAAAACACCGCACGAAGGCCCAAATTCAGGCCGCCTGACGACCCCACTTGACAAGGGAGCGTCTGACAGTCCCCCGGCGTGATTCAGTTGGTGACTTGTGAGCGGTGCCGGTTGGTGATCTGGGTGCGCCAGGCGGCGAGGGTGCGGCCGAGCTTGTTCAGCTCCGGCGAGAATGTGTCGTCTTGGAGGTCGCGTGCGAGCTCGTCGACTGTCTCGGCGGCGAGGGCGCGGCTGCGGATCCGGTAGACGCCGCGCAGGGTCTCCTTGGCGCGCCACGCCTCTCGCGCCTCGCCGCGGGGGTCGCCGGCCGCGAGCAGGCCCCGCAGCTTGTGTCGTCCGTTGTCGGTGACGCGTTCGGCGGCTTTGAGCAGCAGCCTGCGTATCCGATAGAGGGGGTCGTGTTGGGTGCCTCGCCCGCCGGTGGTGTCGTTCTGGACCCGGCGGCGCACCTCGTCGATGGCCGAGTTGGCGAGCTTGATCACGTGGAACGGGTCAGCCACCTGGCGGGCGTGCGCCAACGCATCGGTGAACGTGCACACCCCACAGCCACTGCGAGGGCACCGCCAGCGGCGCTTTGCCCACACCAGCCGCACCGCCCGCCCGAACGCCGGCAGATCGGCCAGCTCGACCTTGCTGGCGCCGTGCGCCCACACCGGCCCCTCACCCGCCCTCGGCTTCTAACGCGCACGGTCACCACCGGACGCTGCGCCGGACGCTCGCATCTTGCTGACGTGAGAGATTTGCCGGCCTCTGACTGTCTCAGGCCGGCATGGTTCTTGTATCCCTAGCTGACGCACTGAGCGTCACACGGCATTGGAGGATGCGATGAACACGACAGGTGAGGCGACCAGGATCGCTGCCGGAAATGACGGCAACTCGATTGCGCCGACGCTGAGTGCATTCGAGAACAGTCGGATTCGGCTCGCCATCGGTTATTCGGATGGGAGTGTCGTCTGCAACGAATGTGGGTACGACGAAGACCCCGATCCAGCATCACTCCGGCTCTGTTGGATCACGGCGAGTGACCAGTACGCAGTGAACGTGGACCTATGCGATTGCCACTTCGGCATGTATCTCGAAGGCGCAATCGGCGATGCCCTTCCCCTTGAAGACGACTGATTCGGCGTGTGTGGCGAAGCTCGCGCGCCGCCCCCCTCGCGCTCTGTGAGGTGGGAACGGCGGTAGTTGACCTACAGTCCGGCGCGTGGCGTCGCTCGGCGACTACGTGGACCTTGCGAATTCGGCGGCACGAGCGCAATGGGGCAGCATCTTGCGTCGGCAACCGCGTACCCGACAAGAGCGATTCACGCCAGTCGAGACGGTGCTCTGCTACGGCCTGTTCCTCGCCGACGATCCGGTCGTCGATCCTCATCGTTACGGCGGTGGCACGATGCACACCGCACCCCAACTGGTGCACGACCTAGCCGCTCTGTTCGTGCGGCCGCCAGGTTCAATCACCAGCAAGATGATGAACCTCGATGGCTCCCGCGCAAATGGGGCGAAGTACGAAGTTCAGTTCTTCATGGAAATGGGCGCTGACCTCGCCCGCTTCTTCGGCTTGTATGCCACGGCCTTGCAGGCGGCACGGCATATGGGCATCAACGCTCGACGGCTTCCCGACTTCCTGCGGCTGGAGCAGGTAACGGAGTACCCGCTGATTGGACTTGACGACTTAGCTGATTCTCGATTCGACGAGACGATCGAGAAGGAGGCGGCACAGCTCCGCGCTGCCAAGCTGCAGCACAACCAGGAACTGTCGGCGGCAGAGACAACTCGGATTGTTGAGCACCGCGCCCGGGTCGGCCACAGAGCGTTCGCGACTGAAGTGCTTCGGCGATTCGACTTCACCTGCGGATTCTGCGGTATGGCCCCGCACTCGCTTCGGGGGAACCGGTTGATAGTGGCGTCACACATCAAACCCTGGGCCGATTCGAGCAACCGAGAACGGCGCGACCCGCGCAACGGCATCGCCGCGTGCCCGACGCACGATGCTGCTTTCGATAGGGGCCTGATCACGGTGAACGGAGGTCTGCGCGTCCACCGCTCAAGAGGGCTGCGGGCAAGCATCGAGGCTGATACCGGGATCGAACACAACTTCGGCGAGTCGCTGCGAGACGCCCTGATAGTGCCTTCGGGTGTGGAGCCGCCGCGGAAAACGTACCTCCGTTGGCACCACGAGCACATCTACCGCGACTCGCTGTCCTGAGCGCCGGTGCAAGTCATCGGGCGTCCTAAGAGGGCTAGCGGATAGGTGGGTTATCGGGGTTGCCAGCGGTCGTGGTGGTCGATGAGTTTGAGGGTGATGATCAGGGTGACGGCGAGTGCGAGCTGGGCTGCGCGGTGCTCGGGTTTGCGGTCGGTGTTGCGGCG
>JAJDTF010000072.1 GCA_022827265.1 Acidimicrobiia bacterium | reverse complement strand
TTCGCGCGTATTGGGCGCGTAGTCCTTGTCGTAGCGCTCACGCATGAAGGACATCATTTCGGTGATGCCTCGAAGCGGCATGTCCGCCGCCGTCCACGGCTCCTCGGGCCGCAGATCGAGAAGCGCGAGAAGCGTCAGCGCGGAGCGTTCATTGCGCTGGGCCCGAGGAAATCCGAGTTCGGTGAGAATCCACTGCGCTTCGGAGATGCGCTGATCAATCTGAGGACTCACCGCAGACCCTTGAGGGCTGGGACGTGGCGCTCCAACAACGTATCCAACGCGGCCTGACCGAACTCGACGGAGCGAGCCTTCGCACCCAGGGCCTGCAGGGACTGAACGTCCGGATATCGAAGTGATTCCAAGTGGGCAGCATTGACTTGGGTGTGGCCGTTGAACTGTCGGAAGAACAGGTCGACAACCGTCGAGTTGAGGTACACCGCCAATCCCCATGCGAGATCGCGTTCCATGCCTCGATTCGAGACGTGCAGCACGTTGACGTGGTTCTCCATGGCGACGACTTCGCTGGGAAGGTCCGCTGGCTCCAACACCGCTGCGACCACACGTCGACATTCCTCCTTCGACGAGAAGCGCTTGATTAGGACGTATTCGCCCGAAGGAAGGAACATGCCCTCGGTTTCCGGCGACACCGCGATGGCGCGGGGCTTGGAACTGGATTCACCCGGCCACTTGACCCGTCCCTGCCGTAAGTGGGCGGGGTAGATCAGCGGGATCGTGTCACCCTCGCAGTCATCACGCAGGTGCTCCCGTGATCGGAAATCCACGACCCGGCCTGTCGAAGCCGTGACACCCAGTCCCGCCAGCGTCAGCGGGAGGCCCCCCATCTGCTCCGCTAGCTCCACGCTTGACCGGTCCTCTGGGATCCGAATGAAGAGACGAGGATCGGTCGGGTGGACGACTGAGTCGGCGCTGACGTGATGCCTGCGGGCCTCATCGAGTCCTGAACCGGAACTCACGGAGATTTGCACCGGTGATCGCTGAGGCGACCGAACAATCCTGAAGACGATGTTCTCTTGAAGCACGGCACCGTCGCGAAATGCCGTGTCGCGGGACTCGAAGACATGGATGTCCCGTAGCGAACAGTCGTCGAGCAGTGCTTGCCGGAAGGACCTGAAGTACGACCCGTTGCAGAAACTCCTTGGAGTGATCGCAACGAGTTGGCCACCGGGAGCGAGCAAGCGGCTCGCGAGCCAGACAAAAGCCGAATACAAGTTGCTCGTGCGGACACCAAGACGCCGAAGCCGTTCATGACTCGCCGAAGCCGTGCGCAACTTTCCGTACGGCGGGTTCATGATGACGAGATCGAACTGCTGGCGGTCGTGCTGGAATATCTCTGGTTCCGCTTGAGTGGCAGCCCATGTCAAGAAATCCGAATGCTCGACACGACCTTGAGCCGACGGGATCACCTCGAGGCAGTCGCTGAGCGTCGACTCCAAACCACCGAGCAGACGATCGTCGATTTCTACGGCCGTCAGGTCCAACGAACACCGCCATCCCTCGCTGGCTGCTCGTTCAACCAGCGCAGCCGAGAGTGACCCGACGCCGGCACCAGGGTCGAGGACGCGTACGCGTCCCTCGGGCGGTTCGAACATGCCGGCCAGCAGTCTCGCGATCGGAGCAGGCGTGAAGTACTGCCCAAGCTCCGCTCGGTTCTCCCCGTTCAGCCCCTCAGCGTGCGCAACGCGGCGCTGCTCAGCACATGTCAGCGGTCCGGCCGCAAGCAGATCATCAACAACTGCTGCCACGCGCCCTCACCAAGCAAGTCGAATTCGACACCTCTCGGCAGCATAGGTAGGCACCGGGTTCGCTTCGCGGAGGTTTTCTTGCTAGCCGAGTGGGTGCGCTACGCCGGGACGGGGCGGGCGCGGGGGGTGAGCTGCACGGCTGCGGCGGAGTCGGCGGCGTGATAGCTCGAACGGGTCAGCGGGCTCGACTCGACATGGTCGATGCCGAGCGCGGCGCCTGCCTCCCGCCAGCGCTCGAAGGACTCGGGCGGCACCCAGCGGGCAACGGGAATGTGATGGCTCGTCGGTCGCAGGTACTGGCCGATCGTGACAATGCTCACGCCGACAGCCGCCAAGTCGGCCAGCGCGAGATCGACCTCTGCGTCGTCCTCGCCCATGCCGACGATGATGCCCGACTTGGTGACGTGCCCCGCCGAAGCGCTGCGCGCCAGCAAGGCGAGGCTGCGGGCGTAACTCGCCGAGGGCCGCACCGCGCGCTGCAGCCGGGCGACGGTCTCGATGTTGTGATTCAGGATGTCGGGGCTCGCATCGAGAACCTCTTGCAGCGAGGAAGCGTCGCCGCCGAAATCGGGCACCAGCACCTCGACGGTCGTGCCGGGCGACCGATCCCTGATGGCAGTGATGGTCTCGGCGAACGCGGCGGCCCCGCCGTCGGGAAGATCGTCCCGCGCCACTGCGGTCACCACCGCATGATCCAGCTCCATCTCGGCGACCGCGTCGGCCACCCGGCGGGACTCGCCGGGGTCGAGCGGTGCCGGCTGGCGAGTGTCCACGAGGCAGAATCCGCATGCGCGCGTGCACCGTTCGCCGTTGAGCATGAACGTGGCCGTGCCCGCCCCCCAGCACTCGAAGATGTTCGGGCAGCCGGCTTCCTCGCACACCGTCACCAGCTCGTGCCGGCGTATCACCCGGCGCAGCCGCAGATAGCCCTCGTTCACTTCCACCCGGGCACGCAGCCATGACGGCTTCCGCTCAGCAAGGCGCAACCCGCCGTCGACCCCGGCTTCGGCCAAGCGCACACGGCTGCGGGGAGCGGCCACAGCAACGCGGCGCGCGGCACCTGGGGGTGCAGTGTCTTTGCCGGCGGACGCGGTGCGTGCTGCATCTCGCGAACCACGGGAATCAGGCGATTCTGGGCCGGAGGGTTGTCCCGGTCCCAGACCCCGGCTGAAGGCGCTGAGGTCGGCCGTGCGGTGCCGCCACGCCACGTCCGCGCGCTCGCTGCCGGCTTCGCCCCAGCGCTCGGCCGCACGCCCGGCCACAGCGTCGGCCACCTCGCGCATGGCCGCCGCGCTGCCCTCGGCTCGCAACGACGTCGGCCGGAAATCGCGGATGCCGCACGGGATGATCCGTTCGAACCACGACAGATCCGTGTCGACGTTGAGCGCGAAGCCGTGCATCGTGCGCCGGCGGCTGAGGCGCACACCGATGGCGGCGATCTTGCGAGGCGTTCCCTCGAGATCGGTCCACACCCCCGGGTACCCGCGCAATCGGCCGCAGCCGGGCAGTCCCAGGTCAGCCAACGCGTCGATGAGCACCTGTTCCAGGCCGCACACGTACGCCGCTGTCTCGGCAAGTCCCCCGCCGCGGCGACCGGGCAGTGTCAGGATCGGGTAGCCGACGAGTTGCCCTGGACCGTGGTAGGTGAAGTCGCCGCCGCGGTCGATGCGGACGCAGTCGGCGCCGACCTCGGCCGGATCGACGAGCAGGTTGGACTGGTCTGCGCTCGGGCCCGCAGTGAAGACGTGGTGGTGTTCGAGCAGCAGCAGGTAGTTCTCCGCGCTGTGAGCCCACAGGCGTCGCTGCAGGTCGAGCGCTTCGCGGAAGCCGACCCTCCCGAGCCAGCGCACCTGCAGCATCCCGGGCGCCGGCCTCAGAACTCCGCTCCCCAGTCGTGCTGCTCGAGCATCTGGCGGATGTGGCCCAGGAAGCCTGCGGCGTAGCTGCCGTCGAACGCACGGTGATCCCAGCCCATCGCCAGGTGGCCCACCGAATGCACGGCGATGCTCTCGTTGCCGAACCGATCTGTGACAACGACCGGGCGCCGGGCCACCCCGTCGGTGGAGAGCACAGCGACCTGGGGCTGGTTGATGATGGCGGCAGTGGTGTACGTGCCGAACGATCCGTTGTTGGAGATGGTGAACGTGCCGCCGCTGATGTCATCGGGCGTGAGGCGCCGTTCCCGGGCACGCGCCGCAAGCTCGTTCATCGTGCGGGCCACGCCGCGCAAGCTGAACGAGTCGGCGTCTCGCAGCACCGGCACGATCAGCCCGTCGTAGTCGAGATCGACGGCGACGCCCACGTTGCGACGGCGCCAGATGCGCAGGCCGCCGTCTTCCACGGAGGCGTTCAGCCGTGGCCAATGGGCCAGGGCGTCTGCGACGGCGACCACGATGAACGGCAGGTAGGTGAGACTGAATCCCTCCGCAGCCCGCCACGCCTCGCGGTGAGCCCGTCGCACCTGCTCCACGTTCTCGTAGTCGACCTCGACGACGGTAAGGGCGTGCGGCGAAGTGGCCATGGAGTTGACCATGTGCTCGCCGGTGCGGCGGCGGATGTTGTTGAACGACTCGTAGCGCGAGTCTCCGTCGGTCCATTCAGCCGCGGCAGCCGCGGCGACCGGTGCGGGCACTGCCGGCGGGCTGGGTGCCGACGGGCGTTCGCCACCAGCCGATCTCGCCGACGCCGTCGCGGGGCCCGCACTCGCAGCCGCAGCGCGCTGGCGCTCGTCGATGGCGTTGAGCACGTCGGAGCGGGTGATGCGACCGCCCACGCCCGTGCCCACGAGCGCAGCGGGGTCGAGGCCGTGCTCTCGTACCAAGCGTCGGACGACGGGCGAGAGCAGGTGGCTGCCATGCTCGGTCGCAGGCCCGTTCGCCGCGCTGTTCGCCGGAGCAGCAGCCGCAGGCGCAGCGACCGGTGCAACAGCGGGCGTCGCAGGCGGAGCGGCCGGCGTCGGCGCAGCCGCAGAAGCGGCAGCCGGTTCTGCCGGCGCGCCGCTCGGCATCGGAACGGCCGCATCGGGCGGCGGCGCGACAGCGCCTTCGGCCAGCTCGACGATCGCCAGCACCGTGCCGACGTCCACCGTCTCGCCCTCGGGGACGCGTATCTCGGTGAGTACCCCCTCCATCGGCGAGGGCACTTCGCTGTCGACCTTGTCGGTCGACACCTCGTAGAGCATCTCACCCACCGAGATCGCATCGCCCGGGTTCTTGAACCAGCGGGTGATGGTGCCCTCGGTGACCGTCTCGCCGAGCTGGGGCAGCACCAAGTCAGCCATATCGCTGCCTCTCCGGGCACGGCGCGGCCTGCGCCGAGCTCATCCGTGCAGACCTCGCCCGGTGAGCGACAGCATCGTCTCGCCGAACAGCTCTGACAGCGTGGGGTGAGGCTGCACCAGCGCCGCCACTTCGGCGACCGTGGCCTCCCAGTTCACCGCCAAGTAGCCCTGACCGAGCTGTTCAGTGACCCACGGCCCCATCATGTGAACGCCGAGCACGCGCCCGGCGGTGCCGTCGGCCTCACGCTCGGCCACGATCTTGACGAGACCCTCGGTGTTGTTGACGATCATCGCCCTCGAGTTGCCGGTGAAGCGGTGCTTGGATGTCACCACCTCGTAACCGGCTTCGCGAGCCGCCGCCTCGGTGAGCCCCGCAAACGCCACCTCGGGATGGCAGTAGATCGCCCAGGGCACGTTCGCGTAGTCGATCGGCGCCGGTTCTTCGCCGAGCATGTCTTTCGTGGCCACGATCGCTTCGGCGAACCCGACATGGGCGAGCTGTGGCGTATTGATGAGATCACCGATGGCATAGACGCCGGCCATGGTGGTGCGGCACGTCTCGTCGGCCACCACGAAGCCCCGCTCGTCGAGCTTCACACCGGTGCCGTCAAGGCCGAGATGATCTGCGTACGGTCGGCGTCCCACCGACACCACCACAGCGTCGACTTCGAGGGACGCTTCGGTCATGTCGCCATCGCCGGAGCGGGGAGCGATCTCGTACTGCACGGTGGTTCCGCTGCCGCTCGGCGTGTGCCCGGTGACCCGGCAGCCGCTCAGCACGGTGATCCCCCGCTTGGAGAACGCCCGAGCGAGGGCCTTGGCGATGTCGACGTCGACGCCGGGGATGATCTGCGGCGCGTATTCGAGCACGGTGACCTCGGCACCGAGATCGGCGAGCATCGAAGCGAACTCGCAGCCGATGGCGCCACCGCCGATCACGGCCACACGGCTCGGCACCTCCTCGAGCGCCAGCACCTCGTCGGAGGTCATCACCAGCGTGCCGTCGCGATCGAAGCCAGGCAGCGTGATCGGCACCGAACCCGCTGCGAGGAGCACGTGATCTCCCTGCAGGGTCTGGATGCCCGGCTCGCCTGCGTCGACCTCGACGGAACGATCGGCGCACAGCCGTCCCGTGCCCGCATAGGTCGTGACCTTGCGGCGCTTCAGCAGCCCCTTCACCCCGGTTTCGAGACCGTCGATGATGCGCTGCTTGCGGCCCTGCGACACGGCGAAATCCAGCTCGGGTGGCTCCACATTGACGCCGAACTCGGCTGCCTCGCCGACGGTGCGCCAGACCGCCGCCGTCTCGAGCAGTTCCTTGGCGGGAATGCAGCCCCGATGCAGGCACGTCCCGCCGAGCCGGTCTCGCTCCACGAGGGCGACGCTCATGCCTGCGGCGCCGGCGTACAGGGCTGCCCCGTAGCCCGCGGGGCCTCCGCCGATCACCACCAGGTCGTACCGAACCGGACTGCGGGTCTCGACGGTATTCGTGTCATCTGCCATCGCGCGACGAGGGTACGCCGCGTTTCCGACCGGTTCGCACCGGGCGCTCCTGCCGGTCCAAGCCAGGCAGTGCTACAGCGCGATCAGCACCTGGACCGCGAACGCCATCAGGATCACCAGCCCGGTGACGAACGCCAAAGCAATCAGCGTCCGGGTGCTCACCGGGTCGAATGTAGCCCGCGCTATTGCGTCCTCGGCCCAGAGATAGGCTCGGCCAGATGACGCACCTGCGATCCCGAGCGGCCATCGTGCTGCTGGCCGGGCTCGCAGGCCTCGGCGTGCTGGTTGGCTGCGGAGAGGTCGAGGTCAGCGTGTCCCGGGACACTGCGGTCGCGACATCTGCCCCCGAGGCGCCGGCGACCACCTCCGGCGGCACCGACACCGTTGCGCCTGCTGAGCCAGCAGCAACGACTGCCCCGGCTGCCCAGGAGACCCGGGCCGAGATCCTTCTGCTGGAAGGCGCGCTGCTCGACGGGCAGCAGTTCGATCTGGCTGCCGCAGCCGGGAACGACGTGTTGCTGTGGTTCTGGGCGCCCTGGTGACCGGCGTGCAATCGTGAAGCGCCTGCGGTCGCAGCGCTGAAGGCAGAGCACGGCGACAGCTTGGTCTTGGTGGGCGTCCCGGGCGGCGATTCCCAGGATTCCTACCGGAAATTCGTGGCCAAGCACCAGCTTGGCGACGTCCCGCAAGTCAGCAACGAAGACGGCGATCTGTGGGACCAGCTCGGCAACAGCTACCAGCCGAGGTGGATGCTGGTGCGAGCCGACGGCAGCATCGAGCGCGGCGGCGGCGCACCCCCGCCCGACATCGTGCAAGACGCCCTCACGCCCGCCTGAGCACAGCCATGGCCATGCCGAAGCAGCGGAGCGTGAGTGTCGAGCGGCTCATCGCCGCCCCCGCGGAGAAGATCTTCGCGGTGCTGACCGATCCCAGCCGTCATTGCGAGATCGACGGCTCGGGGACGCTGGCCCGCCTGACCACCAGCAATGCACCGCTGACACTGGGCAGCACGTTCTCCATGCGCATCAAGGTGGGCGTTGCCTACACCGTGAAGAACCGGGTGTTGGAGTTCGAGGAGAATCGCCTGATCACGTGGGCGCACTGGCAGGGACAGCGCTGGAGTTACCGGCTCGAACCCCAGCCCGACGGCGGCACGCTCGTGCGCGAGACCTTCGACTGGTCCACTGCGAAGCTGCCACGCAGCATCGAGCTCATCGGAGCCGACCGCAAGAACGTGCCGGCAATGGAAAAGACGCTCGAGCGTCTCGCCGCACTCGTCGAAACCGCGGCCGGCGACGTTCAGTCCTGATCGGCCGTCTGAGCCGCCTGCGGTGTCAGCTCAGTTCGGTCAGCCGGCCCTGGTCAGTCGGGCTCGATCACCCAGATGTCGTCCAGCGCATCCTCCAGGCGCCGGTTCAGATCGCCCAGCGTGCGGTCGCCGGCGCGGCGCACCAGCACGGCTTCGTCGCAGTTGTGCATGAACCAGGTGTCCCGGCGACGCATTGCCTTGCCGAATGCCTCAGTGTCCACCGGCACCCGGTTCGCGAGCACGAATTCCTGGGCGGCACGCTGGCGCAGCTCTGCGAACCTCTGGCGTGACGGCCCCGGCCACCGGCGCTCGACGCCCTCGAATGCCAGCACCACCACGTAGGGCACGCCGGCCGCGAGCGCAGCTTCGGCACCCAGGGTCTCCGCACCGAGCCCGAGGCCCGTCGCCACGACGAGCCCGGGATGCATCTCGCGCTTCGCGGCAATGACGTCGCTCAACTGCCGGAGGACCTTGCGAGAGACCGGGTTCTCGTTGTAGCCGCCGAGTTCGGGCGGCCGGTGACCCAGCACGGCCACGGCGCGACCTGCGATCTCCCGGTTCCCCGACGTCGGCTCGTCGGTGCTGACGGCGCCTCTGGCGGGGCGCTGCGCCGACGATCGCGGATCGGTCAGCCGATCGAGCACGTCATCGTCGTACCGATTGCCGCTCTGGCCGGCACCGGCCCCCGCTGCATGCACGGCCAGCATGTCGGCGGCGGAGTTCAGCCGCTGGCCTGCGTGACCCTTCACCCACTCGAACGTCACGTCGCCCCGTGCCAGCACGGCGTCGATGAACGGCTCCCACAAGTCGCGGTTGGCCACCGGTTTCTTGGCAGTGTTCAGCCAGTCGCGCCGGTGCCAGCCCTTCCACCATTCGTCGGTGAAGCACTTCACCACGTAGGTGGAGTCGCTGACGATCCGCAGCGGCCCGTCCAGGTCCTCGACGGCTTGCGCCGCAGCTGCGACCTCCATGCGCTGGTTCGTGGTGGAGGGCTCGAAGCCGCAGGCCCACGGCCCGCCGTCTACCACGTAGGCCCAGCCGCCCGGACCTGGATTGCCCAGGCATGACCCGTCGGTGAAGACCTCTCGCGCTGCCGCGTTCGATATCTGGCTCATCGGGGTGCGACACTAGAACCCATGCTCTTCGACGGGTTGCATGAGCAGATTCCCGATATCGACCCCGATGAGACCGACGATTGGCTGCAGTCGTTCGCAGCGGTCGTCGAGGAACGGGGCAAGAACCGCGCTCGTTTCCTGATCCGGCGGCTCATGTCGAAGGCCCGCGAGATGCAGGTCGACTTCCCCGCCACCGTCTCCACCCCGTACATCAACACGATCGCTCCCGAAGACGAGCCGTGGTTCCCCGGCGACGACGAGATCGAGAAGCGCCTGCGGGCATTCATCCGCTGGAACGCCGTCGCGATGGTGACTCATGCGAACTCGTGGGCAGACGGCATCGGCGGCCACCTGTCCACCTTCGCCAGCTCCGCGGCGCTGTACGACGTGGGCTTCAACCACTTCTGGCACGGCAAGGACGACGGCGAGCCCGGCGATCACATCTATATCCAGGGCCATGCGGCGCCCGGCATCTACGCCCGGGCGTATCTCGAAGGCCGCCTCGACGACACCGATCTCGAGCACTTCCGGCGCGAGATCGGCCGCACCGGCTTGTCGTCGTACCCCCATCCCCGACTCATGCCCGAATTCTGGGAATTCCCGACGGTGTCGATGGGCCTCGGGCCGATCACGGCCATCTATCACGCCCGCTTCAACCGCTACCTCCACAACCGCCGCATCGACAACACGTCGGAGTCGAAGGTGTGGTGCTTCGTGGGCGACGGCGAGACCGACGAGCCCGAGACGCTCGGCGCGCTGCACCTCGCCGCGCGGGAGCGGCTCGACAACCTGATCTTCGTGGTGAACTGCAACCTGCAGCGGCTCGACGGTCCCGTGCGAGGCAACGGAAAGATCATCCAGGAGCTCGAGGCCAACTTCCGCGGCTCGGGCTGGAACGTGATCAAGGTGATCTGGGGCGGCCGCTGGGACGAGCTGCTGGCGCGCGACCGCGACGGCGTGCTGCTCAACAAGATGAACGAGACCATCGACGGCGAGTACCAGCGCTATTCGGTGGAGAGCGGGCAGTACATCCGCGAGCGGTTCTTCGGCCCCGATCCGCGGCTGCGCGAGATGGTGCAGCACCTCTCCGATGAAGATCTCCAGACCCTGCCCCGCGGCGGCCACGACTACAAGAAGCTGTACGCGGCCTACCAGGCCGCCGTCGAGCACGAGGGCAGCCCCACGGTCATCCTGACCAAGACCGTCAAGGGCTGGTCGCTGGGACCCGACCTCGAAGGCCGCAACGCCACCCACCAGATCAAGAAGCTGAACCGCACGCAGCTCATGACCATCCGGGAGCGGCTGCGGCTGCACAACGAGATCGACGCCGAGTTCGATCCTGACGACCCGCCCTACTGCCGGCCGGCGCCCGGCAGCGCGGAGCACGAGTACCTCATGGCCCGGCGCAAGGCACTCAACGGCCCACTGCCCAAGCGCATCGGCAACTGGTGCCGCAAGGCGCTGCCGATGCCCAGCTCCAAGCCGTTCTCGGAGTTTGCGGCGGGGTCAGGCGAGATGGCGGTGTCGACCACCATGGCGTTCACCCGGATGCTGCGGGCGATGACGCGCGAGCCGGGCTTCGGCGACCGGGTGGTGCCGATCATTCCCGACGAGGCCCGCACGTTCGGCATGGACTCGCTGTTCCGCGAGCTGGGCATCTACGCCAGCCAGGGGCAGCTGTACGAGCCGGTGGATCACGACCTGCTGCTGTCGTACACCGAGCACATCGACGGCCAGATACTCGAGGAGGGCATCACCGAGGCAGGTGCGCTCGCCAGCTTCACCGCCGCGGCCACGTCGTATGCCACTCGTGGCGTGGCGATGGTGCCCTTCTACACCTTCTATTCGATGTTCGGCTTCCAGCGGGTCGGCGACATGATCTGGGCGCTGGCCGACATGCGCGGGCGCGGCTTCCTCATGGGGGCCACGGCGGGTCGCACCACCCTGATGGGCGAGGGACTCCAGCACCAGGACGGCCACTCGCCGCTGCTGGCCTCGGTGGTGCCGCCGTGCCAGGCCTACGACCCGGCGTTCGCCTACGAGCTGGCCGCCATCGTGCAGGACGGCATCCGGCGCATGTACGGCGTGGGCGAGGACATCTTCTACTACCTCACCATCTACAACGAGAACTACGTGCAGCCGCCTGAGCCCGACGATCTCGCTGTGGAGGACCTGCTGGCGGGGCTGTACCGCTACGCACCGTCGCCGCCCGGGCGCGCCCACTCCGGCACGATCCTGTTCTCGGGCTCGGCGCAGGGCGCGGCGCGAGCCGCCGCTGATCTGCTTGCGGCCGAGCATGATGTGGGCGTCGACCTGTGGAGTGCCACGTCGTACAAGGCGCTGCGCGAGGAGGCGCTGTCGTGCGAGCGGTGGAACACGCTCCATCCCGACGATCCCCAGCAGGTGCCTTTCGTGACCCGGCAGCTGGCCGACGGCATGGGCCCAGTGGTGGCCGTGACCGATTTCATGCGGGCCGTGCCCGACCAGGTGTCGCGCTGGATCGGCCGCGACTACACGTCGCTGGGCACTGACGGGTTCGGCCACAGCGACACCCGCTCCCGGCTGCGGGAACACTTCGAGATCACCGCCGAGCACATCACCGTGGCGGTGCTGTGGCGCCTCGCCGAGCTCGGCGAGATCGATTCGACCGCGGCGGCGGAGGCCATCAAGCGCTACGGCCTGGCCATCGACAGCCCCGACCCCTGGTCGGCCTCCGCACACTGAGTGGCCTGCTTCGCCGGCCTCCGGTGCAGCGAGCCAAGCCGGGACACAAACCGACAGATCCGAGATTCGCAACCGCTCTGGGAACCGCAGGGAGCACACTGGCCCGATGCCCAGCGACATTCCGTGCCCGCAGCGGTGGTTCGACGACTACGAGGCCGGTGAGCGCTTCACGTTCGGCTCGACGACGATCGACGAGGCCGAGATCGTCGAATTCGGCCGCAAGTTCGACCCGCAGCCCTTCCACATCGATCCCGAAGCCGCCCGTCACACCGTCTACGGCCGGCTGATCGCTTCGGGATGGCACACCGGCTCGATCATGATGAAGCTGCTGGGTGAGTACCTGCTGGGGCCGTCGAGCATGGGCTCGCCCGGTCTCGACGAGCTGCGGTGGCTGGCGCCGGTGCATCCTGGCGACCGTCTCACGCTCGTCGTGGAGGTGCTGGAGCTGCGCCCGAGCCGCTCCAAGCCCGACCGGGGCATCATCAAGATGGCCCACGAACTCGTCAACCAGCACGGCACCACGGTGGTGCGCTCAGTAGCGAACATGATGATCGCCCGGCGCACCTGAAGCCCTCGGAGTGCTGCTCGCTCGCCGCGGGCAGCGTCGAGAGGACCTTGCTCAGGCGAGCTGCAGCGGACCGGGATCGGGTGTGCCGGAGCGTCCCTCCAAGCGGGCCACACGTTCCCGCACCAAGGCGACCTCGGCGGTCACGCCGTCGATGCGGTCGGACTGGTGGTCGATGCGTCCACCAAGGTGAAAGATGATGCCTAGGCCAGTACCGATCACGCTGGCGACGAGCCCCGCTGCGGCCACGAGGACCGCCCACGCATCGACGACGAGCTGGGTCGCTGCCGCCGTGTCCGCCTCCATGACCTCACCCTAGAACACGCCTCGCGCGTCCCGACAATCGATTTAGGCGTACTTGGCGGCTGCTCGGCGTCCCGGCCAACCGGGCAGGATGGCCACCGCTCGGGGGTCGTGGCGAATGCGGTGGTCGGCACCCTCAATGAGCCGCGACTCGAAGTGCGTGCAAGGGCTCTCGTTGGGCCTCACGTCCAGAGGGCGGAGATCGGCAAGGCAGTGATGCGGTCGGCGAGCTCGAAGGTGTCGGAGCCGGTGTGAAAGACGATGCCGGCTGCGAAGCGGTCGCCCATGGTGTCGCGCAGCCATTCCAGGTGACGGGCGTCGCCGCGGCTCACCGAGGCTGCTGACTTGATCTCGATGCCGACGATTCGGCCGCCTCCTAGCTCTGCGATCACGTCGACTTCACGGCGTCCGTCGCTGTTGCGCAGATGCGACAGGCGGTAGCGGGATCTCGAGGCGACCGCCTGCGCTCGCAGCTGCGCTACGACGAACGTGTCGATGAAGCGCCCGATGAGGTCGCCTGATGCGAGCACGTCGTCGACGCCGACACGCAGGACGCCCGCCAGCAGACCGGAGTCGAGGAGGTATCGCTTGGGCGTTTTGCCCAGCCGTTTCAGGCGGTTCGTGGACCAGGCCGGCAGGTCGCCCGTCACCATCAGGTCCGCCAGCAGCCCGTCGTAGGCGACGGCGGTCTTGCGGCTGATGCCGGCTGCGTCATAGAGCGTCTTGTGTAAGGGCGTTCCGGCCGAGCACTCGGCGCACGCCAGTAGGTACCGCTGCAGCCGCACGGCATCGGTGGCCTCGCCGTGGATGCTGGCGTCTCGAAGCGCAATCTGGTCGGAGTAGCTCTCAAGCCACGCGCGCCCGGTACGGGGGCCGAGTTCGAGCGCGGGTTCGGGCAGGCCACCGCGCACTGCCAGTTCGAGGTAGCCCCGCAGGTCCGTTTGCGGGGCATCATCCTTCGGCAGCGGCTCGCCCGCCGCCAGCCGGTCGATGAGCACATGTGAGGCGCGCCGGTGTTGCTCGGCGAGCGTCAACGGGTACATGCGCAGCACGACGACGCGACCCGTGCCGGGCCAGAAGCGGTCATCACGATCTGCTCGGAACGACCCGGTGAGAATGAACCGGCCTGGACGGCGGTCTGTGTCAACCGCCCGTTTGACAGCGCCCAGGACGCTCGGCACCATCTGCCATTCGTCGAGCAGCACGGGTTCCTCCCGCCCGCGCAAGGCTGCGTCGGAATTCGCACGGAACGCTGCCGCCTCGTCGGAGTCCAGCCGGATGACCGACCGCGCATAACGGCCGGCCGTCGTCGTCTTGCCGCAGGCGCGTGGCCCGACGATCAGCAGTGCCGGCAACTCGGCCAAGTAGTCCGTGATGAGCGCATCTGCCGCCCTCTCCACATACCCACCCATGTGGTCAGCCTAGGTGATCATTCACCGCTATCGAGATATCACGGGAGTTATTCCCGATATTGCGCGGCATTTGTTCCCAATATTCAGCGCGCCTGCGCGGCTTCTGTTCGGTTGGGGATCTTGTCCGCGCACCGAGAGCAGCTCTCGGCAGACACGACGCCGGGTGTCACAGCCCATGGGTACCCTTGCTGGGGTTTAGGCGTACTGGGCGGCTGCTTGACGCTCCAGCCAGCCGAGCAGGATGGCCACCGCCCGGGGGTCGTGGCGGATGCGGTGGTCGGCGCCCTCGATGAGGCGCAGCTCTGCACTGGGATGCCCCGCGGCCAGATGGCGGGCCTCCTCGTAGGGCACCTGCCGGTCGTTGATGCCGTGCAGGATCAGCAGCGGCCGGTCGGCCAGCTCACCAACGGCGTCCATCGCCCGGTTCTGCTTCAGTTCACGATTCCAAGCGCCCGTCGACTTCGGAAAGCCGTCAGTTCGGATCACACCCACGTTGCGACAGTGCTGAAGGAATGCCTTGGGGTCGCTCGCCCAGTCGTCAAAATCTGCCCTGGGCGCCATTGCGGCCACGCCGCGAATCCGGGGGTCGCGGGCGGCCGCCAGGATGGCCACAGAGCCTCCGGTCGTCGAACCCACCAGCCATACACCCCGGCAACCCTCAGAGAGCACACGGGTGACGGAGCGGCCGATGTCGTCGATCCAGCCGAGCAATGAGAAATCGCCGTCAGACTCGCCGCAGCCGCGCATGCTCACCGCGAGCACCGTCCAGCCCTGGGCCTCGGCAATGCGCTCGGCGAAGAGCTGGTAGGTGCGGTTCGGCACGCCGGGCCGCTGCATCGACGGGAAGCCGTGGCACAGCACCACTGCTGGCCCGCTGCGGACAGATCGCTTCGGGCGCACCAGGATCGCTGCCAGGGCCGGGCTGCCCTCGATGGCGGTCTCGGTGACGTCGGTGCTCACGTCGCTGCGGGCTGTCGGCCGAACACCGCTTGCGCGGCTGTAGCAGGGCGCACCGTCAGGTCCTAGCGGCAGAGCCGCGACAGGCGGTAGCCGCGGTTGCGCGCTTCTGGCAGCTCGTCGGGGCCGAAGGTGGCGTAGGACTGCGCTGCCACGATGTCAGCGACGGCCGCGGCGAGCTGTTCGTCGACCGCCGCATCATCGGTCTCGAGTTCCATGTCGTAGACGATCTGGTTGCGCTTGTCGCCGACGAATCGGCAGCCTGCGAGCTCCCTGGGGATGTCCATGGGAACATTCTGCCGTCCGGCTGCGGGCTCAGCGTGCGTTAGAGGATGCGCGGACAGGTGAGCCCTCTGCTGTTTGCACCTGACGCTCCCCGCTCTTGTTCGCTGGCGCTCACGGGCCGCTCGGGCCACGGCTTTGCCTACCGGCTCAGCCTCAGTCGGGGTCCACGACGGCCAGCGCGCCGATCAGGCGGAGGTACTCCAAGTGCGCGTCCGTCACCGCCTGAACCTGCTCCAGCGACACCTCGAACCCGTCTGCGCGGACGCTTCGGTACAGATCGGCCGCTGAGGATTGGTCCTCCGTGACCGTGGTGCCCGTCTCGCCGTCGGCGTCAGGATCAGCGTCGTCGGGCATCGCTGGGGGTTCGAACTGCAGCTGGTTGAGGTGTGCCCGCAAGAGCGCTTCGAGCTCGCGGGGCTCCAATGCCGCAGCAATGTCGAACGGCACGAGTTCGGCAACGACTTCCGCCGCCTCGGCGAGGCGCCACACCGGCTCGCGTCGCTGTCGACCCAGCCGTTGCGCCTGGGTGCCGACCACGCCGGCGGCGACGACGAAGCCGATCACCAATGAGATGACGATGACCGCGACGATCACCGGTGCCTCCTCGGCAGCTCACATGTCCGTGCGGCGCGCCTCAGTCCGACTTGTCCTGGCCTACAGGCCGATGCGCTGGGCGAGCTGCTCCCGGTGGTAGGCGGGATCGCCGAAGATCAGCTCGGAGCTCTTCGCGCGCTTGAAGTACAGGTGTGCGGGGTGCTCCCAGGTGAAGCCGATGCCGCCGTGGATCTGGATGTTCTCCGCTGCGCAGTGGAAGTACGCCTCGGAGCAGTAGGCCTTGGCGAGCGACGCCACCGACGGCAGCTCGTCGTTCATCTCCGCGGCGCACCAGGCCGCGTAGTACGCGGCCGACTTGGCCGACTCGACCTCGAGCAGCATGTCGGCGCACTTGTGCTTGATGGCCTGGAACGAGCCGATCGGGCGCCCGAACTGCACGCGGTCCTTCGCGTACTGCACGGCCATGTCGAGCACGAACTGCGCACCGCCGACCTGCTCGTTGGCCAGCGCCACCGCAGCCAGGTCGAGCACCTGGTCGATGTAGGCAAAGTTGTCGGTGTCGCACAGGTGCTTGGCCGGCGTGTTGTCGAAGGTGATGCGGGCCTGCTTGCGGGTCTGGTCCATGGTGGCGAGGTTCTCGCGGCTGAGTCCGGCCGCGTCTCCCTCGACGGTGAACAGGTGAATGCCGCCGTTGCAGCGCGCTGCCACCACGAACAAGTTCGCAGTGCCGCCGTCGGTCACGAACATCTTCTCGCCTGAGATCGTGGCCGAGTCGCCTGTGTCGGTGGCCTCCACCTCGACGCCCTCGGCATCCCAGCGACCGCTGGCCTCAGCCAGGGCCAGGGTGGCGATGATCTCGCCCGATGCGATCCCTTCGAGCAGTTCTTCTTTGGCCTTCTCGTTGCCCGAGTGCAAGATGGCGTTGCCGGCCAGCACCACAGTGGAGAAGTAGGGCGAGCACAGCAGGCTGCGGCCCATCTCCTCGAGCACGATGCCGAGCTCCACGTAGCTGGCGCCCTGGCCGCCGTATTCCTCAGGAATGATCAGTGCCTGCAAGCCGAGCTGCTCGGCCATCTGCGACCACACGGCAGGGTCGTAGCCGTCGTCAGTCTCCATCAGCTCCCGAACGGTGGTCTCCGGGGACTTCTCCTCGAGGAACGAACGGACGAAGTTGCGGAGCTCTTCCTGCTCCTCGGTGAATGCGAAGTTCACGGACGCGCCTCCGGGGCTGGTGCGGCCAGCACAGCTTGAGCACTGGCGCATGAGTCAGGCGAAGTTCTATCACCCGGCGGCCCGATCTACTCAGGGACGACTCAGCAACTCCGGCACCGACGGTGGAACCTCCGGCACACGTCGAGCGTTAGCTTTCGTGACGGGCGCCCCCCAGCGGGGTACACCGGTTCGACCCCCCGACCGGTGCCCGTCCAACTCGACCCAGAGGCTGAGCTGGCCTCCTCCAGCGAAACGGGCAAAGATGAGCGACAGTTCCCACGATGCCACGGCCGATGCGCCCCCCGGTTCCGATGCCCCGGGCGCCCGAGGCATCGGCCGGCTCATCCGCCGGCCCGGCTCGGTTGCCGGATTGCTGGCCGGCATCGCCGGCGCAGCGGTCGCGCTGGCGTTCGGCGAGTTCATCGACGGCTTGGTGGACACGATCCCGTCGCTCGTGGTGGCCGTCGGCGAGGCATTGGTGGACTACTCGCCCGACTGGGCAGTGAAGCTGAGCATCGAGCTGTTCGGCGAGAAAGACAAGGCCGTGCTGGCGATCGGCATCGTCGGCGTGTCGCTGATCATCGGCGGACTGCTGGGCGCGTGTGCCATGGCGCCGCGGCGTCGGTGGGTGCCGTTTGCCGGATTCGCAGCGTTCGGAGTGATCGGCGGCTGGACTGCTGCGCGCAACCCGATGAGCCCGTTCGTGGGCTCGTGGGTGGTTGCCCTGGCCGCCGCTGCGCTCGGCTACGTCACGATGCGGCTGCTGTTGCGGCTTGCCCCCGCCCGCCCCGAGGCACCTCCCCCGAGCGAGCCGCCCGATCCGGGGGGCGATCCGGCAGTTGTCGCCGGCGCCAGGCCCGACGGCGTGCCCGATGCCGGCCGCCGCCAGTTCCTGCTCGGCGTCGGCGGTGCAGGTGTCGCCGCTGTGGGCTTGGTGGCGCTGGGACGGGGCGTACGCGGTCCCTCAGCCGCAGAGACGGCCCGGGCCGGCATCGACCTCGGCGCGGCGAGGCCTCCGTCGACAACCGCCGCCGCGGGCGCGGCCGCCCAGCCCACCGCCACCACAGCGGCCGGGCCGTCGGTCGCCACCCAAGTCGCCGCGCTGGACACGCTCGACGAGGTCGCCGGCATCTCCAGCTACGTGACCCCGAACAGCGACTTCTACCGGATCGACACAGCGCTCACGGTGCCCCAGGTCGACCCCGCCAACTGGAAGCTCAGCTTCACCGGCATGGTCGACAACCCCTACGAGCTGACCTTCGACGAGATCCTGGCGATGGACCTCCAAGAGCATGTGGTCACGCTGTCGTGCGTGTCGAACCGGGTCGGCGGCAACCTCGTCGGCAACGCCGTCTGGACGGGCGTGCCGCTGGTGGACCTGCTCGAACGGGCGGGAGTGCAGCAGGGGGCAGACCAGGTGGTCGGCCGATCGGTGGACGACTGGACCGCCGGGTTCCCCACCCCGCTGCTGTACGACGGCCGCAACGCCTTGCTTGCCGTCGGCATGAACGGCGAGCCGCTGCCCACCCGGCATGGCTTCCCCGCCCGGCTGATCGTGGCGGGGCTGTACGGCTACGTCTCGGCGGTGAAGTGGATCGAGGAGATCAACCTGACCACCTGGGACGCGTTCGACGGCTACTGGGTGCCGCGGGGATGGTCGAAGCGCGGACCGATGAAGACGCAGAGCCGGATCGACGTGCCGGGCAGCGGAGACCGTCCGGTGGCGGGCACCGAGACTGCCATCGCCGGCATCGCCTGGGCTCCGACGCGGGGCATCAGCGCCGTCGAGGTGCGCGTCGACGACGGCCCGTGGCAGCGCTGCGATCTGGGCGAGGCGCTCGGCGACGAGAGCTGGGTGCAGTGGTATCTGCCCTGGACGCCCACCGCAGGCACGCACTCATTGCAGGTGCGGGCGATCGACGGCACCGGCATGACCCAGCCCGAGGGCCCCAAGGACGTCCGTCCCGACGGCGCCGAAGGCTGGCACCGAGTCGCCGTACGCGTCGACGCCGCCTGAACCGAGAACCGCAGCGGATCTGGCTGCGGGGGCGGCAGGGGGCTCGGCGACGTTGCGACCTGCTGGATCGCGGGAGCAGAGAACGCTGCCGCCTTCGCAGCGGGCCCACCTGTCTGAGCACGCTCTTAGGATGCAGCTATGGCTCTGCACTGGTCCGCAACCGGCATCGAGGTTCACAAGCACGTCGTGCGCCCGCTCGAGGGCAGCCTGCCCCACGGCTTCCCCGACGACTTCGACAACCACGTCTTCACCATCCGTTGCACCGAGACCGGCGAGGCGATGCTGATCGACGCTTCGAACGAGCATGAGCGCCTGCTGGAGGTGTGCCAGAAGCTGGGCGTTGTCACGGTGGTGGAGACCCATGGCCACTGGGACCACATCCAGGCCGTGCCTGCCGTGCGCGATGCCGGCATCGAAGTGGGCATCACGGCCGAGGATGCGTCGATGCTGCCCAGCTACGACTACATCCTCGAAGACGATTCAGTAATCGAGGTGGGACGGCTGCGCATCCGCACCATTCACAATCCCGGCCACACCGCTGGGTCCATGAGCTTTCACGTGGAGGGCACGCCGCTGCTGTTCACCGGCGACACGCTGTTCCCGGGAGGGCCCGGCGCCACCAGCGGCGGCGGCGACTTCGACCAGATCATCCGCAGCATCGAGGATCGGATGTTCTCGGCGTTTCCCGCAGACACGATGGTGCTGCCCGGCCATGGCCTCGACACCACGATCGGCTCCGAGTCGCCCCACCTGCAGGAGTGGATCGACCGCCGCTGGTAGCCCGTACCAGTCGCTGCCCGGCGACTGTGTTTCGCCCCTCGCTAGGCGACGACTGCGTCTATCCGGTCGCCACGCGACGGCCGAGTGACCTGAACGCCATGAAGAAGGTGACTACGGCGAGGCCGAGAATTGCCGCTGCGCCCTTGGCGAGCGCAGCGGCGTCCCAGCCCGTCGACAGGATCGTGCGCATGCCCTCGAGCAGGTAAGTGACGGGATTCCAGGCTGCAACAGCGCGCAGCCAGCCGGACATCAGCTCACGGGGCAGGAACGCCGGCGTCAGGAATGCGAACGGGAAGAAGATCAGGAACGCGGAGTTCACTGCGGCAGGGTTCCCGGTGCGCAGCGCCACGGTGTACGGGAAGCCTGTGAACGCAAGGCTCCACGCAATCGACAGCAGCAAGAACACAACCAGCCCCAAGACGCCGGTCTCGAACCACACGCCGAAGGCCAGCCCCATGGCGATCACGAACAGCGCCAGCCCCAGCGCCATCACGATGTCGGCCACCATCAGCCCGAGCAGTAGCGTGGACCGGCGGATCGGCGTCACCAGCATGCGGTCGAGATAGCCGGACTGGATGTCGATCACCAGCACGCTGGCGCGTGAGATGCCGGTGACGGCGAAGATGATCGCCACCGGCAGCTGGAACGCCCGGTAGTCGGGCACGCCGCCCGACATCGGGCCGGCCCCTGCGCCGGCTGCAGCACCCGCCTCCACAAACGGCTCAAGCGCACCGACGTTCACCACGAAGAAGAAGACGGGGATGATGAGCGCCGGTCCCACGAACTCGGGTTCGCGCAGCACGCTGCGAACCGCCCGCCGGGCGATGGTGGCGATGTCGGTCACGAAGCCGACCCGCCGGGTGAGTCCGCCGCCGGTCGGCACCAAGGCCGTCGTGTCGGTCATGGTGTGCCCTTCGTGACGTCGTCCGCCGCAGCTTCTTCGGCCGCGGCCATGCGGTAGCCGGTTGCTTGGAGAAACACGTCGTCGAGCGACGGTGTGCGCACCGTCAGCGCTGTCGGATGCACGTCAGCGCTCGCCAGTGCCACCGCCACCGCACCGATGAGCCCGGCGCCGTCGGATGTCGCGATGGTGACGCCCAGCCGACCGGCAGTCACGTCGTCGGCGCCCGGCACCGATGATGCAACCTCGGCCGCCCTGGCTATGTCGCTGGGCTCGAGATCCACCACGATGACGTCGGCACCGACGCCTCGCTTCAGCTCGACAGGCGTGCCCTGCTCGACGATCCGGCCGTCGGCCAGAATGGCGATCCGGTCCGCCAGCGCATCGGCCTCTTCGAGGTACTGCGTGGTGAGGAACACCGTGACGCCCAGCTCGCTGTTCAGACGCCGCACCTCCTCCCAGACCTGCGCACGGCTCACCGGGTCGAGACCGGTGGTGGGCTCGTCCAGGAAGATCACTTCAGGTGCATGGATGAGCGACGCCGCCAGATCGAGGCGTCGCTTCATGCCGCCGCTGTAGGTGCTGACACGGTCGTCGATCGCATCGCCGATGTCGGCGAGGTCGATGGCCTGGGAGATGGATGCGGTCCGGTCGGCGGGGCGCAGCCCGTACAGCCGAGCCTGCAGGTCGAGGATCTCGCGGCCGGTCTGCTTCTCGTCGAGGGCGGCCTCCTGCATGGCCACACCGATGCGGACGCGGACCTCCCCCGGGTTCTTGGCCACGTTGTAGCCGGCGACCCTGGCTGAGCCAGCCGTCGGTGCCAGCAGCGTGCACAGCATGCGTACCGTCGTGCTCTTTCCGGCGCCGTTCGGCCCCAGGAACCCGAAGATCTCGCCCTGGTGAACGCGCAAGTCCACCCCGTCCACCGCCCGCTTGGCCCCGAAGTCGCGCACCAGCCCGGAGGCTTCGATGGCCGTGACCGGCGCCACGGAATTCGATTCGGACACGGGCGGCAGGCTACCGAGCAGACTGCGCTGGCGACCCGGGAATTTCGGGCAGCTTGCTAGCCGGGAAGCTGTGGCAGGACGTCGATGTGGCGGGTGGCGGACTCCCACGCGTGGGCCAGCTCAAGCACTGCGCGGTCGGCGCGGTGGCGGCCGACGAGCTGCAAGCCGACCGGCAATCCGATCCTGCTCGTCTCCATGAATGCCCAGGTCCGCTTGAGCGTCACATCCCCGCGCCAGACTGCACCTCGTGGCTGGCACGGCGCATACCGAGGAGGGAGCATTCAACTCATTGTTCGCGCAGGCACTGCTGCAGCGATCGCCAGGGTGGCAAGGGCACCTCAATGCAGAGCAAACAGGCGTCATTCGCGGCGCCAAGTCCAAGCGGCCTGACATCGTCCTTCATGCGAGCAGTAGCACCGCAACGGTCATCGAGATCGAGTACGACGACAGTCCGACTGCGAGCGTCGAGGGTGATGCGTTGGCCAGGCTCGGTCGCCAGCTCGCCACCGGCGCTTTCGTTGAGCATGTTGTCGCCCTACGAGTGCCAGCCTCCCTCGGAACTCTGGATCAATCTGCACTCATGGACGCGCTTGGCGCTCCAGATACGCACTACTCGTACTGCTCGTTCGTGATCGCAGATGCATCGGCTATCGCCATTGGTGACTCTGGCGCACAAGAGTCCACGCCCCCCGCGGTGAGATATCCATTCTCCGGGTGGATCGACGGACAGCTTGATGACGTCGTTGGGTTCATCGAGACCACGGCCATCTCAGAGCAGGCAGTAGATCGCGGAGCGACACTCCTCGAGGAAGCTGTGAATGAGGCCGCGTCGATTGTGGAGTTCGAAGCCAATAGGCGACCGGATGCGCTAGTGAACATTGCACAGTGCTTGCAGCAAGAGCCTGGGCTGCAAACCACTCGGATGGCGATGACCGTGCTGGCGAACGCGTGCATCGTGCACCGGGCGATCGCAGACTCTCACGGCATCAAGAACTTCACACAAATGCGTGCCAAGGGCCTTGCACTCGGTAAGGCGCATGTGAGCCAGCTCGAATTCGTCGAAGAGTGGCACCGCATCATGGACGAGGTCGATTACTGGCCGATATTCTCTCTGGCTCTCGACATCCTCTCGGCACTGCCGTCGCCAAGCGCCTCCCCGGTATTGCTCCGCATGATGGGCTTGGCAGAAGACCTCGAGGGTCTTGGGACGGTCACGACGGGCGACCTCGCTGGACAGGCCATCGGCCGCCTGATCACAGACCGTAAGTTCCTCGCGACCTTCTACACGCTTCCCAGTTCTGCGGCCTTACTGGCCGAGCTGGCTGTTGCACGACTCAGTTTCGAACCCGACGAGGACCAGTTGGCCCACGAACTGAAGATCGCCGACCTCGCCTGTGGAACTGGCACGCTGTTGTCTGCCGCATACCGACGAGTGGCGGCGCGGGTTCGACGCCACGGAGTCAACGACCGAGCGCTCCACCGCTACATGGTGGAGGATGTGCTTATCGGGGCCGACATCATGCCTGCGGCCACACACCTCACGGTCGCGCAGATGTCAGCAGCACACCCGGATATCACGTTCACACAGACCGCGATTCACACGATGCCGTACGGCCAACATACCGTGCCGGGCGATGACAAACCCCGGACATCAATTGGTTCGCTCGATCTTCTAGGCACCGATGTCCAACTCAGCGTGTTCGGCACCGGAGAGCAGGCGCTAAGCGGCGGCGGTCTCGTATCCGGCCACGGACCTGACAGTCACGGCCGACTCAATCTCCCGGCCGGTTCGTTGGATCTCTGCATCATGAATCCGCCGTTCACGCGGCCGACCACCAAAGAAACTGCGGAACAGCAAGGAGTGCCTGTACCCGCCTTCGCAGGGTTTGAAACCACGAAGGCCGAGCAACGAGCGATGTCTCGAGAGCTCAAGCGGCTCGGCAAGCAGCTACCCCACAAGCAGGTTGGTCACGGCAACGCAGGATTAGCAACGAACTTCATCGATCTCGCGCACCATAAAACCAAGCCGGGCGGCGTGTTGGCTCTGGTGATTCCCGCCGCATTCGCATCAGGGGCGTCCTGGGAAGGCGTGAGGCAGATGTTGGCCCGGGAATACCGAGATGTCGTGGTGATCTCGATTGCCGCAGTGGGCAGCACGGATCGAGCATTCTCGGCCGACACAGGCATGGCTGAGGTGCTTGTCGTAGCAACGCGCTGCAACGCGTCAAGGCAGCCACCAGCTGACGAGGCAGCGTCGACGAACTCTGAAGCCGCAGTCGGCGGTGCTAGCGATTCCATGCCCGACAACCAAGCCCTCTGGGTGAGTCTCCATGAACGTCCCGCTGGAATCGTCGCCGGCGTAGAAATCGCTCGTGCGGTATCCGAAGTGCCCACCGACTCCGTCGGAAGCGTTCGTGTCGGGGACGAGGCCGTTGCAACGTTTACGCGGGCTTCGCTGGAGTACGGCGGCTGCGCAGCCGTCCGAGAACCAGATATTGCTCGGACGGCACTGGCCCTGACCAAGGGCAAACTCCGCTTGCCCCGCATGGCCGACGTCTCGATGCCGCTTGTGCCACTACGGGAACTCGGCGTTCCGGGTCCGTACCACCTCGATATCAAGTCGACGGGCAACACCGCTCGCGGGCCGTTCATCATCGAAGACTTGTACCCCGGCGAAGCTGCTTCGTACCCTGTTCTCTGGCGTCACGACGCCCAACGCGAGCGTCGGTTGCAGGTGGAGCCGGATTCTCAAGGCCGGGTCGACACACAGAAGCATGACGATGCCTTAGGCGTTTGGAAAACGGCGACACGTCTTCACTGCAATCTGGACTTCCAGATCAATAGCCAACCCTTGGCCGCCTGTCTCACCAAGGAACCGGCGATTGGCGGCCGGGCCTGGCCGTCATTCATCTTGCGAGACTCCACATGGGAGCCTTTCGTAGCGTTGTGGCTGAATTCGACCCTGGGGCTGGTCAACTTTTGGTTTCTAGGAAGCCGACAGCAGTCCGGACGGGCAATTCTTACGCTCACCCGCTTAGGCGATCTACTCGTTCCCGATCCAAGACAGCTAAGTGCCAACCAGCTTGCACTAGCCACGCTGACAGCCGACTCCTATATCGACCAAGATCTACTGCCCGCCAATGAATCTTGGCGTGACAGCCCAAGGCAACATCTCGATGAGGTCTTGCTCGTCGATATTCTTGAGCTAGGACACCAACTTCTTAGCCCTCTCAATATCACCCGTAGGCAGTGGTGCCATGAGCCTTCAGTACACGGCGGCCAAGATACACGACCTACGGCATAGCCTTGATTCACGCATACTATCGAGCACGTAAACTCGCGTGAAGTGCTCAGCAATTCGCCTATATCGTACGATAAGCTTTGAGCCTTCGTCTTTTTTTGGGATGGGGCTGCTGGGTTCGGTGGGGTCAGGTTATGTGGTGAGGATGCCGCGGGCTTCGAAGTTGGCGTGGTTGGTGAAGCCGTGGGCTTTGGGGCGCAGGACCTGGAGCAGGTTGATGCTCCTATGTTTGTCAAGTGGCGGTTTGGGTGAGGTGCTGGTGGTAGCGCTCGGCGAGCTGGCTGTTGTGGCTTCGGCCTGTTTCGAGTGCTGTGATGCGTGCTGGTGCGACGCCGAGGGCGTGTGCTGTTGCGGTGACGGTGATGCCGGCTCTGAGCCGGTGTCGGCGGAGGTCTTCGCGGTGGGGCACCTGGGGTGGGTCGGTGAGCAGTCGGTGGATCTCTGGGGCGATGTGCGGCTTGATGCAGCGCACGGTCTCGCGTCGGGTCTTGCCTTCGGCGCTGCGCTTTGCTGCGTAGTCGATGGTGCGCTGGTCGACGCGGAGGCGGACCATGGCGATGCGCCACAGGGCGTTGTTGGCTTGCCGGTTGCCGCCTCGGTTCAGCCGGTGGCGGATGTTGGGGCCCGATGACGCTTCGACGGGGTTGGCGCCGCAGATCCTCGGGAGCGGTGACGATGAGAGCGTCGATCTGGTTGGCGGCGACGGTGCGCGCTTTGACGGCTGAACGGCGGGCCACGCTGAGAGCGCGGATCGCCTCTGCACGGCCGTCGGCGGACTTCGGCGCCGTGGTCGCCTCGCCGCTGAGCACAGCGCGCGCCGCGGCTTCGGCGTCGACTGCGTCGGTCTTGCCGCGGCGGCGCCAGTTCTGGCGGTTGACCTCCACGACCTGCGCGCCTGCGGACGCGAGATGGCGGGTCAGGCCCGCCCCGTAGGAGCCGGTGCCCTCGACGCCGACCCGGACCAGCGTCCCGAACGACTCAAGCCAGCCGAGCAGACCGCGGCAGCCGTCGGCGTCGGCCGCGAACTCGGCCGTGCCCAGCAGCCGTCCTGCGCCGTCGATCGCGGCGGCGACGTGGACTTGCTTGTGAGTGTCAACCCCGCCGAAGATCTCGGCTCGGTCCTGTGCCATCATGACGATGCCTCCTTGCGGTCATCCAACGACGAGGCACCACCGGCCGAGACAGCCGACAGAACACTCACGGTGTGGGGTTCAAGGCTCCTATCAGGTCACATCCGCTCGACCGGTCGGTGCGCGCCCCGCCGCCGGGAACGGGCCGACAGATCAACCTGAAGGCACTCAGCCAGTTGGCAGCCCGGGTCAGACCCGCCCCAGCAGCAAGACCCCACCACTATGAGTGTTGGCGCCTTCGATGCGGCCGTTGCTGGGTCGCCGACGAGGCCCTGTCGTGGGTCGAGGCAGAGCACGAGACCGCAGCCTTTTGCGCCGGGACACACCTGCCGATGCAGTGGGACAGCACCATCGACAACACGAAGCGGGCGCGCCGAGGATTGCCGTCAGGTATCGCTCTGGTGGTCGACATGGAAGGTCGTCCACACCACGAACGCCACGGTTCCTGCGTTCTTTGCAAGGAGTCCTGCCCATCGTGTAACTGCGACCCGCACATGGTGGCCACTGCCCGGGTGACCTTCGCCCGGTCACCTGCCTGACCCGTAGAGGTTGGTCAAACGTTCGTTTTCTGGCGAAGCAGGCCGGTTCGCCGATCAACCTCGTAGTCGGCATCGCGCAGTGCCTGGGTCACCGTTCGAAGATTGACAGCCGACAGGTCCCAGCTTCTTCGGAAGCCCTCGCGCAGCACCTCGACGTAGCACTGGCTGGGGCTGAGCCGACCGGATGCCGCGAGCGCTTCCCGCAGCACATCCGCGACCTCATCGGTTGTCGGCGCCGGCACCGCTCCCGGCGGACATCCAGCGCGCATGGTCAGCATGAGGTCGACGGTCGAGACGTGCTCGAAGCCAGATGCCAAGCCCTTCACCGATCGCTGGCCCTTGTCGAGGGTGGCGATCATCTCCGGCACCACCACCAGCCCCGCCGTCGCGATGGCCCGTTGAAGCAGCCGCCACACACCGCCGTCGCTGTTGCCGAACAACAACGTGATGTGGCCGCCCGGCTTCAACACGCGGCTGCACTCCCGCAGCGCCTCGGTCAATATCGATTCGTACCGATCTGCCGAGCGGTACGCGCCTGTGTCGGTCCTGTCGACAACGGCCTCAAGCCCGGAGTCCGTGAGTTGCTGACCCGGCAGCCAGACCTCGTGGAACAGGTTCATGTCGGAGTAGAAGATGTTCGAGCCAAACGGCGGATCGGTGAACACATAATCGACGGAGTCGTCCCCCAGAGGAAGCGACGTTGCGCTCGCGACCTCATAGACGACCTCATCGCCTGGAGCGCTCGCCGCAAGTCCGCGTTCACACCGCAGTGCGCGTATCCAGTCGTCAGAGCGGGTGACCGCCTCAACCTTGCGGGTGAACAGATCGAAAACGTTCCATTCGTAGAAGACGGGCGCGACGTAGTAGTTGGCGTTCGCTGCGTTGAGCGGCCGTTGGCGTGACCATTGGTACCGCTTGCTCGCCCGGGTCAGGATCGCGGTGAAGGCGAAGCGCAGCTTGTCGCGCACGAGAACGTCTTCCGTGGCCTCAACTGAATCGCGGAGGGCCGCCAGCGCGTACAGATTTCGACGGCCGAAGAAGGCTGCCGTCGATGTCAGGCCATGACGCCCGAGGGCCGATGCCTGATACATCTGCCTTGACGGTTCGATCATTGCATCAGGCCACGAGACGTCCGACATCGGCGGCGACAGCGGCTCAGACCAGGGTTGCTCCAACTGTGTGCGCGAGCAGACGCAGGCAATGGAATCGACAACTGGTACCTCGCCCAGCCGCCTTGACCGACTGCTTATCGCAGCCCCGCAGTCGGTGCAACCCATCGCCGCCTTGCTCCATTCGGCATCACGGAGCGACTCGAAGTAGTTGACCTGAGCACCGCATGCAGCGCATTCGACGATGACCGAGCAGATCGTCTTGGCCGTCTCAGCACGCCTTCCGCACGCGGCGCACTTCACGCCGTAGATGTCGCCGAGCGCATCGCGGGCCTGCTTCACTGCCGCCTGCCCTGCGCATCGGAGCTGGGTCGGATCGACGAGCTTGACGTAGTTGCTGCCGATGTGCCGCCCGAGCACCGACACGTCGAACAGATGGGCCCGCCGACCCGATGCCAGAGCGGCCACACCGGTCATGCCCGACCCGGCGAACGGATCGAGGATGGTGTCACCGGGTGCCGTGAGCGCCTCGATGAACGGCAGCACGGCGGTCACCGGCACCTTGGTGAGATACGCGTGGGCCATGTACACGGGGTCCGAGCGCTTCACCGCAACCGCCGCAGGCAGCGCCACAGCACCATTGCTGCCGGGTTGAAAAAGCCCCGCCTGCCCATTGACAGCGGCCGTAGCGTGGGGCGTTCGCGGCATACATCACATCATGCCGTCCGGAGAAGGTGTAGCGATGGGTTTCAAGGAAGACGGAGACTTCGCCCGGTTCGTCGCGATGGGAGCAGTCGGCGCCGCGACTGCCGCCGATGTCCTGCGTGATCGCTACGGCCATCAACCCATTGAGTTCGAGCGCTACGCGATGGCCAACAAGGTCTGGCAGTCCAAGGTGAAGCGTCTGCGCCTGCCTGACCTGTTGTGCGTTCGTTGCGGCCTCCGCATCGAGGCACGGGCGAAGTCGAAGCTGGGAATCGTGCTGTCGCACTCGGACACACCGGGTCGGCGATGGGACGACGGCGGCATGCGTGATTCGGACCTGTACGCATTCATGCGGGCTGACTCGGGCGGGTTTCCACCCGTCGCCGCTGAGCCGGACTGGTTCACGACGGCGGCGTTGCGTTCCAGCGTGGCGGACGCGCGCCGTTCTCAGCCGAAAGCCGCTTCCGAAGGATCCGAAGTGACGCTGCGATGGCCGTGCTGGGTGCCCAGCTACGGCGGCACCTTCGAGGGCATCGATGATCAAGATCGGATCGTCGTCACCGACGACACAGGGAAACGGCGCAACTACTGGCACTGGCGCAAATGGACTGGTCCTCGCTACAGCTACCTGCAGCCCGGAGACACTTTCGAACCTCACGAGCGCATCGTCGCCGGCATCGTGGGGCCACCGGCCTCCCTCGCGTGTCCCGGCGAGACGTGGAACGTTCCGGAGGCCGTCCGCTCTCCGGGTCCAGTCGAGCGCATCGGCGCAGTGCGGGCTCTCAGCGATTCTCACCGAGTCGACGTTGTTGCACTGCTGGTTGGCGTCGCGCACGATCCGCACGAGGACTGGCGCATCCAGCTTGAAGCCCGCGCGGCACTCGCGCGCTCCAACCCGAGTCGTTGGGCAGCGTCAATCGCTTCGACGGTCGATGCCGCCACCGAGCGCGAACGCTCGATGGAAGCGGTGCTGGCACTCGCCGAGGTGTCAGCGCCCGCTGCAACCGACGCACTGTCCGATATCGCGGCGCGGGTTGACCTTCATGAAGACATCCGGGCCGCTGCCGCGTGGGGCGTAGGCCAAGGCGCAACAGCCGACCCTGTTCGGCTGCTGCCACTCTCGCTCGACCCGAAGCCCATCGTCGCATTCCACGCCGTCGCAGCAATTGACACTGTGGCAGCAGACATGAGAGCGACATTGCTCGAATGGCTGGATAGCGGTGACGAGCGCAGGGCCTCCACTGCAGCCAACGTCTTCGCCCGCACTGGAAGCGTGGACGCGCTGCTTGATGCATACGAGCAACTGGAGCAAGCCCGGCCATGGGTTCTGTACGCACTGGGCCTTATGGAGGCATCAGTGGTGCGGACACGAGCAGGAGCACGACTGACTGCGGTGCTCAGGGACGCGTTGGAACCAATGTGGCTACGGGAACTCGATTGGCTCAACAGCGAAGACGACGACCCACTCGCGGCACTCGATCTCCAGAAGATTCGGTTCGATCCGCTGTATCCCACAACGCTCGACACACCGCGCATAGCCGCTCATGGCCCAAGGCCAACTGAGCGTTAGCCCTACAGCTGCGGCAGGACGTCGATGTGGCGGGTGGCGGACTCCCACGCGTGGGCCAGCTCGAGCACCGAACGGTCGGCGCAGTGGCGGCCCACGAGCTGCAAGCCGACGGGCAGGCCGTCGGGAGTGAATCCGGCTGGCACCGAGATGGCGGGATGGGTGGTGACGGTGATGTCGCTGCACGAGCGCATCCAGTCGACGTAGGTCTCGAACTCGACGCCGTCGATCTCGGTGGGGTACTCGACCTCGACATCGAACGGCGGCACCTGGGTGGTCGGGCACGCCAAGAAATCGAAGCCGTCGCCATCGGGCGACATGAATCCGTCCATGCGGGCGAAGAGCTGGGTGTGTCGTCGGGCGACGTCGGTGTACTCGTGGATCGACATCTCGAGACCCTTCTGGATGTTCCAGGCGAGCGTTTCCTTGAATTGGTCCCGGTGCTGTTCGAGCAGCTGACCGAAGCCGACCGCCATCACCCAGGCCCTGCGGGCCTGGAAGATCTCCGGGGCGTCGGACAGGTCGGGCCAGGCCTCGACGACCTCGCAGCCCAGATCGGCGAGCACGTCAGGCACGCTCGCCGTCGCCGCTCGAACTGCGGGGTCGACGGGCAGTCCGCCGGCGTCGGGCGACCATGCCACGCGCACGCCGCGCAGGTCCCGCTCCAGTGAGCCGGCAAAGACATCCGGCGACTCCTGGTTCGACACCGGCGAGCGGTCATCGGGGCCGGCCAGCGCCTGCAGGAAGAACGCCACGTCGCCGACCGTCCGCCCCATCGGGCCCTCGACGGCCAGCGGGAACCAGGCATCCATCGCCGTGGTCGACGGCACCCGGCCGGGCGAGGGTCGGAAGCCCACGATGTTGCATAACGCCGCCGGGTTGCGCAGCGAACCGCCCAGGTCTGACCCGTCGCACAGCGGCAGCATCCGGGCGGCCAGCGCCACTGCTGCGCCCCCGCTGGAGCCTCCGCAGGTCTTGCCGACGTCGTAGGGGTTGCGGGTGATGCCGAACACCGGGTTGAACGTGTGCGAGCCGGCGCCGAACTCGGGCGTGTTGGTCTTGCCCACCATCACGGCACCGGCGCGCCGCTGACGCTCCACCACCAGCGCATCGATGTCGGGGACGAAGTCGGCGAACAGCGGCGAGCCCATGGTGGTGCGCACACCGGCCGTCAGCGCCAGGTCCTTGTGGGCCACGGGCAGCCCGTGCAGCAGTCCCAGCGACTCGCCTCGGGCGTGTGCCTCGTCGGCAGCGGCCGCGCGCTCGGTCGCCAGCTCGGGCGTGAACGTGACGATGGCGTTGAGCGTGGGGTTGACCTGCTCGATGCGATCGAGATGTGCCGCCAGCAGCTCTCGCGCCGAGATCTCTCCGTCGGCCAGCATGGCCGCCATCTGCGTAGCCGGCAGCCCGCAGATGCCCGCATCATTCCCAGCGCCTGAGTTCATCGGGTCATTCGACCACAGTCGCACTCAGCAGCGCGGGACTGATGTCGCCCGTTCGGTGCCAGAGAGTTTGCTTCCCGCTCTTGTTCACTGCGCTCACGGGCCGCTCGGGCCACGGCTTCGCCCTCGGCCCAGCCTCTAGGTTGCAGGCCATGAGCCAGTCATTCACTGCTGGGACCAGCGACGAGAACCGTCGCACCGGTCAGACCGTCGATCTGCTGCAGACTTTGATCCGCAACGAGTGCGTCAACTACGGCACGCCCGAATCCGGCGGCGAAGTCCGTAACTCCGACACCATCCAGGCCTACCTCGAAGGCGCCGGACTGGATCTCGAAGTCTTCGACGCGGCGCCGGGCCGGCGGTCGCTCGTGACCCGCATCGAAGGCAGCGACCCGAACGCTCCCACCCTGTGCCTGATGGGCCACACCGACGTGGTGCCGGTGAATCGTGACGGCTGGAGCCGCGACCCCTTCGGCGGCGAGCTGATCGACGGCGAAGTCTGGGGACGCGGCGCGGTGGACATGCTGAACCTCACGTCCTCGATGGCCGTTGCATTCCGTCACATGGCCGAGACCGGCTACCGGCCCAAGGGCGACCTCATCTATTTCGCCTGTGCCGACGAAGAAGCCGGCTCGAACTACGGCGCTCGCTGGATGGCAGAGAACCACTGGGATGTCATCGGTGCCGACTACGTGCTGACCGAGAACGGCGGCCTGCACTCGGGATCGCCCGACACCCCGTTCATCGGCATGAACATCGGCGAGAAGGGCGTGGCCTGGCGGCGGTTGCGCGTGCGCGGCGTGCCCGGGCACGGCTCCCGCCCGTTCCGCCAGGAGAACGCGCTGGTGAAGGCCGCAGCGGTGGTGCACCGGATCTCGCAGTACCGGCCGCCACCCCGGTTCCACGAGCTGTGGCGGGAGCAGGTCGACACGCTCGGGGTCGACGACGAAACCCGGGCGATCATGCTCGACGAGGCCTTGATCGAGGACTGGCTCGACGCCCATCCGAGCGCATCGGTGGCCGCGCACCTGTACTCGTGCACCCACACGTCGTTCTCGCCGAACGTCATCGGCGCGCCGACATCGATGAAGACGAACGTCATCCCTGACCACGTCGACATCGAGGTGGACGTGCGGACGCTGCCCGGTGAGGGTGCCGCCGAGGTGCAGGCGCATCTCGACGAAGCGCTCGGCGATCTGGCCGACCAGGTCGAGGTGGAGATCATCATGAACGACCCGGCATCGGTGAGCCGGGTCGAGACACCACTGTGGGATGCGCTGCAAGTGGCGGTGGGGCGGCGCTTCCCCACGGCCCGGCTGACCCCGCAGCTCATCATCGGGTTCACCGACTCCCGGGTATATCGAGACATGGGCGCCATTGCCTACGGCGCCGGCCTGTTCAGCCCTGAACTGGACGGCGGCGAGTACGGCGCCCGGTTCCACGGGAACGACGAGCGCATCGACGTCGAGTCGCTGGCACTCACCACCCAGCTGTGGCTCGACGTGGTCGACAGCCTCTGGGGCTGAAGGCGGGGCCTACGAGCTGACGGGCCCACGGACCTGCGCCGGTTGGGGCATTTGGGCCCAGCCATACACTGCGGTTGATGGCACAGGGCGACACAGCGCCGGATGCACCCCTCTTCGAGATCGACGATTTGGGCGTCCGTGCAGTCGACGGTCCGCAGATCCTGCGCGGCGTGGATCTGGTGGTCCACGCAGGCGAGTGCCACGCCATCATGGGTCCCAACGGGTCGGGCAAGTCGACGCTGGCCACCACCATCCTCGGATCGCCGGAATACGAGGTGACCGGCGGGGAGATCCGCTACCGGGGCGACGACGTCTCCGAGTGGGACGCCGACGCCCGCTCGAAAGCCGGGCTGTTCCTGGCGTTCCAGTACCCGCAGCACATCCCGGGCGTATCGGTGCGCAACTTCCTGCGCCAGGCGGTCTCGGCACGGCGGGGCGAGGACGTGTCGGCCATTGAGATCTACGTCGCCATGGGCGAGTGGATGTCGCGGCTGGGCATGGACGAGTCGTTCATGGACCGCTATCTCAACGAGGGCTTCAGCGGCGGCGAGCGCAAGCGCAATGAGATCCTGCAGCTGGCCTTGCTCGAACCCGACGTGGCCGTGCTCGACGAGACGGATTCGGGCCTCGACATCGACGCGCTGCGGGTGGTGGCCACCGGTCTGCAGCAAGTCCGCTCCGAGCGGCCGCACATGGGCGTGGTGCTCATCACCCACTACGAGCGCCTGCTGGACGAGATCGAGCCCGACTACGTCCATGTGCTGGTCGACGGGCAGATCGTGGCCTCAGGCGGCCCCGAGCTCGCCGCCGAGCTGGAACGCGACGGCTACGAGCCGTTCGAGCAGAAGGCAGCGGCGTGAGCGCCGGGGCCGGCCCCGAGATCGACGGGGCCGTGAAGGCACAGTTCCCGCTGCTCGAGCGCAGCGTCCACGGCCGCCCGATCGTCTATCTCGACTCTGCGGCGTCGTCGCAGAAGCCGGCAGCCGTGCTCGACGCCATGGACGCCTACTACCGCACGGTCAACGCCAACGTCCATCGCGGGGCGTACGAGATCGCCGCCGCTGCGACCGAGCAGATGGAACAGGCACGGGCCGACGTTGCCCGGTTCATCTCGGCCCCCAGCGCAGACGAGATCGTGTTCACCAAGAACGCCACCGAGGCCATGAACCTGGTGGCCCGCTCGTGGGGCGGTTCGAACCTCGGTGCGGCCGATGCGATCGTGCTCACCGAGATGGAGCACCACGCCAACATCGTGCCGTGGCACATCTTGGCCGCCGAGCGGGGCTTCGAGATCCGCTGGATTCCCATCACCCACGACGGTCACTTGGACCTCACCGACCTCGACCGCCTGCTCGACGGGGCGAAGCTGTTGTCGGTGACCGCCATGAGCAACGTGCTCGGCACGCTCA
>JAJDTF010000058.1 GCA_022827265.1 Acidimicrobiia bacterium | reverse complement strand
CACATCGCCTGACGATCCCGAGGCGCAGCCGAACCGTGATGCCTGGGGCGTGCTGCAGCAGTTCGACAAGCCGTTCCTGTGCTGCTTCAGCGACCAGGACCCGGTGACGGCAGGCGGCGACAAGCCGTTCCGCCAGCTCGTCCCCGGCGCGCAGGGCCAGGCCCATGTCACCATTGAGGGCGCGTCGCACTTCCTGCAGGAGGACAAGGGCCCCGAGCTGGCTCAGGTGCTGATCGACTTCATCGCCGCCAACTGAGCGCAGCGCCCGTCAGCATCCATCCGACGCACAGACCATCCGACCGATCGAAGGAAACACGATGGACGTCATCAACGAGGTCATGCCGACCAGCGCCGAGCGCATCGACGAGATGCTGGAACCCGGCCCGGACGGCCCGATCTGCATGGTCAACCTGCTCAAGTTCAAGGAGCACGCCGAGTACGAGGACGGGCGCGAGACCGACCTCACGGGACGGCAGGCGTACGAGCTGTACGGGCGCGGTGTCGCCCAGCTGCTGCCGGACTACGGCGGCAAGATCGTCTTCGCCGGCGACGTCACGTTCCTGATGCTCGGCCAGGTGGAGGAACTCTGGGACGAGATCGCGATCGCTCAGTACCCGAACCGCGGCGCGCTGGTGGCAATGTCATCCTCGGAGGAATGGCGAGCGCTCGCCGTGCACCGCACCGCCGGCCTCGCAGGCCAGCTCAACATCGAGACGGTCGCCCCGGGCCGCTAGCCAGGCTCGCGCCTCGGTTGCATCGCCTGCAGTCAGGCGGCGCGCACCGCTACGGTCGCCGCATGATCGCGGGGTACTGCTGGCCGCACAGCGGGGTGGCGGGGGACAGCATCGATCTGATGGTCAGCGCCTCGGGCGGATCTTGCCGGGTGGAGGTGCTGCGGGTGGGCGCCGCCGAGCAGCTTGTCGAGACCCGCGACCTGACGGCCGGCGAGCAGCCGGTGCCCGACGACTGCGCCACCGAGGGCTGCGGCTGGACCCCCTCGCTCTCGCTCAGCATCGACCCGGCGTGGCCGGCGGGCTTCTATCTGGTTCGCCTGCACGACACCGAAGGCGAGGTGGCTGAGGCGTTCTTCGTCGTGCGAGCCGCCGAACCCACCGAGACGCTGCTGGTGCTGTCCACCTCGACATGGGCTGCCTACAACGACTGGGGCGGGCCCAGCTTCTACACCGGAGGCCACGAGTCATCCCAGCACCGGCCGCTGCCACGGGGATTCCTGGACAAGCCCGACCCGCACCGCTACCGGGTCGCCCGCTTCGGCCAGCTCCCGCGCCCCGAGGTCGACGAGTACTTCGACAACTACTCCTACTGGTCGGCTGCGGCAGGATGGGCGAACTGGGAGCGGCTGTTCGTGAGCTGGGCCGAGCGCAACGGCGTGACGCTCGACTATGCGACCAGTCTCGACCTGCACTCCCGCCCCGATCTGCTCGACGGGCGCCGGCTGTACATCAGCGTCGGCCATGACGAGTACTGGTCGGCCGAGATGCGCGACCACGTCGAGGGCTGGGTCGACGGCGGCGGCGCGGCTGCGTTCTTCTCGGGCAACACGTCGTTCTGGCAGGTGCGATTCGGCGGCGACGACCGCGTCATCGGTTACAAGCTCGACTTCGACCTCGACCCGGTGATGGGCACCGACGAGCAGCACACCGTGTCCACCATGTGGAGCGACCCGCTCACCGGCCGGCCCGAGAACGAGATGACCGGTGTCTCGTTCACCCGGGGCGGTTACGCCCACTGCCGGCGCGCCCCGAAGGGATCCGGCGGGTACACGATCTGGCGGCCGGGCCACTGGGCGTTCGACGGTTTGCGCCTGATCGCGGGCGACGTGGTGGGCGGCGAGCCGGTCGTGGTGGGCTACGAGTGCGACGGCTGCGAGCTCGAGCTGGTGGACGGGCTGCCGGTAGCGAAGCCCACCGGCGGAACGCCGGCCACCTTCGAGGTGCTCGGCACCGCCCCGGCGCACCTGTGGGAGACCGCCGAAGCGCCGCCGGGGATGCCCGACAGCTACATCGGCGAGCTCAACTGGGTGACCGAGCGTCTCGGGGGCGGCGACACCCCCGAGAACCGAGAGCGGTTCGCGCACGGCGCGGCCGTGATGGGCTGGTTCGAACGGGGCAGCGGCGAGGTGTTCACCACCGGCTGCACCGACTGGGCGTACGGCCTTGAAAACGACGATGTTGCCACCGTGACCCGCAACGTCATCGGCCGCCACGTCGATCTGCGAACCAATGCCGAGTGACGGGGACGTGTGCGCGCAGCGTGGCTCCGCGAGGGCACACACATCGTGATTGATCTGCGAATCTGAACTGCATGACGGAGACAGCCCAGACGCAACAGACCAACAGGTACAGCGAGGGCAACTTCGCCCCGGTTCCCACTGAGGTCACCGCCTTCGATCTCGACGTGATCGGCGAGATCCCCGCAGCGCTCGAAGGCCGCTACCTGCGCAACGGGCCGAACCCGATCGCGCCCACCGATCCGTCCACGAGCCACTGGTTCGTCGGCACCGGCATGGTGCACGGCGTGCGGCTGCGCGGCCGCCGTGCCGAGTGGTACCGCAACCGCTGGGTGCGCGGCCAGGACGTGGTCGAGGCGTTGGGCGAGCCTGCCGTGCCGGGGCCGGTCGGCACGCTCGACTCCTCTGCGAACACGAGCGTCTGGGGCTTCGCAGGCACGACGTGGGCGCTCGTCGAGGCGGGCGTGGTGCCGGTGGAGATGGGCTACGAGCTCGAGACGGTGTCTCGCAGCGACTTCTCCGGGACGCTGAAGACCGGCTTCACGGCGCATCCCAAGCTGGATCCCCGCAGCGGCGAGCTGCACGCCGTTTGCTATGCGTGGCAGGACCTGTTCGATCACGTCGAGTACGTCGTGGTGGGCGCCGACGGCCGGGTGCGCAAGACGGTCGATGTGCCGCTGCCGGGCATGCCGATGATCCATGACATGTCGCTCACCGAGAACTACGCCGTCATCTACGACCTGCCGGTCACGCTCGACCTGGACCTCGCGCTCAGCGAGGAGGCGTCATTCCCGTTCCGGTGGGATCCCGACTACGGCGCTCGGGTCGGCTTGCTGCCCCGGCAGGGGACAGCAGACGAGATCATCTGGTGCGACGTCGGGCTCTGCTACGTGTTCCACCCGCTCAATGCGTACGAGGACGGCGACGGGCGGGTGGTGATCGACCTGTGCCGCTACGACAGGATGTTCGACCGCGACAAGCTGGGCCCGGCCGGAGATTCCCGGCCCACGCTCGACCGCTGGACCGTCGACCCGGCGACCCGCCATGTCACCGAGGATCGGGTCGACGATCGGTTCCACGAGTTCCCCCAGGTCCGCGCCGACCGGACCGCCCGCAAGCATCGGTTCGGGTACACGGTCGGAGTCGGCGACGGCCTCATTCCCGGGGCCAACTACAAGTTCGACTACGACAGCGGCACGGCCGAGTACCACGACCATGGCCCCGGGCGGGGCAGCGCCGAGGCCGTGTTCGTCCCTGATCCTGACGGCAGCGCCGAGGACGACGGCTGGCTGATGTCCTACGTCTACGACGAGAACACCGACGGCAGCGAGTTGGTCATCCTCGATGCCCGCGACCTCAGCCGCCCTCCAGTGGCTCGGGTACCGCTGCCCCAACGCGTGCCGTACGGATTCCACGGCAACTGGGTGCCGGATGCTGCCGTCGCCCCGCCGGGCCTCGATCCGGGCGTCGTTGCTGTCACGGGACCTCAGCGAGCTCGGGCACGTCGTGGATGCGATCTGAGCGGGCAGTGAGCGCCCACGAGAACGAGTTTCCAGAGGATCGGGAAGCCAACCGGGCCCACCTGCTGGCGGCGGTCGATTCGGTTGCTGATGCGCTGACGGCCGGTCGGGACGAGTCCGAGAAGTTGCGACGACTGTCGCCGACCTCGGTGGAGGCGCTGCGATCGTCGGGACTGTTCAAGATGAAGTCGCCGCGCGAGGTGGGCGGCGCCGAAGCGCATCCGGTCACCCAGATGGACGTGATCGAGGCTGTGACGATGATCGACCCGGCGGCCGCGTGGTGCATGTTCATCACCTCAGCCGTGACCGGCGGCGTGTTCGCAAGCCTCTCCGACGACTCAGTTGACGAAGTGCTCGCGGATGGCTTCCCGTTCATGGCCGGCTCGCTGCGAGCCGGCGGCCAGGCACGGCGCGTCGAAGGCGGCTACCGGGTGTCGGGCCGTTGGGCTTGGGGCAGCGGCGTGGAGCACTCCGACCGGGTGGCGGTGCCGGTCTTTTCGGACGGACCGCCAGTGATCAGGGCGCTTGTGCCCACCAGTGAAGTCACTCTGCACGACAACTGGCACACGCTCGGCATGCGAGGCACCGGCAGTTGCGACTACGAGCTCGACGATGTCTTCGTGCCCGATCGATTTGCCATCGATGCACTCGGCGGTGGGCCGCCGCGGGGTGGCGCGCTTATGCGGCTCGGGCTGCCCGCCTACGTGGTGAACGAGCACGGCAGTTTCGCGTACGCACTCGGACGCTTGGCGTTGCAGACGATGACCGAGGCGGCCATCGAGAAGAAGCGGGGCTACCTCGGCGGTGTCAGCCTTGCCGACAGGCAGGTTTTCCAGCGAACTATCGGACAGGGCACCATCCGCATGAACGCGTGCGCGCTGGCAATGGCTGAATCGCTCGAGCGAATGTTCGACTCGGCAGCTGCCGGGCCGCCCGATCCAGCGCTCGTCACCGAGGCGCAGGCAGCGGCCGTCTGGTGCACCGACGAGGCAGTCGATCTGGTGAGCGAGCTGTTCCGCTTCACCGGCGGGAGCGCGGTGATGGATGGCAACGAGATGCAGCGCATCCTGCGCGACATCTACACCGTGCAATCGCACCTGATGGTGTCGGCTGTCACGTACGAGCAGTACGGTCAGATAGTGCTCGGTACGACTGAGGGCGGAAAGCTCCCGTAAGGGTTCCGTCGGTTGAACTTGGCGCACGAGAGCAAGGGCCAGCCGTGATCGTCCTGACGAGTGAGAGCACCAGCGACATCGCTCAGCGAAGCGATGACACCGACAGCCTCTGGGTGCGGGTCGATCAGCTCAAGCAAGCCACCGGCTGGCAGCTGAAGCCTGAGGGTGTGTGCCTCGGCGAGATCTGCGTGCCGCTGTTCGAGCCTGAGCGAGAAGCGTGGATCGCTGATGCCGACGACTGGGTGTGGTTCTGCTATTCGGCCTTTGCGGACAAGATCGGCCAGCAGCATGTGCGCGATGGAGATGTGTGGAGCCTCGGATCAGTGCCTGAGGTTCGCCGCACGGGGCTGGAATCGGGCCTGGCTCCCGACTTCGAGATGACCGACCGCAACGGCGACACGGTGCGACTGTCCGACCTGCGGGGCCGCAAGGTGGTGTTGTTCACCTGGGCCTCGTGGTGAGGCTGCCGGGTGAACCTGCCCGTGTGGCAGGAGCTGTACGAATCGATCGGACCGGATCGCTTCGAGCTGATCAGCGTGGCAGAGGACTCCCAAGGCGAGGCTGCGGCGGGCAAGTGGTTTGACAAGGCCAAGCCGACGTTTCGGTGCATTGTCGATCCGACGCACAGGATCAGCTCGTTGTTCGGCTGGGTCAACGTGCCGTCGGGCGCGTGGATCGACGAGGAAGGGCGCATCGTCCGCAGCAACGAGGGCGTGTTCCCCGACGAGACCACGATCAAGTTCGGGCTTGGCAAGGTCCGCCTCGGCAACGACGCATTCGCCCATGCGACTCGGGACTGGATCGAGCGAGGACCGGAGAGCGAGTTCGTCTGGTCGGCTGAGGAGCTGGCAGCACATCTCAAGCCCGTCGACGACGACACTCTGCTGGCCGAACCCACATTCAAGCTGGCGTTGCACTTCGAGGCCGCGGGCGACAGCGAGCGTGCGCTCCGGCACTTCGACGCAGCCCAGCACCTCGCGCCGGACAACTGGAACTACCACCGCCAAGGCTGGACCCACAAGGGAACCGTGTATGCCGCCCTGCAGGTACTGAAGAAATCGGCGTATCTGCGTAAGAACACCGACAAGAACTACTACGACCCGATGGAGCTGCCGGGCGAGAACCATCGCCGCTTCACCGAACCCGAGTGGTTCTGGACGCCAGCCGTCAACGGCCTCAAGCGCCTCCTGCGCCGGGAGCCAAGCGCCGCCTGACCGCCGCTGTCACTGGCGTGTGCCAGCGCCTCGCACGTCCGATCGGTCGCGACGCCGTCCGGGTAGGCGTTGGGAACGTGCTGTGTACTACTCGAAGAGGTCGGCGTGCGTGCCGGTGCGCACGAGTCGTAGCTC
>JAJDTF010000084.1 GCA_022827265.1 Acidimicrobiia bacterium | reverse complement strand
GCCCATGATGCGGTCCCAGGCGGCGATCGCCTCGTCGGCTATCCGGTCGAAGATCCCCGCTGCGACCCATTCGTCGCGGCGGCGGCGCAGCGTCGTGTCGGACACCTCGCAGCCCAGCAGGATCTCCACGCTCACCCACGAGCAGCCCAGCGCCAGCCGCCAGACCATCCCCTGCAGGCACAGACGGTCCGACGCCCGGGGCCGGTGACAGCCCAACGGGTGATCATCGGGCGCCCGCGGCAGCAGCGGCTCCACCGCCGCCCAGATGACATCCACCACAGCCTTGGTCAGAGCGCGCATGATGAAACCGGCCTCCACGGTCGTCTCGGAAAGGACAACCCCACCAATACACCGGGGAACCAGACGACCCGTGGACGGCCACCTATCCGCGCGGCCTCTTAGCGATGGCTCGAGCCGACCAGAACAGGAACGTGCCGGAACCACAGGCCGGGTCGAGTACCGAAAACGGCGATGCTTCCGCAAGCTCAGACGCTGCGGAGACGTCGAGTGACCGCGCTGCTGCTTCGATCGCTGCATCCAGCCGAGCAGGTTCCTTCACGAGCACCTGTTCCACGACATCTGCGGCGAGCCAGTCCGGTGTGTAGTACTCGCCGAATTCCTTGCGGTCGTCGCGGTCGATCAGATCGTGGTACAGCTCCTTCAACAAGTCTCGATCGGCCGCGCGCCAGTCGTATTGAGACACGCTGCCCGCCAAGCGCTCCAACAGATCGATGCCCTCGGCGAAGTCGCCGAGCCACGCGCAGAAGCCGTCTGCCACGGCGGCGGGCAGCTCATCGATGGTTGACCCCTCCTGCGCAGCGAGCACGATCATGCGGGCAGCCACGACGAGCATCGTGTGCTCGGCAAAGTTGTGCGCCTGCCCGATGGCACCGGGTCCGACCAGGCCCGATCCTTGAAGCGTACGCCGCCACAGGCCGAACTTGGTCTCGTAGAACGGTTCGGTCTCGACCCTGGGCAGCAGCTCTCGAAGCTCGGTCAGATAGGGGGCGAACAGCGTTCGCAATGGCGACGGAGGAGACGGTGCACCCCGTCGCTCTGGGGGTGCCAGATACTCGGCGACGAACTGACCAAAAACTTCCACGTCGTCTGCGAAGACCGCCCCCTGAACATGAGGCAGCTGAACGAGTTGCCCCTCACCGGAGGACAGCGCGCCCGATGGCGCCTGCCATTCCCAGCCCCACCATGTGCGGCCGTCCGTCAGGAACCCCCGCCAAGGTCGCTGGGGGCCGAGTTCCAGCCGGCGTTCGGCGAATGCCTCGACGTAACGAGCGACCTGATCAAACTGTGTCTCGGCCGTTCCGGTTCTGAACCTCGTGGGGTCTGCTTCGCCACGGGCCTTCGTCTCAATGACGACCCGGTACTCGTGACACACAAGATCAGCCGCACCGGTTCCGGCCCGTACCTCGAGTGAGTAGTCGCCAGCGTCGAGTTCCGCCAGCAGGTTCGCCAGCCTGCGGCGGATGTCTTGCTCGCCTGCTACACCCAGCAGCGCTGTCAGCTGCTGGCCGGCACGTTCCTCGCTGGACATGCCATTCCTCCCGGTGATGCGATAGGTCCTAGGTCAGGCATCACTCTCGCGCCACGGTGTGACATTCAAGTAAGCACGGTATCGGAGCGCGACAACGCGGATTGGGACGGCACCGGATCGCGAAGACACTGAGCTGCACCGTCGGTTGTGGCACAGCGCCGGTGATGAGCGGGTCCCCGTCAGGGCCACCAGTTGAAGACCGAGCTGGCGACTCACCGCCGGGTGACTGAACGGCCGACGTGGGACATCGGCCCAAATGAAGGTTCGAGGCCATCAGGGTGATGCCCACCACGCCACTGCGAATGCCGAAGCCGGTGGGATCCGTCCTAGGTCAGACTTGGTCGCCTCTCAACGTCACGCCGTCTCCGCCGTCGGGAAGGTCGCCAGCTAGCCAAGCCCGGAACCCGCCAGCGGCCTCAGCTACAGAGTCAAGACTGGGATCACCAACCGCCACCACATCGATACGCTCGACTGGGCTGGTGGCGTCCGCGATCACTGCTGGCTCTGCTGCGGGACTTGGGTGGGCGACGTACAGCAGCACGCCCGTTCCATCCTGCAGTCTCAGCCTTACCTTGTAGGCGGCAGCGACGGTCATGGTGGCGAACCCTAGCGACGTACAGTGTCTTGTCACCGCCTCGATCTCCGGCGACGTAGACCGCGTGCTGACAATGCGGGACCTTGAAGATTCATTCTGCCGTCAGATCAGGGCGCGTAGCCCAATGGCCAAGCGGCCGATAGGGTCGCGCTTCCGAACTACACCCCTGTAATTGGCAACGGCTATTGGTTGGTGAGGGTCGTGTGGCTTCACCGGTACCCAACCGAGCACCTTGTGACTGACGGCATTGAGGCGCGGGCGCAGTGCACAGGGCCTTGCCGCCATCTTCGCCGCATCGCCACAGTCAAGGCATACCGAGGCGCGGGACGTGGCTGACCGAGTCCCGGCCAGCGACTTCGCCCGCTCGTTTGCGCTGCGCGCATCTCAGATGGCGTGGTTGCTTGGTGCTGGCGCATCGGCGGCTGCCGGGGTGCCGACTGGTTCGGACTTGATCGGCGAATTCAAGAAAGGGCTCTTTTGCGCGGCAATGGACATCTTGAATCACGCCGGGTTTGGTAGAGACTGTTTTTGTTGAGTCCCGGCCGGGGTGGCTGGGACTTGTTGACGGTAGTGGTCGGTTTCGTGGTCGGCGGGGGTGGTGTAGTCGTATCGGCCGGGCCGCAGCTGGCTGTGGCTGC
>JAJDTF010000137.1 GCA_022827265.1 Acidimicrobiia bacterium | reverse complement strand
GGGCACGCTGGTGGACCGGTTGGGTCTGGGGGAGGTGATCGACGCGACGGTGACGCCGGCGGGGGCGGGCCGCGGGTCGGGCGCGAAGGTGCTGACTGCGGTGTGCTCGATGCTGGTGGGCGGCTCGTTCTTTTCGGACGCCGATCGGCTGCGGGCCGGCTCGACGGGAGCGGTGCTTGGGTTCGCGCCGGCGGCGCCGTCCACGTTGGGGACGTTCATGCGGTCGTTCACGTGGGGCCATGTGCGCCAGGCTCGACCGCGCTCAGGAGCTGGCCTTGGGGCGTGCGTGGGCTGCGGGCGCTGCGCCTGAGGCGCAGCAGGTCACGATCGACGTGGACTCCACGGTGCGCGAGGTGCACGGCGACGCGAAAGGAGGCGCCGCGTACGGCCACAGCGGGCGGCTGGGCTATCACCCGCTGGTGGCGGTGCGCGACGACACCGGCGAGGTGGTGCACTCCCGGATGCGCAGCGGCTCCTCCCAGCGGGGCCATGTGCGGTTCGCCGCCGAGACGATCGCTCGGCTGGGCCGCCTGGCGCCCGAAGCGCAGTTCACGCTGCGCGCCGACGCGGGGTTCTTCAGCTGGGACATGATCGACAAGCTCACCGACCGAGACTGCCGTTTCCTGATCGCCGCGGCCCGCAACCCCAGCATCGACAGGGCGATCGCGGCGATCGGCGACGCCGACTGGACACCGATCGGCTACACCGACGACGGCGAGGCGCAAGTCGCCGCCACCGAGCTCACCAGCGGTCGGCGGCCAGCCGGCAAGCAGCAGCGCACCGTGAGACTGGTCGTGCGCCGCACCCGCCTGACCGGGCCTCAAGCCGAGCTGTTCCCCCACTGGCGGCACCACGCCGTGGTCACCGACATCGACGACCTCGACGCCACCGCAGCCGATGCCGCCTACCGCGGCCACGCCCGCGTCGAGCAAGCCGTCCGCGACCTCAAAGCCGGCGGCCTCGCCCACAGCCCCTCGGGCAGCTTCACCGCCAACGCCGCCTGGCTCGCCTGCGCCGTGCTCGCCCACAACATCGCACGCTGGACAGCACGCATCGGCCGAACCCAGCCACCCCACAAGCTCACCGTCGCCGCCACCGTCGCCAAACGGCTGCTCGCCGTGCCCGCCCGGCTCGTCAACCGCAGCGGCCGACCCACCCTGCGGCTCCCAGCCCGATGGCCCCGGGCCGACACGTTCACCGCCGCCCTGCGCCGCGTCCGCAGCCTGCCCCCACGCTGCTGAGACACCCCCAGCGTCCAGCAGCGCCGCGCACCCCGAACTGACTCAACCCGGCCCAGCACACAACCCAGCCCCAGCCGAGCCCCCGCCCCACCCCGCACGCCCCCGAACACGCCAAACCCCGCCGCCGACCCCCACCACCGCACCAACAACCGCCACGACACCCGCCAACCCACCCCACCGGTGGATCCGGGCCTAATTCCGGGCCGGTTCGCTCCCGATTCTCCCCACCAGATTCGGTTGTCGTTGTCAAGTTCCCAGAATTTCTCTTCGCTAATTCGCCAGTAGCTTCCTGCGGGCGGTCCCTTGATGGTTTTGCCCGACGGCGTCGTGATCGAATAGCGGCCCTTGGAGTATTGATTCCTCGCCGCCAAGTCGCTCAATAACCACGGTCCCCTTGGGTCGCCGTCTGGATTCTGGTAGCGCTTCAGCATCTCATCGGACCGTGGCAAGCGGTTTGGCTGCCACTGTGCAGCCGTTCGCGCATAGAGCACCACGTAGTCGTGATCCTCACTCAGATGACGTGCTGTGTTCTTGGGGCTGTCCATCTTGTGCCAAACGATGGTCGCGACGAAGTTCTCCTCCCCGAATACCTCGTCCATCAGACTGCGCAGGTGATGAACCTCGTTGTCGTCAATCGACACGAAGATCACGCCATCGTCTCGGAGCAGCTCGCGCAGGAGCTTGAGGCGGGGCAACATCATGCAGCACCACTTGTCGTGGCGGGTCAGGTCGTCGCGGTCCACCACCCGCCCCAGCCAGTCCTGCATGAGGGGCGAGTTCACGTTGTCGTTGTACGCCCAGCCTTCATTCCCGGTGTTGTAGGGCGGGTCGATGTAGATGCACTTCACCTTGCCGTGGTACGTCGGCAGCAGCGACTTCAAGGCTGCGAGGTTGTCACCCTGAATGATCAGGTTGTCGCGCAGGCTCGCCTTGTCGCTCAGCCCCTTCTCGCGGTCCGGCAGCAACTCGTGGAACGGTACGGCCAGATGGTGATTCTCGACGAAGACCTTGCCCTTGAAGCTCAATCGTGGCACGGCACGTTCCTCCGACGTTGTCAGCGCCTCTCGATGCTGGGTGCGATGTCGGCGGACCTCGTCAACCGTTCTGTTCTCGTAATGGGTTGAGACTACGTGCCCGCGTGACGCCCGCACCGCATTCGAGGCTGGTGATGGTCGAGCAGGTGATGGGAGAGGCACCACTGCGCAGCACATCGCCGTAGCGTGCGAGCCTCAGCGGACGATGCTGCCGGGTCGGGAGGTCTGCGGCGACGATGGAATTGCTCAAGCTGCAGAAGACAGCCGAGCAGTTCGAGAGGCGGGCAGACGCGCTAATCGGCAAGCTGCTGCGTCGGCACCGATGCCTGCTGCGCCAGGTCGCTCACGTAGTCGAATGGGGCGAACGACACGTGGCAGGCCAGGACTCCGCTGACGGCGCGGCGCCGTGGCCAGATGTCGACCGCATCGCGGATCTGCTCGAACGTAACCAGCAGGATCTGCAACGCCTGCTCCGCAGGACCGCGTGGGCCGCAGGGGTCGATCTCGATGTCGAAGCAATGGTGCAGGATCTGCGCGAGGTTGGCTACGCGCGGAACCGCATCGCGCACGGCCGCTTCGACGAAGGCGTGCATCTCGACCCGAACGCGCCGGTCTCAGGGATGTACTGGGTCGCCGCCGCCAAGGCCGACGGCGATGAGACCGTCCGGCTCACGGCCGCCTACCTGCAGGGGGCGCTTGATCGGATCGAGCGACTCGAGGAAGCCCTGGAACGCGTCATGGTCGCCATCGGCGGCCAGTCGCCGGAGGAGGTCGCTTTCGAAGACAACCCCGAAGGTCGGTTGGTGCCGGATGCCGCAACCGATGTCGTCGGGCTGATCGGACACTCAGCCATCTGTCGCAGCGGAGTCGACGGCATCACCTACTGGGACTTCCTGCGATCCGACATCAGAGACGGCACGTTCGTTCCTGCCGAGGCGGCCATCGAGTCACATCTGAACAGACTCCCCGACACGGGCAGCAGGACAGCGTGGCTGAGCGAAGCCATGCGGCGACGAGACCTCAGCCCCTCAGGGGCACCGTTCGCCAAAGTCGCGTCCAAGCCGAGCCGCACCGCCAACGAGAAGCAGCGCTCCCGCAAGAAACGGAAGCGCCGCAAACGGTGACCTGACCGCAGACAATAGGGCTCTTCGTCTGGGAGTTGCAAGCCTCGGGATATGCGGTGCTCGGTCGTGTCTGGGTCAGGCTGTGAGAGTGGTCAACGGGAGGACAGCAGTACGTCAGGTTCGAGCGCGAGCCACGAGGCAGAGGTCGGCTTCGAGGGCATCCGCGATTCGCTGCAGGGTCCGCGCGGTCGGGCTGGTTGAGCCGCGCTCGATCCGGCTGATATCGGCTTGGCTCATCCCGCAGCATTGGGCCAACTGCGTCTGGGTCAGACCGTGCTTGTTGCGCAGGTCCGTGACCTGCATCGCAATCTTGTATGCCCGTGCGAAGACCTCGCCTTGCGCCACAGTCTCAGGGTCGAGCCGTGCCCGGCGGGACGCGACCGCTTCGTCGTATGCGAGCGACATTCGAATCTCCTTCTTGGGCAGCCCTATAGGAAATTCACCATAGAACGTCAACAGTCGCACAGTCGTCCGTGACGCGTTCATACCCGCCGCTCGGACCGTTGCCTTCCGAATGAGCAGCGCTGCGCGAAGCCGTCCACTTGGTCGCTGCTAGGTCGTGAGGGCGGTCAGCGGGACGACGGCGATGCTGTCAGGGCGATGGCAGGCGTGGCCCCATTACTGCCAGCCGCCCGAGAGCCTTGATGCAACAGATCCAGTCAACAAAATGTCATGAATCCAGTCGCATGACCGACCTCTCGGCAATAGGTGACAGAGCGCGTGTCATCGGGGTCGGTACACGTCGCGCCGGTGTCCGACGCGGATCACATGCACCACGAGGCGACCATCGAACACCTCGTACAAAATCCGGTAGGCGCCGACGCGCACTCGGAAGACGGAGTCTTCGTTGGCTAGGGCGACGCAGCCGCTCGGTCGCGGTTCGTCGGCCAGCAGATCGACGGCGGCGCGTATGCGCTGCTGGTCGCTCCGCGGAAGCTGCCGGATCGCCTTGACGGCTCGCCGAGCGACCTCGACTCGGTACCGGCTCACTGCATTCCCAGCTCAGCCTTGACCTCATCCCAGGGCACATAGTCGTCATCGGCACGCGCTGCCGCAAGTTCGCGACGGTCATCAACGTCGTCGGCCGTCTCGACGAGACTGTCAAACGCTTCGGCACTCAGGATCACGGCGACTCGGCGGCCATACCTCGTCATGGTGACGGGTTCTCCTGATCGGCGAGATTCCTCGATCATCTCGGCCAGCCTGCTGCGTGCCTTGCTCACGGCCATCTCTGTCATGTACAAATCGTACAACAAAGTACACTACGAGCACCGGCTCGTACCCCGTCATGAAGACGGTTGCCCGCCGGCGGAGGTGATCACGAGCAGTCTTGCGGGAGGCCCGATGTCGCTGGTGTCAACAGTGCGGGCAACGCGGCGAACACCGCCGATCAGCAGTTTGGCTTCCCTCCAATCGACAAAATGGCGTCCCGCCAATCAACAGAACGGCGTTCAACGAATCAACACATTGGCGTTGTGGCTCGTCTGGCCGTCGATGACCGCGGCTAGGTCAGTCGTCTTCGTAGAGGCGGGAGAGGTCGATGAGTTCGACGTCGGGGCGCGTCGCGGCGGTGCTGACGAGGTCGTCGCTGAAACCGTCGAGTGAGAACAGGAGGCGTTTCGCGTTGGGGGCGAGCGTTGCGTCGTTTCGCTGGGCGAGCAGATCGGCGAGGCGATCCAGGCGATCCAGGTCCTCGGTGCCGAGCCGTCGGGCCTTGGCTTCTCCGAGCAGCTGGATCGGCGTGGTGCCGTCGCTGCGGTTGCCGGCTTGTCGGGCGACGACGTCAAGTTGGAACGATTGGCGGCTGCGACGATCGTTCACTTGGAGTGAAGCCGAACGGTCGGTCTCACCGCCGAGCGTCTCCGCCGACGCGTAGCGGTCGGTCCATCGGCGACAGATCGTCTCGAAATGGGGTCCGACGATGCCGGAGCGGTAGGTCGCTGCGGCCTCAGACCACACTTGAGGGGCCATGCGGTCTTCGAGCCGGGCGCGGTGGCGACGATTGATGAGATGGTGAAAGCGGACGATCGGGTCGGCCACTCGGTAGGCCGGCCGGCGCGCCCGCAGCAGGTCGTCTTGGCGGGTCACGAACTCGGCGGTGGTCATGACGTTCATGTGGTGGCCGATCTCGGTCGAGGTCCGCCCGAGCGCCTCTGCGATCCGCTTCGGCGCGGTGCGGCCGTCCGCGATCGCGCCGAGCAGTGAGCAGTAGACAGCTTCGTCGGTGACCCGGGGGTCCTCACGCAGCAGGTAGTCGTCCTCGCGGAACAGGGCATGAGACGGATTGAGCACCGTCGAGCACAGCCACTCGGACACGTCGTCGAGGCGCGTCGGCACGCCCGCGTCGGCGGTGAGGTCCTTGTAGCCGGCGGCGCCGCCCACCACCGAATCGACGGCGAAGGCCACAGCGGGGTCGTCGATGCCCCAGAAGCCACGAGCTGTGCGGAAGTCGAAGGCCGCCAGCGGCATATCCAGGGTGGCCCGGCCTCGGAGGGCAGATGTGCCGCTGAGAATGCGCGTCATCACTGACATCGCCGAGCCGCACAGCACGATGCTCACCGGTGCCGACCAGCCGTCGGTCAGCGTGCCGGCTGCAGCCTCGTCCATCAGGGCCTGCACGGCGGTGTCGATCTCGGGTGAGGTCTGCTGGAGGTAGGGGTACTCGTCGATGACCAGCACCTGCGGCGTTGTGCCCGCGGTGCCCAGCAGCGTCACTGCCTGGGTGAGCGCGTCGCTCCAATCTCGCAACGGTGCCGCGGGCACCCACCGCTGCTGCTGGCCGAGACTGGCCGCAAAGCGGTCCAGTGCCGAACGGCGTTCCTCCCGTAGCGCCAGGTGGTAAGCACCGCCAGTTGCCTCGGCCAGCCTCCGCAGCAGGTAGCTCTTGCCGAACCGACGGCGGCCGTACACGATGCCCAACCGCAGCGCCGCGTGCGGCGGCGATGCGAACCGGATCAGGTCGGCCCACTCGGCCTCCCGATCGAACAAGCTGTCCGGTTTCACCGCGATCGCCACCCCCCTCTGTCAACATCGGCCTTGCGCCCATTTGTTGGAAGTCAAATGAGTATAACTCGACTCTATATATCAATCTCCGAGGATTCTCCGGTAGGCATGCCCGCTGAATCTGCGAATCGGCGGGGCCGGACGATGCTGAACGCATTCGTTCCGGCCAACGCCTCGTTGAATTGGCAGGGTGATTGCGCACGGCCGCAACTACCTTGGCCTCACAGCCGCGGCCGGGCCGCGGGAAGCGTGCGACAAGGGCTGACCATGACTTCAGCAGGGGCCGGGAACTCGGCTGCATCGGTGGACTTGCCGGCGGGTTTTGCTTGCCATGTGGGCAGCATCGGCATGAAGGACGGCACCGACGATGTGATGGTCTTGGCGGCTGACCGGGTGTCGGCCGCAGCCGGCGTGTTCACCAAGAGCCTGTTCGCCGGGGCCAGCGTGCGCCGCAGTCAGGCCAACGTTGCCGATGGGCGGGTGCAGGCCGTGGTGGTCGTGTCGAAGAACTCCAACGTGGCAACCGGTGAGCAGGGTGAGCGAGACGCAGCGAACCTCGCCAGTCGGGTCGCGGAACTGGTGGGCTGCGAGCCCGATCAGGTGCTCGTGGGCTCCACTGGCGTGATCGGCGTGCCCTATCCCGAAGGCAAGGTGGACGCGTATTTCGATCGGCTGATCGCCGAACCCGGGCCTGCGCTCGACAGCAACGATGCCGTTGCCGCTGCGGCAGCGATCATGACCACCGACACGCATCCCAAGACGGCAAGCGCCTCAGCCGGCGCCGCCACCGTGGTGGGCATTGCGAAAGGCTCGGGGATGATCGAGCCCGACATGGCCACGATGATCTCAGTGATCACCACCGACGCCGACATTGCTCCCGACCGGCTCGACGCCATGCTGCGCCGGGTCTGCGATGTGACGTTCAACGCGCTCAGCGTCGACACCGACACCTCCACCAGCGACATGGTGGTGATGCTGGCGAACGGCGCAGCCGGTCCGGTCGACGAGGCCGAGCTGGAGGCCGCGCTCGGCGCCGTCAGCCTGGACCTCACCCGTCAACTTGCGTTCGACGGCGAGGGAGCGGAAACCCTGATCGTGGTGACGGCGAACGGCGCCCGCGACGACGCACAAGCCAAGCGCGTCGCCAAGGCCATCGTGAACTCCCCGCTCGTGAAGACCGCCGTACACGGCCGCGATCCCAACTGGGGCCGGGTCGCGATGGCGATCGGCAAGTGCAGCGACGAGACCGATATCGACGCTGAGCGCGTCAAGATCCGCTTCGGCAATCAAGAGGTGTACCCGACGCCGGCAACCGCCGCAGCCCTCGCCGAGCTCGAGGCGTACTTGGCATCTGACGAGGTGCTGATCTCGGTGGACCTGGGCATTCGTTCCGACGGCACAGCCGGCTCGTTCACCGTCTACGGCTGCGACCTCACCGATCAGTACGTCCGCATCAACGCCGACTACACGACGTGAGCCGGCCCGCGACCATCCGGCGACCTTGGCGCAGCCTGCGTCGACCAACCTGCAATCCGTGAGTCCACAGACAATGAGCGCCGAACCGACAAGCCCGGGCGACGACCCGATCCTGGCGCCGTTGAATGCGGGGCAGCGGGCGGCTGTCACCCATGGCGACGGTCCGGCGCTGGTGGTGGCCGGGGCCGGCTCGGGCAAGACCCGTGTGCTCAGCCATCGCATCGCCCACTTGCTCGCGCACCGGCAGGTGAGCCCGTTCGGCCTGCTGGCGATCACCTTCACCAACAAGGCGGCAGGCGAGATGCGCGAGCGCATCGGCAGCCTCGTCGGCCCCGTGGCACAGCGGATGTGGATCTCCACCTTCCACAGCGCCTGCGCTCGCATCTTGCGCAGTCACGCCGACGTGCTCGGCTACCCGTCGGCGTTCAGCATCTACGACCAGGCCGACGCCCGACGCCTCACCCGCTACGTCGTGCGAGACCTCGAACTCGATCCCAAGAAGTTCCCGGACCGGACCGTCCACGCTGCGATCTCGACGCTGAAGAACCAGCTCACCACGCCGACCCAGGCCGCCGACCTCGCCCTGGCCCCCGACGGCGGCGGGCCCTTCGCCCGCGAGGTGGCCCGCATCTACTCCGAGTACCAGAAGCGTCTGCGGCGCGCCGGCGCCATGGACTTCGACGATCTGCTGATGCTGGGCGTGGAGCTGCTGGCGAACCACGACAACGTGGCCGAGCACTACCGGCAGCGCTTCGAGCACATCCTGGTCGACGAGTACCAGGACACGAATCTGGCCCAAGTTCGCTTGATCGGCTTGCTTGCCGGCCCTGCACGCAACGTGTTCGTGGTCGGCGATTCCGACCAGTCGATCTACGCCTTCCGCGGTGCGGACATCACCAACATCCTGGAGTTCGGCGCCACCTTCGACGACAGCTCGACCTACGTGCTCGACCAGAACTACCGCTCCAGCCAGGCGATCCTGGACGCCGCGAATTCGGTTATTCGCAACAATCTGGGGCGTCCGTCGAAGAACCTGTGGACTGACCGCTCGGGCGGAGCCAAACCGATCAGCTACCGCGGCACCGATGCCGATGACGAGGCCCGCTACGTGTGTGCCGAGCTGCGGCGCCTGCACGGCGAGGGCCGGATCGACTGGAGCGACGCAGCGGTCTTCTACCGGTCCAACGCGCAATCACGAGTGATCGAGGAAGAACTCGTCGCCAACGACGTGCCGTACCAGGTGATCGGCGGCATCCGCTACTACGACCGCAAGGAGATCAAGGATGCGCTGGCATTCCTGCGGGCCGTAGTGAATCCCGCCGACGAAGTGTCACTGAAGCGTGTGGTGAACGAACCTGCCCGAGGTGTCGGCGACCGTTCCGTTGCCAAGCTGGACGAAGCAGCCGCCCGAGACGGTGTGTCGCTGAGCGAGGTCATAGATCGTCTCGAAACAACCGACATACGGGGGAAAGCCCGTACTGGGTTGCTGCAGTTTCGCGAGATGCTCGCCCGATGCACAGCGCGCATTGCCGAGGGACCGGCCGCGGTGCTCGAAACGGCACTGGAAGAATCCGGCTATCTGCAGGACTTGCGGGACAAGCGCGACGTGCAGCAGCTGCAAGGAGGGCGCAGTATCGAGGTCGGCGGCCGTCAGGACTCGAACGACATACAGGCCGAGGGTCGTTTGGAGCATCTTGAGGATCTGGTTGGCCGCGCTGGCGAATTCGAGTCGTGCGACGAATTCTTGGAGCAGGTGTCGCTGGTCAGCGATGTGGATGAGTTGCGAGACGCCTCACAGGTGTCACTGATGACACTCCACGCGGCAAAGGGTCTCGAGTACGACGTGGTGTTCGTGACGGGCCTCGAAGAGGGGGTTTTCCCGCACCATCGCACCTTCACCGATCCGCTTGAGCTGGAAGAGGAGCGCCGGCTGGCGTATGTCGGCATCACACGAGCGCGCAAGCAGCTCTATCTGACACATGCGTGGAGCCGGATGCTGCACGGCCAGACCAGCTACAACCCGCCGAGCCGGTTCATCGGCGAGATTCCCGAGCAGCTGCTCGACGACCGTTCGCCCGACCTCGGCCGCTATGGCTCGTCGTGGCGACCGGCGACCAGCGACTGGGGCGCCAATCGCCGGGCCAGCGAGCCCAGCGAGTACAGCCAGCTTGACGAGGCGGAGCTGGCCGGCCGGAGCCAGGCCCGCAGCGATCCCGCCCGGCACGACGACAGCGCGGCGAAGGGCCGAGAGTCGCGGCGAGAGGAGGCCCGCCGCCGGGTGGCGGCGCGCAAGGGCGAGCCGAAGCCGGCCCCCTCGGCCGACCTCGGGTACGGCGTCGGTGACGACGTGCTGCACGACCGTTTCGGCGCCGGCGTCGTGCAGGACGTACGGCCCGACGGCGACGACTGGGAGGTCACCGTCCACTTCGCCGACATCGGCACCAAGACCCTCGTCGCCAGCTTCGCCAACCTCCGCCGCCTACGTTCCTAGGCAGCCGGAGCCCCCTGCTGTGTTCGCAGCGGGCGGCAGGGCTGCGCTCCTATGCTCCCCGCCGTGGATCTCTTCGAGTATCAGGGCAAGCAGTTCTTCAAGGGCTACGGCATGCCGGTATCCGACGGCGAAGTCGCCTTCAGCGTCGACGAGGCAGTAGCCGCCGCGCAGCGCTTGGGCACGCCGGTGATGGTGAAGGCGCAGGTGCACACCGGCGGGCGCGGCAAGGCGGGAGGCGTGAAGTTCGCCGCCTCCGTCGACGACGTGCAGACCCACGCATCCAACATCCTGGGTCTCGACATCAACGGACACGTCGTGCGACGGCTGTGGATCGAGAAGGCGTCGGACATCTCCGAGGAGTATTACGCCAGCTTCACGCTGGACCGCTCGGCCAAGAAGCACCTCGGGATGCTGTCGGCCGAAGGCGGCGTGGAGATCGAGACCGTGGCGGCCGAGAATCCCGACGCCATCAGCAAGGTGCTGGTGGACCCGGCCGAGGGACTCACTGAGGAGGCCGCCCGAGCGTGGGTGGAGGGCGCCAACCTCAACCCCGCCGCCACCGATCAGGCCGTCGAGATCCTGCGCAAGCTCTATGTGGCCTACACCGAGGGCGACGCCGACCTCGTCGAGATCAACCCGCTGATCCTCACACCCGAGGGCCGGGTGCACGTGCTCGACGCCAAGGTCACCCTCGACGCCAACGCCGTCTTCCGCCACGAGGACTACGCGCAGTACGACGAGACCCAGCCCCGCGACGAGCGTGAGGAAGCGGCTCACGCCAAGGGCTTGCAGTACGTGGGCCTGGCGGGCAGCGTCGGCGTGATCGCCAACGGCGCCGGGCTGGCCATGAGCACGGTCGACGTGGTGAACCAGGTAGGCGGCAAGCCCGCCAACTTCCTCGACATCGGCGGCGGCGCCAATGCCCAGGTGATGGCGAATGCGCTGGAGGTCATCAACAACGACCCTGACGTGCGGGCCATCTTCATCAACATCTTCGGCGGGATCACCCGCGGCGAGGAAGTGGCCAACGGCATCATCGGGGCGCTCGACGCGGTGGACATCGAAGCGCCGATTGTGCTGCGTCTCGACGGCACCAACGCCGCGGAGGGGCGCGAGATCCTCGCCCCTCACCTCAACGAGAAACTGGTGATGGAACCGACCATGCTCGACGCTGCCCGTCGAGCCGTCGCGATGGCCGCGGCTGCGAGCTGAACGGGAGCTTCAGATGAGTGTTTTCGTCAACAAGGACACCAAGGTCGTCTACCAGGGCCTCACCGGTTCGCAGGGCCGGTACTACGGCATGCTGAACCGCGACTACGGCACCAACGTGGTGGCGGGCACCAACCCCCGCAAGGCCGGCACCGACGTGGAAGGCGTGCCGGTCTTCGCCAACTGCACCGAGGCGGTCGCTGCCACGGGCGCCAATGCCTCCTGCATCTTCATCCCCGCGCCCGGCGTGTTCGACGCCGTCATGGACGCCGCCGAGGCGGGCATCGAGTTCGTGGCCTGCATCACCGAAGGCGTGCCGGCCCACGACGAGGCCCGCTTCTTCAACATGCTCAAGCGCGACTACCCCGGGGTGCGGCTGCTGGGCCCGAACTGCCCGGGCATCATCACGCCAGGGGAGTGCAATATCGGCATCACCGCGGGGCACATCGCCAAGCCGGGCGGCCCGGTGGGCATTGTCAGCCGGTCGGGCACGCTGACCTACCAGGCGCTGTACGAACTGCAGCAGAAGGACATCGGCGTCACGACGTGCGTGGGCATCGGCGGCGATCCGGTGCCGGGCACGTCGTTCATCGACTGCCTCGAAGCGTTCGAGGCCGATCCCGACACCAAGGCCGTGATGATGATCGGCGAGATCGGCGGCTCGGCCGAGGAAGAGGCAGCCGCGTTCATCAAGGACAACATGTCCAAGCCGGTGTCGAGCTACATTGCCGGGGTGACTGCGCCTCCGGGCAAGAAGATGGGCCACGCCGGTGCCATCGTCTCGGGCGGCAAGGGCACCGCTGCGGCCAAGATGGATGCGCTGCTCGATGCCGGCGTGCGGGTTGGTCTGAACCCCACCGAGGCCGGCGAGCTCATGGCCGAGATCGTCGCCGAGCTCTAGCCACGCCTGCTTGCCGGCTGCGGCGGGCTCGTCTGATCCCGCTGGTCGCAACGTCGCCGGGCCTTCTGCCACGCTTCCCGCCGTGACGTCTGTGCCTACCTGCCCGTGTCCTTGCCGATGGGTGCGGCCAGGCCGGCGTAGATCTCCAGCAGTGTCACAGCGTGGGCTCGAGAGCTGAACGGTGCCAGCGCGATCGCGCTAGATGCGGCCGAGCCGGAGAGATCTGATTGCAGGGCCTTGGTGAGCGAGTGCGCCAGAGCGTCGGCATTGTCAGGCGGCACCAAGCAGCCGTTGGTGCCGTCGGTGATGAGGCTGGGCGCCGCGCCCACGGAGGTAGCAACCACGGGTCGGCCTGCGGCGAGAGCCTCCGCGGTGATCATGCCGAAGCCTTCGCGGCGGCTGGGCACGCACACCAGGCGGGCTCGCCGGTACCACTCGCCCACGTCGCCGGGTGCGACGGCTCCGGCGAAGGTTGCGTTCACGCCGCGCCGCAGTGCCAGTGCCTCGAGCAGGGTGCGATCGGGCCCGTCGCCCACGATGACGACTTCGGGTCGCTGGGTCGCCTCCATCAGCGCCACGGCTTCGATCAGCACATCGAAGCCCTTCTCGGCCATGAGGCGTCCGACTGCGACCACTGGTCCATCGGCCGGGGTCGGTGTGGTCGGCCCGAGCCGGTCGGTGCCCACCGGCATCGACACAACCTGCAGCACTGGGCCGGTTCGCCGCCTCGCTCGCTCGATGTCGGGCAGCGGCCGCAACGCTCTTGATCGAGTTCGGGGTTGCCCGTCCTCGGTGCCGTCGGCGCGAGACCGGGGCCGTCGCCCACCGCGTCGCTGCACCAGTGACGAGGCCCAGTCCTGCAGGTCCTCGGACACCGTGATCACGGCACCCGCACGGCGCAGCACCCGGCGTGCCAGCCACCGGTGGACGGCGTTCGTGGTGACTGCGGTGTCCGAGCCGTGAACATGCACCGCGCTGGCGGTCCGCCGTCCTGCAAGGGCTGCTGCAGCAACGGCCACGAGCCCGCAGGGGAACCACCAGTGACCGTGAATCACTGCGCCGTCAGCCGAACGGCGGCGTGCCTGGCGGGCTGCGGCCAAGGTGAGCCGGGCGATCATCGGGATCACCCACAGCGCCGACAATCCGGAGAACACTCGGTAGCTCTCACCGAGCGCCACCCGCGCTTCCACGCTCGCCGGAGCGAACCGCACCCGGTGCACTTCGACGCCGCCCACATCGTGGCGGCGCGGCGCATCCGGATGAGCGGGGCACACCACCGTCACCTCGGCACCCGCCGCAGCCAGCGCCCGTGCGTGATCAGCCAGGAACGGCTTGTGATGATCGTCCAGCGACGTCGGAAACCCCGGAGCCACCAGCACCACTCGCACGTGCCCAGTCTCGCAATGTTGCGGCTGCGTGCTGTCCGCGGAGGCTCCGGGTGGCTCTCGACAGCCCCGGTACGCTCGGCGGGATGCTGGCTGTGTGCCAGATGTGCCGGGAACGCCGGACCTGGCTGATGCGCAGCATCACGGGCGCGCAGTCGTGACCGGATCGAGCGGCAGCATCGGCGAACGGCAGCGATCCGGCACTGCGGTGAGGTGGGCGCTGGGGTTGGCAACCGCGGCGATGATCGTCTGGCTCGCCATCCGGTACTGGGACGACCTGCGCCAGATCGACCTCCAGGTGGATGCCGTCGGGCTGCTGGCCGCCGTTGTCGTGTCGATGACCGCCACGTGGTGCCTGGCGCTCGGCTGGCGGGAGCTCATCGGCGGTTATGGCAGGCCGCTGGCGCAAGGCCCGGCGCTGCGCATCTGGATGCTGTCCCAGGCCACGCGCTACCTGCCGACCGGGCTGGCACCGGTCGTCGCCCGGGCCGGCCTGGCTGCCCCGCTCGGTGTGAACCGGGCCGCCGCCGGGGCGTCGGTGATCGTCGAGACCGCCACGCTGGTCGGCTGGTCGGCGGTGTTCGCCGCGTTGTGGGCGCCAGCCGACTGGCTGGGCACGGCAGGGGGCTGGCTCGCCCGCATCGTGATCGGCGTGGGCGCAGCCGCCGGCCTGGTGACACTGCCGTGGACACTTGCGGGCGCCGGGGGGTGGTGGCGCCGCATCGACGGGCTGATGCAGCGAGCGGCAGTGCTGCGACGGCTCTCGGGACGGGTTCCTCCCGACGCGCTCAGTGCCGAGCGGCCAGCCGTCTGGCGAGCGGTCTTCATCTACGGATTGGCAGTGGCCCAGCGTCTCATGGCCGCGGTACTGCTGGCTGCCGCACTGCTTGCCGCCGGCGTCGATGACATCTGGCTGATCGCCGGTGCTACCGCCGCTGGCATCGTCGTGGGCATGGTCGGCATCACGCCGGCTGGGCTCGGCGTGCGCGAGGTCGTGGTTGCGGCCCTGCTGGCCGAGCGCTTCGGGGTCGGCGATGCTGCGGCGTTCGCGATCGCGGTGCGGGTGCTGGAGTTCGCCCACGAACTGGTGATGCTCCCGCTCGCCACGGCAGCCGGCCGAGCAAAATCAGCCGCCGCCGACTGAGCGACCAGGGAATGTTGGCGCCGGCGGCGCCGGTGCCCCGAGGGACTCGGGCCGCCTCAGCCCATGCCGTTGGCGAGCACCGCCCGGCCGTTCGTGGTCGCGCCGAGACGGATCCCGACGACAGCTTGGTAGTCGTCTGACTCGTACGCCGCCCGGGCGGCCTCCATGGTGGGGTATTCGATGACGACCGTCTGTGCTCCGGCATCGCCCTCTTTGACCACTGACGCCGGGTCGAGCACGAGGAGCTTGCCGCCGCCGGCCATGATGGGCGCGGCGCCACGCTGGTACTCCTTGTACTTGTCCGGATCGACGACGTCGTAGTTCGCAATGAGATACGCAGGCATCCGCCCGGTCTAGCAGGCCATGCCGTCCGTCGCCGGGTGTCACTACGGTGCACGGAAGCGGCACCCATACGAGCCGACTGGCGCCAACGCCGGCCGTCGATGCCGCTGCGGATCGGAGTCACGCCATGGCCGAGCAGTCGCCGGAGGCCCACCCCGAGGAGAACTACGAAGACGTCACGGTGTTCGACCTCGACGCCGACGTCGAGGAAGAACTGCTCCTCGCACACAACGAGTGCACCTTCATCTGGGCGAATCGTGAGGGCTGGCCCGTCGGCGTGATCATGTCGTACATCTGGCGGGACGGCCGCTTCTGGCTCACTGCGTCGAGCCAGCGGGCGCGCATCAGCGCGGTGCGTCGTGATCCGCGTGTGTGCATCGTGGTCACCAGCACCGGCTCGCCGATGCCGCGCAACAAGGCGATCACGTGGAAGGGCACGTGCACGGTGCATGACGACGATGAGACCAAGGCGTGGTTCTATCCGGCGCTGGCTGAGGCGCTGTGGCCCGGCAACGAAGCGGGCCAGGCCGCATTCGTCTCGTTCCTGGACTCGCCCCGGCGGGTGATCCTCGAGGTGGAGCCGACCCAGCGCATCGGCTACGACGGTTCGAAGATGGCCAAGGCCACGGCCGACTGGCTCGCCTCGCGCAGCTAACGCTGGCTGTGCTTTTGCTTCCAGCTGGCGCTGGCTGTGCTTTTGCTTCCAGCTAGCGCTGGAAGGACAACTCAGCACCAGCGAAGAGGTTGGCGAAGTCGTCGTCGGTTTCTGTGGCCACCAGGCGATCTACCCAGCCGTGGAAACGCTGGCAGCCGGCCTCGTTGCGACCGAAGAGGAACTCGGTCTTGGCCCCGGTCTTCACCGCTCGCTGGATCCGGTTGCCGGTGTAGTAGTCCTCGTCGCGCACCACATGCAGCAGGAACGCCTGCTGAGCCTCGATCAGCCCTTCGAGCTGCGCGGAGAGCTCGAATGCGGCCAGGAAATGCTGGACCGTGCGAGACGTGTCGGGCGAGTCTCCGGGGAACAGCGTCGAGATCATGTACATGCGACCGCCGCCCGGCACGCCATCGGCGCTCACGTCAAACGCGGCAATCGAGGTGTGCGGGAAGATCGTCCACACGCCGTCGGTCAGCAGCTCGGCGGGCCAGTCGTCTTCGGGAAGATGGTCGAGCGCCAGGAACCGGCGGTCGGGCGAGGTCACCCGCTGGTGCGGACCCCACGCGTCGTAGATGGCCTTGTTGGAGTAGCCGGGTCCGAACGACTCCCGGTGCAGGATCGGCAGGTGGTAGAAGTCGAGATAGCCGTCGTAGGCCACCTTCCAGTTCGGGCCGTCGACGCTCTGGCTGCCCACGTAGGCGCAGCTTGCGAACTCGTGGTGGGCCAGCATCTCGCCGTAGCCGCAGAGGTAGGTGTCGATGTCGAATGGCGCCCCCGGCGTCACGGCGCCGAAGACGATGCCGGCTCGCTCGGCGACGGGCAGCGGCGTGAGGCCATGACCGTCTGGGTCGAGGTCGCCGAATTCGTCTCGGTCGAGGATGCCGACCAGCCGGCCCTCGCCGTCGTAGCTCCACGCGTGGTACGGGCACGTGAAGCGGCGCGCCGTGCCGGTTCCCTCTTTGACGACGATCGAGCCGCGGTGGCTGCACATGTTCACGAATGAGCGCATCTGGCCGTCGGCGCCCCGTGACAGCAACACGGGAACCCCCGCGACCTCCAGTGCCTTGTAGTCGTGGGGTTCGGGCAGTTCGCAGGTGAAGCCCAGCGCCAGGGGAGTGCGCTTGAACACCCGCTCCATCTCCAGTTGCCAGCGATCAGGGTCGTAGTAGTTCGCCGCCGGCACCCGGCCGATGTCGCCGGCGAGCGGCACCGTGCCTGCACGGGCGTGCCCGAGCGTCCTGCGAGTGAGTTCCACAAGCGTCTCGCGGCTCATCCGGGCACCCCTACCGATTCTGAGCTGGCCGAAGCAGCCCAACCGAGCCTGCCCGGCCACTTCTCCCGGCCATTGGCGACATCGCCCGCGCGAGTATGGCCGCCACAGGGAGGACTGTTCGATGATCGACTACCAGCGGCTCTTCCACACGGGCATCCGGGTTCCAGACCTCGACGCGGCGATGGCGGAGATGGGCGAGACGCTCGGCGTGAGCTGGGCATCGGTGCAGCACAATGCAGCGCAGCAGGTGTGGACGCCGCAGCACGGTCTGCAGTCAGTCGAGTTGACCTTTACCTATTCATGCGAAGGGCCGCAGCATCTCGAGTTGCTGGCTGGCCAACCGGGCACCATCTGGGACGGCTCGGACGATCCAGGGGTTCATCACGTGGGCGTGTGGGTCGACGACGTGGCTGCGGAGACCGAGCGCTGCCTGCAGGCAGGCTGGCAGATTGCGGCGGCGGCTGCGCCGCCCAACAACGGCTACGGCGTGTTCACCTACGTCGTGCCTCCGAGCGGCCCGATCGTCGAGCTGGTCTGGTCGGCGATCGAGCCCCGCTTTGCGTCGTGGTGGTCAGGCGGCAGGCTCGGCAGCGAGCGCGACTGACAGCTCAGTCGGCACTTCCGTTGTCGCGCGCGGCCACGCCCACAGCCGTTTCTGACGCAGCAGCCACCGCACCCGTCGAGCGGTCGAGCTCCGGTCCCAGACGGTCGAAGTACAGCTCATAGAAGTGCCGGATCTTGGTCTCCTGGTAGGAGGCGAAGATCACCTCCTGCTGCTCCTGGGCTCGCAGGCCCTGCTGAACCAGGGGCAGGTTGAGTGAGTCCTGCTGGAAGATCTTGGACAGTGGCCCCAGCTCGGGCGCCAGTGTCCAGTCGTCGTCGAAGCCGAGGTGACGCATCTTCGCCGGCGCCGGCCGATCAGCGGGATCGGGCGGAGCCAGGGGGAACAGCATCACCTCGAAGATGCACTCCTGGGGATTGTCGCCGTTCGGCCGGAACCGGTACATGATCGGGTTGAAGCAGCCCCACGGCGACCAGTTCGGGAACACCGAGAAGAAGATCGAGTCGATCATTTCGGCGTCGCTGACAGCCTCGACGTCGATGGCGTCGCCCACTTGCCGTCGTACCTGTGACCGCTTGCGGTCTGCCAGCCATCCCCGCACATTGTCCACCTCCGGCGGCGCGTGGGGTGTCATCAGCGGCATCTCTTCCAAGCCCGGCGGCAGCGGGCCGCCGATCCACTTGCACAGGTGCGGGTCGGCCTGGGTCTGTGCACCGTCGAGGTGGTTGCCGTGCTCGTCGAAGATGCTGACGTTGCCGTCGAGGTCGGTGACCGCGACCAGCCCGTCGTCGTTGCGCTCGTAGATGTGCCCGCTCAGCGGATGCCGCCAGCGGCCTTACTCTTTGCCGTCATCGATGCGCTCGGGGCGGGGCAGGCCGTCGAGATGCCACACGCGGCTCCACAGCCGCTCGACTTCGAGGTCATGGACGTCCTGCGCGTAGTACACGCGGGCCGGCACGCGAGTGTTGCCCGGCGTGTGCTCGCCCACTCGCCGCAGCACCTCCGACACTGGGTGCGTGTCGTTGTCGAACAGCTCGTCGTAGCTGATCCCAGCCGAGCGGCCGGTGCCCGTCAGCGTTTCGGTCATGGGTGCAAGCTAGATGCTGCGCCGCCGGGGGAAGCCGTGGCGCAGGGCGGTCGGCGAGTACGTCGCACAACGGTGGGGGGCACGAGCGGTGAGCATCGGGCGAAGCGGGGCGCCGGCGCGCTGCGTGAGCGATCCGCAGTCGGCGGCGGCAGGCTGTAGCGGTGCCGCACCGGGACATGATCGTGATCGGGGCCGGTCCCGCCGGTGCGGCGGCGGCGATGCGTGCTGCAGGCGCCGGCATCAAGGTGACGGCGTTCGAGAAGGCTCCTGCGGGGCGCGACAAGGTCTGCGGGGACGGCCTGACGCCGCGGGCAGTCGCAGCGCTGGACGAGCTGGGCGTGTCGCTGGAGGAGGCGCACCGCATCGCGGGGCTGCGGATGATCGCCGGACGGCGCGTGCGCGAGCTGGACTGGCCGGCCAATGGGCAGTTCGGCCCCTACGGGGCGGTGTGGCCCCGCCGCCGCCTCGACAGCGCCCTGTGCGATGGCGCGGCCGCCGCCGGCGCTGAGCTGTGCTTCGGCACTGAGGCGCTGCCGATCGTCGAAGACGGCCGGGCGGTGGGCGTGACTGCAGGCGGCGAGCGCTGGACTGCTGATCTGGTGGTGCTGGCGGCGGGCGCTCAGGGCCAGGCCGCCCGCATGCTGGGTGCCCTGCGCGATCCCGACGAGCCGTTCGGCCTGGCCATCCGCACCTATGCCGAGACGCCCCGCCACGCCGAGGAGTACCTCGAAGCCTGCCTGACGCTGCGCGACGCCGAAGGCACCGCCGTGCCCGGCTACGGCTGGCTGTTCCCCGCCGGCGACGGCACGGTCAACATCGGCGTCGGGGCGCTCAACACCATGAAGGGCTTCGCGAACCTGAACCTCAACCGGCTCTGCGACAGCTACCGCGACCTGGTGGCCGACAGCTGGCAGCTCGGCCCGTACCTGGAGCGGCCCCGGGCGTGGCGCCTGCCCATGAGCGCCACCAAGCGGCACGGCCCCGGCTGGGTGGCCATCGGCGATGCGGCTGGGCTGATCAACCCGATGAACGGCGAGGGCATCGACTACGGCCTCGAGACCGGGATCTTGGTTGCCGACCTGTTCGCCGAAGACCCGTCCGCGGTTGCCGACACTTACGACCGCATCGTCGCCGAGAAGTTCGACGCGTTCCTGCGGACGGGCAGGCAGTTCTCGTTCCTCATCGGCCACCCCCGCATCCTGCGTGCCGGGCTGCGACTTGCCGTCGGCACCGACGCCATCGCCCGCCTCACCCTGCAAGTCATGGGCAATCTCATCGACAGCGAGACCCCCGGCACGCCCGGCCGAGTGCTCGCCGCCGCCGACCGCGCCCTCGCCGCAGGCTCGCCCACCCTGCGTCGCGTGCACAAACGCCGCACGTCCCGCACTCCCGCTTCACGCAGGACTGCCTGGGCCGGGCCGGCTTCGACCGAGGACGCCTGACGGCAAGCGCCCGGGCGCAGCGCCGGGCGGCTGCCTGTGTCTGCGACACAGGTGGCACTGTGAGCAACAACACGGTTAGGGGCGCAACCGCAGAAGCTCGCCGTCGTGTCGAACCTCTTTCGGGTCGGGTCTTCCCGATCCCCCTAACCCGCCGTCCGGCATCACAAATCGATGCGCTACGGCGATTCGCCGTCCAGAGTCGTAGTAGCCGACGAGTTCGCTCATCGTTCCGGGCGGTTGTCCTGACGCGGCTGCGGCTTGCCCGCTCATCAGCACGAGCTCATCGAGTTCGCCGCGTTGGATCCGTGGCAAGACGAACGCGTTGAATATCGCTCGCAGCTCTCTAGCCGAGGTCAATCGCCTGCGATCCATCAACCGCAGATTGCCCGCGCTTGCCCGCGGACGAGAAGTGAATTCGATCAGGACCCGTGCGAGCCGCTGAGTACAGTCGCGGTCATGGCCCGCGCGACGGCAGAAGCGACGCACCCTGTTCGCTCCACCGTCGGCATGCTCGAGGACTGGCTCGCTGCGGAGCAAGCACCGGCGGCTGTTCTGCAAAACAGCCTGTTGGAATTGCTTGACGCTGTTGAGGATCCGTCGAAGCTTGCACTTGAGGCCCTGCGAATAGTCGCCGAGGCCACCTCAGCGGACTGGACACTCGACGAACTGCGTCACGCCGTAGGCCAGCTGTTGGCAAATCACCGGCAGGATTCGTCCGCCGTCGCTGTCTGACTCAGACGGGCAGCCGTCCGCTGCCGTGTGCCAGTCCTTCAGCGTGTTCGGCTGACGGCAAGCGCCCGGGCGCAGCGCCACTACGGTGGCGGGCCGTGACTGCGGTGCTGTTGGACGGTCAGGCGCTGGCCGAACAGATCAAGAACGACCTGCGAGAACGGATTGCGGCCGAGGGCCTGCAGCCGGGGCTCGGCACCATCCTCGTCGGCGACGATCCGGCATCGCACAGCTATGTGGGGGCGAAGATCCGCGACTGTGGCGAGGTGGGCATCTCGTCGATTCATGAGGAGTTGCTCGCCGACATCACCCAGGCCGAGCTGGACGCGGTCATCGAGCGTTTCAACGCCGATCCCGCGGTGCATGCCTACATCGTCCAGCTGCCGCTGCCCCGCCAGCTCGACGAGGAAGCGGCGCTGTTGGCCATCGATCCCGACAAGGACGCCGACGGCCTGCACCCGGTGAACCTGGGCCGCCTCGTGATGGGCGTGGACGGCCCGCTGCCGTGCACACCGCGGGGCATCCAGGTGATGCTCGAGCACTACGGGGTGCCGGTGGAAGGGCGTCACGTGGTGGTGGTGGGCCGTGGCCTCACGATCGGCCGCCCGATGGCGCTGCTGATGGCGCTGAAGCGGCCGGTGGCGAACGCGGCGGTGACCGTTGTGCACACCGGCGTGGCGGATCTGGGGGCCTACACCCGCGAGGCCGACATCGTCATCGCCGCGGCCGGCGTGCCCGGCCTCATCACGCCCGACATGGTGAAACCGGGCGCGGCGGTGGTCGGCGGCGGCATCACCCGCGAGGGCCGCAAGATCCTGTCCGACGTGGACGAGTCAGTCGGCGAGGTGGCCGGCTGGGTGACCCCCCGCCTCGGCGGCGTGGGCCCGATGACCCGGGCCATGCTGCTGGCCAACACCGTCGACGCCGCCGCTGCAGCCGGCTAGATCAGCGCGGCGACGCGCTCGTCATCCGTTGGAATAGAGCAGCCACAGCAGTGACAGCGCCACCCAGGACGTGATGATCAGCCAATACGTGACCGGGTCGCCTCGCCGGGTGACGCGTTGTATGAAGCTGCTCTCGCCGGTGATGATGTCGTAGGCAACCCAGCCCAAGAACAGCACCGACCACATCCAGTACTGCCCGGACAACGTCAGCACCCACAGGGCGGCCAGCCCGGCCCACGTCATCCAAGGACGCCGGAGGCGGGTCGCTGGCGGATCGTCCCAGCTCTGGATCATCGGTTCTCTCCTGTGTCGGGGGCCGTGTGCACAGCCGGCGGCTCGACGCCGTTGAGACGCCAGTTGAGGTAGTGCCCGAAGTCGGCGACGACCCGTTCGATGGGAACGAGCGGGCCGGGAGCGAAGTCGCCGATGGCGCCGCGCTGCCCTCGCTCGCAGATCGCTTTGTCCTCCGGCAGGAAGTCGGGCAGCCCGTATGCGGTGCTGCCGGCCTGGCGGCTGAGCCAGTTCGCGATCCGGCTCTGGCTGCGAGGGCGGGTGCTTGATGCCGTGCCCCAGGCGGCGCCGGTTCTCACCGCGCACCGTTCGGCATCGATGGGGTGGACGGTCTGCCAGAAGAAGACGCCCGAGTTGAACGCGCCGACAAAGCCGGGCGGCAGGCTGATCAGCAGGTAGTCGTCGCCGGAGGAGGTCGAGCCGCCCGTGGCGGTCGCCCGAGCCGAACCGGCTATGTAGTAGGCGCCCTTGGTGGGCGAGAACGGCTCGAGCGTCTCGGGATGCACCCGGAACAGGTGGTAGCTCTCCATCGCGTTGAGGATCGCGAGCTTCCAGTTGCAGGCCCATTCCTGCGCTTCTTGCTTTTCTGACCGGTGTGCCATGGCGTCGAGGCCGTGTGCGGCGACGTGTGGCGCCACCGCGGCGAAGCGCTCGGCGAGCGGCTCAGCATCGGGGTTCAGGCTGACGAAGATCAGGCCATGCCACGACTCCACGCGGTAGCTCGGCAGGCAGTACGCCGTCTTGTCGACGGCATCTCGCGGAGCGTGCGGCACCGACAGCAGCCGCCCGCCGTCATCGTAGGTCCACGCGTGGTACGGACACTGGATCCGCTTGGTGTTGGCCGGCCGGTCGACCAGCAGCGTGCCTCGATGGGCGCACAGGTTCGACAGTGCAGCGAGATCGCCGTTCTGCTGGCGGATGAGCAGCACCGGCTGCCGGCCGACGATCACCGGCAGCTGGTCGCCGGGATTGGGCACGGCGTCGGCGGTGGTGACGAACACCCAGTCGCTGTGCCAGATCGCGTCCAGCTCCGCGGCAAAGATCGTCGGGTCACGAAAGGCGACATTGGGCAGTGCCGAATCGGGGTCGAACACCATCTGGCCGGGGCTCATGCGAGCAGCATAGGCGAAATGCCGTATTAGCTCAACGGCCGTTGATAGTGTACGGCATCGACGCAAGGAGTCAGCATTGAGCGATCACGCAGCGGAGCCGCACATCTCGCTCCCGACTCGCGCGCTGGTGCTGTCGACAGTCGGTACTGACGGCGCACTGCATGCCGAGCCGATCTTCGTCATGTCGGCCTTGCTCGGCCACAGCGACAAGGCCGTGCGCGACTGCCTGGCTCGACTTGCCAACGAGGGGCTGCTCGTCCGCGATGCAGGGCGGGGCCGCGGCGCCAGCTACCGGGTGACTGCTGCGGGCCGTGCGGCCATCGAGAGCGACATCGGCTGGGCTGCCTACGCGCATCGCGTCGATGCAGGTCTCGAACCGTGGGACCGATGGTGGCACCTCACGGCCTTCGAGGTGCCCGAGCGGCGTCGAGCTGCACGCGATGCACTGCGTCGCTTGCTCATCGAGCTCGGTGCTGCGCCGATCCAGTCGGGGCTGTACGTGCATCCGCATGACCTCGTCGATCTGGTGTCCCAGCTCGCCGAGCATCTCGAGGTGCCAGACGCGGTGCGCAGCTTCGTCACGCCATCGATCCGCACGGGCCCTGTCGCGGCTCACGGCGGCGAGCCCACAGACGACGATCCGGCGGAGTTCGCAGGACGTATCTGGCCCCTCGATGAGCTCGCCGATCGCTACGGCGTTCTTGAGCGCAAGCTCGCATCGATCGAAGCGGATGCCGACCGCCTCGGCGGCGCTCAGCTCGCCGCTGTCATGTTCGCTGCCGCAGCGGAAACGGAGGCAGTCCATCGCGACGATCCGCTGCTGCCAGCCGAGGTGCTGCCCGACGACTGGGCGGGACGCCGGGCGCGCCGGGCGTTCATGGCTGCCCACGCAGCGGCGAGCCTTCACAGCGAGCTCTACCGCAACTCGCACTCGATGTCGTCATTCGTCGCCGAGATCGTCCGGTCGCTCGACGAGACGTCCGAACAATTCTGGCAGCGCTGGTGGCCCAGGTTCCTCGATGCCTACCGGGCCAAGCTTCCCCCGGCCGCTACCGGCGAGACGCAGCGAATCTGACTGCTCTGGAGCGAGCGCGGATCGGCGCACATTCTCGTCGTACTGCCATCACTTCCCGCTCTTGTTCGCTGCGCTCACGGGCCGCTCGGGCCACGGCTTCGCCCTGTACATCCCGCTCAAGCTCGCTGCGCTCGCAGGCCGCTTGGGCCCGGGGCTCAGCCTCTTGGCGGGGTGCAGAAGCAAGGATGCCGCGCTAGAAACGCCCGCAGCCGGCGCGGGTGCCCGGCAGGTCGAACCAGGAGAGCGCAGTGAACGATCCAGCCGCGAAGGATCCAGTTCGGGTCGCCGTGACGGGGGCCGCGGGCCAGATCGGCTACAGCTTGCTGTTCCGGATCGCCTCGGGGGCCATGCTCGGCCCCGACCAGCCCGTCGAGCTGCGGATGTTGGAGATCCCCCCGGCGATGGGCGCGCTCGACGGCGTGATGATGGTGAAACCGGGCGCGGCGGTAGTCGGCGGCGGCATCACCCGCGAGGGCCGCAAGATCCTGTCCGACGTGGACGAGTCAGTCGGCGAGGTGGCCGGCTGGGTGACCCCCCGCCTCGGCGGCGTCGGTCCCATGACCCGCGCCTTGCTGCTGGCCAACACCGTCGACGCCGCTGCAGCTGGCGCCTGAGTCACAGCCGCCGTTCTGGTGTGGAGGCGATTGATGAAACGGGATGCTCAGCCGGTGCGAACCGCTTGGCAGCGGAGTCGGGTGGGTGCGCTGGCGTTGCTGCTGATTGCGGCGGTCCTGTCGCCGTTGGCGTCGCCCTCGGGTGCTGGCGCGGCCGACGCTGTCGCTCTCGAACGCATCTGGGGTACGGATCGTTACGAGACGTCGCTGGCCATCGTGCAGCGTTTCATCGCCGAGGCCGGGGGCCGCATCGAGACTGCGGTTGTCGTGCCCGGCACCGACTGGCGCGAAGCGGTCATCGCCGCGGGCTTGGCCGGCTCGCTCAACGCCCCAGTGCTGCTCAGCCCGTCCAGCGGACTCGGCACGGCAGCAGTGGACGTGCTCGAAACGGCTGGCGTTTCGCAGGTCGTGGTGATCGACGGCGCCGGCACGCTGAACGCCACAGCGCTCGAGGGACTGCGACGCCGCTTCGACAGCGTGGAACTGCTGAGCAGCAGCGATCCATCTGAGCTGTCGGCGATGGCTGCGCAGCGGGCCGGCTCGGCGGGACGGCTGAATCGGCTCGGGCGCACCGCGGTTCTCGCCAGCGCGGAAGTGTTCGTGGACGCCATGGTCGCCGGGCCCATTGCCTGGCGTGGGCAGCATCCCGTGCTCCTCACGCCGCCCGGCACGCTCGACGGCAATGTTGCCGCAGCGGCTGCCGAGCTGGACGTGGAACATGTCGTGGTCATGGGCGGCGTGTCGGCGGTGTCGCAACAGGTTGTCGACGGGCTGATCGCCGCGAAGATCAGCTTTACGCGCATCGGCGGGGCGACGCGCTTCGACACCGCTCGGGTGCTGGCAGGCTTCATCGAAGGCGCCTACGCGTCAGGCTCGGGCGGAAGGTGCTTCGATCGCAGGGCGGCAGGCGTCGCCACGGCGCGCTCGCCCTATGACGCGTTGAGCGCGGCGCCGCTGCTCGGGCGACGGTGCTCGCCGTTGCTGCTGAGCGACGTATCCGCAGCAGACCCGTCCACCGTGGCTTGGGTGCGCAGCCATACCCGCTCGCTGACCGTGTTCGGCGGAACCGCCGCCGTCTCGGATGCTGCAGCCAGGGTGCTGCGAACCCAAGCACCCGTCTATGAGACGGTGGCGACCGGCGCGGAGCACGCCTGCGCCATCGCCGTCGGCGGCGCCATCGTGTGCTGGGGCGACGACAGCCACGGCCAGCTCGACGCGCCCGATGGCGCATTCACAGCGATTGCCGCGGCCGGACATCATTCGTGCGCGCTGAAAGCGACCGGGCGTGCAGCCTGCTGGGGCGGCGACGCGAGCGGCCAACTCGACGTTCCGGGCGACGAGTTCATTGCCATCGCCGCGGGCGGGGTGCCAGGGCCGGGCTCAGCTGCCACGGGCTTCTCATGCGGGCTGCGGCGTGCCGACGGATCAGTGAGCTGCTGGGGCGACGACGCCTTCGGACAGGTATCCCAAGCGCCGTCGGGCAGGTTCACTGCCGTTGTCGCCGGCTGGGGTCACGCCTGCGCATTGCGTGCATCCGACGGCGGGGTGCTGTGCTGGGGCCTTGACGGCCGCGGGCAGGTGTCCCAGGCGCCGTCGGGCAGGCTCGCCTCCATCGCCGCCGGAGCGTGGCACAGCTGCGCGCTGCGACGCCCGAGCGGTGAAGTGGTGTGCTGGGGCACAAGCGAAGCAGCAGAGGCCGCGCCGTCCGGCCGGTTCACAGCCGTTGCGGCGGGCGCCGACGTCACGTGTGCGCTGCGGCGGGATGACGGCAAGGCGGTTTGCTGGGGTTTCGACGGCCTCGGTCAGGTGTCGGGCGCGCCGTCCGGTGCCTTCCGCTCCATCGTCTCGAGCGCGTGGCATGTGTGTGCCGTGCGCGACACCGGCGAGATCGCCTGCTGGGGCGACGACTCCGAGGGCCAAGCCACGCCGCCGCTCGTCTGACACGGCTTCGCCATTCGGTTCGGCCTCTTACGGCGTGACGACGATGCAATCCCCGCCCGGGATCGTCACCTCTTCGGTGGTGCCGTCGTCGTTCGTCTTGGTGAAGGTGACGTCCTCGAAGCAGACGACGTATGGCTCACCGCGTTCATGCAGTTCCTGTTCGAGACGCATCTTATTCAGCTGTTCCTCTTCGGTCTGCGTGCCGTTTGCGGCCCACATGACGGGAAGGTCATCCTCGTCGGTGGTCTCATTCACGTCTTCTTGCCACTCTTCGGTGGCCTCGACGTCCTCTTCGGCCTGGTGGTATCCGGTGGCATCGTGCTGCGTTGTCTCGTTGCCCTTGTTGATGGAGATAGTCGTGCCCGTGCCGTCGCCCGGATCCTGCACCTGGATCGTCACCACATCGGGGCCGGTCGGTTGCTCGATGCACGTCAGATGCGGCGCGCCCGGGCATGGCGTGGCGCCGGGCAGATCGACGCTCGACTGTGTCTGCTGCGGTTCGTTGCCGTCGGTCGGCGTGACGGCGTCGGTCGGCGCGACGACCCAAGCGCTGCTGACCCATGGGCCTCCGGTCGAGGTGCTGCTGGGGACTGCCTGTGCATCGGTGCCGGAGGTCGTCAGTTCGAAGCTGTAGCAGTGCACTCCCTGCTGCGACGGATCGGCGCACATGACCGGCCTCAAGCCGGATGCACCGCCGGTGCCGGTCGTGCCCGAGACGGTGCCGCCAGGCAGCGTTGTGATGAACTCGAGCTGCTCGTCGCCGGAGAGGCTGCTTGTGGACGCGACGCTGCAGACCCAGACGCCGCCGTCGGCCTCCGAGCAGGTCACTGTGATCTCCGGTTCATCTTGCGACGTCGCGCCTGCGGTGGCTGCGGTCACAGCGAGCAGCGCCATGACGGCAATCGCAGCGGAGGCCGACCTCCTGAGGACAGAACGAGTCGGGGCAGTCGGCATTTGTCGGAACCTTCTTCCTTGGCTGTCGGGAAACGCCTGGCATGTCGGCCACGTCTCGGCGAGACGTGAGAGTCCGACACGGCGAGAATTCGGGCTGTGTCGCGTCAGGTTACAACGTCGGTGGGGTTGCAGGAATGGCGATATGCAGGTGATTCAATCTGCAACCTGCTGAGATCCCGGTCCGCAGATTGCGAGATGAGATCGGGGTGCCGTGGCTCGCACTCTGAGAACGGCGTGGCGTCATCGCCGGGGTAGGTTCCCGGTCTGGCCACCTCTGTATGCACCAGGAGAGCGCAGTGAACGATCCAGCCGCGAAGGAACCAGTTCGGGTTGCCGTAACGGGAGCAGCGGGCCAGATCGGCTACAGCCTGCTGTTCCGGATCGCCTCGGGGGCCATGCTCGGCCCCGAGGTGCCCGTCGAGCTGCGGATGCTGGAGATCCCCCCGGCGATGGGCGCACTCGACGGCGTGATGATGGAGCTCGACGACTGTGCCTTCCCGCTGCTGACGTCACGCACCGGTACATCCGACCCCAACGAAGCCTTCGAGGGTGCCGACTACGCGCTGCTGGTGGGCTCGATGCCCCGCAAGGCCGGCATGGAGCGCAGCGACCTGCTCGAGGCCAACGGCGGCATCTTCACGACCCAGGGCAAGGCGCTCAGCGATTCGGCCAACCCGTCGGTGCGGGTGCTGGTGGTGGGCAACCCGGCCAACACCAACTGTCTCATCGCCATGCGCAATGCGCCGAGCATCGCCGACGGGCAGTTCACCGCCATGACCCGGCTCGACCACAACCGGGCCGTCGCCCAGCTCGCCGCCAAGGCCGGTATGTCGGTGAACGACGTGACCCGCATGACCATCTGGGGGAATCACTCCGCCACGCAGTACCCCGACATCTTCCACGCCGAGGTGGGCGGCCACAACGCAGCGGCCCTGGTGGACGACCAGGCGTGGCTCGAGGACGACTTCATCCCTACCGTGCAGCAGCGGGGCGCGGCGATCATCAACGCCCGCGGCGCATCCTCGGCAGCCTCGGCAGCGTCGGCCGCGGTGGATCACATGCGGGACTGGGCCGCGGACACGCCCGGCGGCGACTGGGTGTCGATGGGCATCCCGTCCACCGGCGACTACGGCGCGCCCGAGGGCATCATCACCTCGTACCCCGTCACCGTCTCGGGCGGCCAGTACCACGTCGTGACCGGCCTCGAGCTCGACGACTTCAGCCGCGCCCGCATCGAGGCCTCCTGGGCCGAGCTGGTCGACGAGCGCGACACCGTCGGAGGAATGGGCCTCCTCGGCTGACCCGACAATCGCCGCTGGTCACCGGACTCGGGCTCGCGGCAGACACGGGCTCATGGGAACTCGGGGTCATGCGAGGTCAGGCTCGTCGGCAGCGACCAGGCGCGCGAGCGACTGGTAGCCGCCGGCTTCCTCGAGGGCTTCGCTGAGCATCGCCTTCAATCCGCCGCGGCCTGCGGGCAACACCACCAGCGCAGTGCCGAGATCGGCGATCTCGACTGTGCCGCCGTCAGCGATTCTCCAGCGGTGGCGTGCCTTAGCCGGCAGTGTCAACCGACCAATAGCCGAGACTCGATGCTGCGAAATTGCCATGGCGCCACTCTTACAGGGGAAACGTATGTCGCTGCAAGCACACGAGTTCAAGTAGGGCAGAGTGCGCTGTTGGGTGAGTTTGGGGTGGCGATGTGCCCATCGATGGGAGGCGCGGCGGCCACCTACATTCGCTGGCCAGGCGGCCGAGCCGTCCCGGCGGAAGGATGTGCGTGAGAGAACTGACCCTCGACGACATCGACGACCTGGCGCTCGGAGCAACGCTGCTCGGCACCGGCGGCGGGGGAGATCCCTACGTCGGCAAGCTGCTGGTATCACAAGCCATTGCGGACCATGGCCCCGCCCGGGTCGTGAGCGCCGACGAACTGCCAGACGACGGTCTGGTGCTGACCACCGCCATCATCGGCGCTCCGACAGTCATCCTGGAGAAGATCTCCGCCGGCACCGAGTTCCGGTCAGGCATCCAGGCACTGGCGGCCTACCTGGGCGAGGACCCGGTGGCCCTCATGCCGATCGAAGTCGGCGGCGTCAACACCCTCGTGCCGATAGCCACCGCCGTCGAGATGGGCCTGCCGGTGGTCGACGCCGACGGCATGCGC
>JAJDTF010000107.1 GCA_022827265.1 Acidimicrobiia bacterium | reverse complement strand
ACCCGTGGTGTTCGACCAGTCGCTCGGGCACGCACTGATATCGATCTCAAAGCCCGCAGGACCGCGCAAGATGCCGTCGTCACCGACGCCGTACTCACCCGCCTCGATCTTCTCGGTCAGCTCGGCAACAGTCTTGGCACGACGAGCAGCAGCCTCTTCGAAGATGCCGTCGAGGGTGGAGCGATCAAACATCATCTCCTCCTCTTCCATCATCTCCTCGTCGGACATCTCCTCGTCATCGGTCTCGCCGGAAACGGCGGCTTCGATGTCTTCCTCAGAAGCGGCGCCGCCCAGCGAGGACTGCTCCTCGTCTTCCTCGGCCATCTCTTCGTCGGCCATCTCCTCATCGTCGCTGGCCGCAGCAGTGGTCTCGGTCTCGGTCTCGCCGCCACTGCTGTCATCCGCGTCGTCATCGCCGCCGCCGCACGCAGCAGCGACAAGCGAGAACGCGAACAGCAGAGCAAGCAGACGCCAAAGTCGGCGCTTGGTCATGGTGTTCCTCCCATGTAGGAAAAAGTGGTCACGCCGAACCCGAGTCGCCTCAGGGCAACGGCACCGGGTCAAGCTACTGCACACGCTCTCGGTGTTGCCGTGGCATCGTGTGTCAATCCAGCGACGATTCAAGCTCACGTTCGATCTTGGCTTGACGGGGACACCGGAAGACCCCGGCGGCGGTTGAACAGCCCGATGAGTCCGCGGGGAAACACGAACGTCAAGGCCACCAGCAGCATTCCGAAGACGAACTGCTCCTCGTCGAGCAGGCGCAGGAATTCGCCGAGTGGGCCCAGCCCGCTCACGCCGCCGAGCAGCTCGCCGATTCTCGAGAAGACTTCCCGGATGGCGACGCCGAGCACCGAGCCCCACAGCGAGCCCAGCCCGCCGAGCACGGCGGTCGCGTACAGCACCAGCGACTCCTGGAACGGGAACGACTCCTGCGAGGTGAACGGCACCAGAATGATGCCGAGCGCGCCGGCCAGCCCCGCCAGCGACGCGCTCACCGCGAAGGTGTTGACCCTGGAGGCCACCAGGTTGACTCCGTGTACGGCAGCGGCGGTGTCGTTGTCGCGCACCGCACGCATCGCGCGGCCGGGCCGGCTGTTGATGACGTTGTACGTGACCCACATGGCCAGCCCGACCACTGCCAAGCAGATCAGGTAGCGGTACAGGCCCTCGGCCCAGCGGGTGGTGCCGAACCACGACGGCGGCACGAGCTCGGCACCCACGGCCCGGCCGCTGACCCCCCCGGAGAAGGCGGGCACTCGCTTCGCGAGCGGCTGAAACACGATGGCCAGCCCGAGCGTCACGAGCGCAAGGTGGATGCCCTTGATGCGAAGCGCCGGCAGTCCCACCAGTGCCCCCACCAAACCGGCGAATGCAGCTCCTGCGAGGATCGAGACGGCCCATGGCAGCGCCAAGTCGTCGACTGCGTACGCGGCAGCGAACGCGCCCACCGCTACGAATACTCCGTGACCGAGGCTGATCATGCCGCCGTAACCCGTGGCGACATTCACGCCGAGCACTGCGAGCACCATGACGATGATCTGTGTGTTCTGCCGCAGCTCGGTCACCGAGCTGGTGAGCGGCATCGCCACCAGCCACACGCCCAGCAGCGCAGCGCTGGCCCAGCGCAGCGGGCTGATGCGCCGGCGATGCCTCACTCCACGATCCGCGCCGCCGGCGTCGACGACGCCGCCGACCGGGGGGTTTGCGGTGGGTGTCACCGGCGGGCCGTTGCGGACGCTGAGCCCGGCAGCGGCAGGCTGGGCGCCTAGTGCTCCAGTTTCGACCGGATCATCAGCGTCACGCGGCGTCGCAGTCGCTGCCGGCTCATCAGCTTCGGGCTCCGGGCCCGGATCACCGGCCCCGGCCGGCGCGCCATGGATCTCCGTTTCGGGCGGGGCGAAGACGGCGAACACGCTGGCTTCGGCGCCCGCGTCGTCGTCATCGCCGGGGCGCGGCATCGGCGTCGGCCAGTCGTCGCCGCTCACACCCGCTCGATTCGCTGGGTGCCGAACAACCCGGCCGGACGGACAATCAACACCACCACCATGGCGACGAGTGCCGGCAGCACGCTCAGCTCGAATCCGATGAACGGTACGTACGCAGGGATCAGCGTCTGGCTCAAGCCCACGACGACGCCGCCGACGAGCGCTCCCTTCGGCGAGTCGAGCCCGCCGAGCGTCGCCGCGGCGAAGGCATACACGAGGACCCGCACCATCATCGTGGGCTCGAGCAGCACCGAGTTGGCGCTCATGTTGGCCGCGATGGCCCCGAGGCCGGCTGCCAGCGCCCACCCGTACATCAGTGTCGGCCCGACGCGGATGCCGTTCAGCGCAGCGGAAACCGGATCGATCGACACGGCACGGAAGGCGAGTCCGGCTCTCGTGTAGCGCAGCAGCAGCGCGAGCAGCAGCAGCAGCGCCAGCAACACCAACCAGGCCCCGATCGTCGAGTAGCGGATCCGTGCGCCAGCGATGTCGATGTGGTCTCCAGGCGAGGAGGGGAAGAACGGCGGGAAGATACGCGGACCGGTCCCCCACCACTGGCCCATCAGCGAGTTGAGGGCCAGCAGGATGCCGATCGTCACGTTGACCATCGCTAGCTCGGGTGCGTTGCGCAATGGTCGTATTAGGACCCGCTCAGTTGCGGCGCCGGCGCCGATGCCGATGATGACAGCGAGACCGATGGCCACGGGCGTCACCAATGGCGCTCCGATCCACGCCGCCAGCCCTCCCCCTTTGACTCCAGGTGCAGCGCCGGCGAGCAGCACGAACGCGATGTAGGCCGAGAACGTGGCCATCTCGCCCTGTGCGAAGTTCAGCAACCCCGTCGACCGGAAGATGATGACCAGCGCCAAGGCCAGCGAGGAATAGATGGCGCTGTTGAACAGTGCGTCAAAGATGCGCTGCAGCAGCAGGACTACATCCATGTCAGCTGCTCAGCCTTCCTCGGCGCCGTGCTGTGGCAGCGGCCAGCGTTGGCTGGCCGCAACGTTGTGGCTACGCAGACGCGCTGGCGCCCTCGGGCTCCGGAGCGGGCTCGGTCTTGTCATCGGCGAAGACGAAGTAACGAAGCCCGACGACGACGGTGACGACGATGGCAATGATGCTCAGCACCAGCGAGAGCATGCTCTGCGTCGGCCAGCCGATCAGCCAGAAGCCCACCGCTGTCTCGGATGCGTCGATCGCATCTGAGGCGGCGTCACACAGCGCGGCCACCGACATATCGCTGATCTCGCCGTCCGGCGAGGAGGCGCAGAATTCGCCGGACGTCCCCACGAAGTCCTTTGCTTTCGCAGCCTCATTGACCATTGGTATCGCCGGGACCGTCTTGCCGTCCGGGTTGACTGCCACCGACTCGCGCGCAAGGTGCCCGACGTGGTGAGCGCGCAGCGCGAGGTTCAGGGCAAAGGTCTTGATGTAGGCGAAGCTGAGGACGCCGAGAACGCCAGCCACTTTCGCCTGTGACGCGACGGTGTCGGCATTGTCGCCACGCAGGCCTGCCTTGGCGGCTCGGAGCTCGTTCATCGAGACGAAGACCACGATCGGTGCGAGCACGACAATGGCAAAGCGCAATGCAAATGCCAGCGTGCCGACGATGAGGTTGTCGACGTTCATCAGCACCCAGCCGATCACCAGCAGCACCGGACCCATCACAGCGAACCTCACGGCCCATGTGGCGCGGGTCGATGAGGGGCCCGGATCGAGAGCCGAGAGCGGGGTGACAGCGTCGCCGTCTGGGGTGAGCGGCACGACCTGGATGATCTTCTTCTGCACGGCCGTCACCATCGATGCGATGCCGCCGGGGGCGAAGAACGTGAAGAGAATGAGGATGAGGCCGAAGATGGCCGCCGACAGCGGCCCGTCGCCGTCGAGGGTATAGAAGCCCAGCGGGATGGAAATCCGCTTGGTGAGGTCTCGGGCCCACACCACGAACAGACCGCCGAAGATCGAACCCTGCAAAGTGCCGACCCCGCCGATCACCAAGCCGATGATGAGGTCGACCGCCAGCAGGAAGGTGAAGTCCTGGCCGGCCACGAAGCCCTTGTCAAGGCACCACATGAGGCCCGCCAGCGAGCCCAGCGAGGCGCTCAGTGCGAAGTTCACCGTCTTGTACATCGGCAGGTTGACGCCGTAGACCGCAGCGCCGGCTTCGCTGTCGCGAATTGCCAGCACTGCTCGCCCGGGGCGGCTGCGCATGATGTTGCGCACCAGCGCGACCACGACCACCGTGATCAGCAGCAGGATCCAATAGCGATAGGCGTTGGCGCCGCGGGCGCCGTCGACTCCCGGCAGCCACTCGAAGAAGCTCGAGAAGCCGCTTTCCTGGCGGTCAACTTCCTCGATGACATCTCGACCGTTGGGTCCGCCCGTGCGTCGCGCGATGCCGAGCTCGTCGATATTTACGAGCGTCGGGAACACTGCCGCTTGCGCGATGGTGACCAAGGCGAGATAGAGACCCTTGACCCGTAGCGCCGGCAGACCCACGATGACTCCGATGGCGAATCCGACGATCACGACCACTGGAATGACCATCCAGTAGTCCCAGAGCTCGTCTTGGACCATGGATGCCGCAACGAACGCGCCGATGCCCATGAACGCCGAATGGCCCAAGGCAAGCATGCCGTTGAAGCCCACGACCAGATTGACCGCCAGCACAGCGACCATCAAGACCAGCGCGCGGTTCATCTTGCCGATCTCGAACGGCTGCAGGACCAGCGGCACCAAGACGGCCAGCGCCACGGCGTAGCCCCAGCTCAGGAATCGCCACTGGCGATGCTGTGTGCTGCCCTTGGAAACGATGAGCAGTGGTGAACTCATACCTCAGCAACTCCCCTTGGGTCGTTGAGCTAGACGCGCTCAATGCGGCGGGTACCGAAGAGACCCGCTGGACGGAACAGCAGCACGATCAGGATCAGCAGGAATGCCATTGCCAGCTGCAAGATCGAGAAATAGGCCTGGCCCAGCACGACTACGCCGAACCAGGACACGAGCACCGACTTGATCAGCCCCACGACGAGCCCGCCGATGACGGCGCCGCCCAGGCTGTCGAGCCCGCCCAAGGCGGCTGCGGCCAGCGCATAGATCAGGATGGTCAGCATCATGTTGGGGTTGACGCCGCCCAGCGCCGGCGACACCAGCGCTGCGCCGAGCGTGCCGAAGACTGAGGCGAGCGCCCAGCCGAAGCCCAGCGTCCGACCTGTGTTGACGCCGACCAGCCGTGCCGATTCGGCATTGGACGAGACGGCACGGAAGGCCAGGCCGGCCTTCGTCTTGCCCAGAATGATCGCCAGCGCAATCAGCGCCAGAGCGAGCCCGATCCATGTGCCGATGGTGCGGTAGTGGAGCCGTGCGCCGATGACTTCGAAGAAGGTCCGGCCCACCATCTCGCACATGTCGGCATCGGCGGTGCCGCGTGCGACTTCGACGAGGTCGCCATCGGCATTCTTGAGGCAGGCAATAGTGCCGTCGCTCGATGTCTTCAGTTCGCTGCCGTTGGGCACCCAGCTCGGGAAGTGCCCGAATGGGTCGTTGACCCGGCGCACCTGGTAGTTCCATATGTCGCCGGCGACGGCGTTGATGATGAGGAATAGGCCTAGCGTGATCAACACGACCGGTAGGTGGTCGTCGGGGTCGAAGGGTCTGACGAGCGCTCGCTCCACGGCCGCTCCGATGACCGCGCTGACCGCCATGGCTACAGCGATGGAGAGCCAGAGCCACCAGCCTTGCTCCACGTTCAGTACGTACACGAAGAACGCACCGAGCATGGCCAACTCGCCTGTGGCGAAGTTGATCAACGTGGTGGCTTTGAAGATCAGCACCAGCGCCAAAGCAACGGTGCCATAGACGGCCCCGTCGCGTAGGCCGTTGAAAATGAAATCCGGAAGGATCTCGAAGTTCCAGTTCACGGTCTGCCCCCGTACCTGCTGATCAGGCGCCCAAGTACGCTTCCTGCACTGCAGGATCGTTCTTGAGCTGCTCGGCGGGTCCGTGCAGAGCGATCTCGCCGCTCTCGATCACGTACCCGTAGTCGGCCATGTCCAGTGCCAGGTTGGCGTTCTGCTCCACGAGCAGCATCGTCAGCCCAGTTTCCTTGTTCAGTTGAGCGAAACGCTCGAAGAGGTCTTCGATGATGAGCGGCGCCAGGCCCAGCGAGGGTTCGTCGAGCAGCAGCAGCCTCGGCCGACACATCAGCGCCCGGGCCACGGCCAGCATCTGCTGCTCGCCGCCCGACAGCGAGCCGGCCAGCTGATCGCGGCGCTCTTCGAGCCGCGGGAAGATCTCGAACCAACGGTCCACGTCGGCGCTGACTTCCTTGTCCTTGCGGGTGTAGGCGCCGATCTTCAGATTGTCCATCACCGAGAGCTCGGGGAACGTTCCCCGGCCTTGCGGCACGTGGGCGACGCCGCGCCGCACGATGTCGGCGGTCTTGGAACGGGAGATGTCGTCGCCTTCCATCTCGATCGTGCCCGATGTGGTGCACATATTGCACAGCGCCCGCAGCGTGGTGGTCTTGCCGGCACCGTTGGCGCCCAGCATCACCACGACGTTGCCGTCGGGTACTTCGAAGTCGAGGCCGCGGAGCACCTCGACGGCGCCGTAGCGAGCGTGGAGGTTCTCGACCTTCAGCATCATGTCTGTCATGAAGAACTCCCCAGGTATGCCTCGATGACCTCCGGGTCGTTGCGCACGACATCGGGGTGACCGTCGGCAATCTTGCGGCCGAAGTTAAGCACCACGAGGTGCTCGCTGATGTTGAGCACCATGCGCATGTGGTGCTCGACGAGCAGCACCGACAGGTTGTGCCGGTCGCGGAGGTCCTTGACATCTTGGGCGAGCGAGTCGACCTCGGCGTGGGTGAGACCCGACGCCGGCTCATCCATCATGATGAGGCGCGGGTTGGCGATGAGCGCCCGTGCGAGCTCGATGCGCTTCAGCGTGCCGAACGGCAGACCGGCGGCGGGATGGTAGGCGTACTCCTCGAGGCCGAGTTCCTCGAGCGCCTCCCACGCCCGCCGACGCAGATCGTTCTCCTCGCTGCGAGTGCCGATGCGGAACGCAGCCGTGAAGAAGTTGGCCTTCGTGTTGGTGTGGTCGCCCACCATCACGTTCTCGATCACCGTCATGCCTTGCCAGAGGGCCAGGTTCTGGAACGTGCGGTAGACGCCGACGCGACTGATCTGGTGCGCAGGCATCGCCAGCAGATCGTGCCCGTCGAATGTCACCGAGCCGGTCGTCGGGTCGTAGATCCGGCTGACCACGTTGAACAGCGTGGTCTTGCCCGCACCGTTCGGTCCGATGAGACCGAGAATCTGTCCCTCGTCCAGAGAGAAGGACAAATCGTCGAGCGCACGGATGCCGCCGAACTGCACGGAGATGTCTTGGACTTCGAGCAACGCCACGCGCTGAACCCCCTCCGGTCCTCGCCGATCAGGTGACCGGCCGCAGGCAAGTTATCAGGTCGGCTCAGCAGCGTGAGGTTCCGCGTGGAGCCTCAAGCGGGCCGGGCCAGCGGGTGATGCTAGGACACAAATCGACGGAAAGTGCAAATCGTGCCAGCGACGCCGAGGACGTGGACGTTTGCCGACCGCGGCGAGCGCCGGGTGCGTGGGGAGGTGCCGGCGATCGCCTGGTTCGGGGAGGAGGACTCGAACCCCCAATGACTGGACCAGAACCAGTTGTGTTGCCAATTACACCATCCCCGAGGGCGGGAATAGGCTAGCGCTGCGGCTCTATCGGTGGCCCTGGTTATTCCCCGGAGCCTGCTGCGCTCACGAGTTTCGCCAGCGCGGAGTCGAGGCGCGCAAGCGTGGTCTCGCGGCCGAGCAGCGCGAGCGATTCGAACAGAGGGGGGCCGACGGCGCGGCCCGTGGTGGCGACGCGAACCGGCGCTTGCGCCTTGCCCAGCTTCAAGCCGAAGCTCTCCCCGATCGCGCGCAGCTCCGCGTGCAGCGTCGCAGCGCTCCAGTCGGCCTCGGCGAACGCAGTGCGCGCGCGATCGAGGATGTCGCGTGCTGGTGACGCCATCGCGGCAGCCCAGTCGTCGGGCTCGATCTGGGGTTCGGCGAAGAGGAAGGCGATGCGGTCGGGAGCGTCGCCGAGCAGGCGGGTGCGCTCGCGGATGAGCGGTGCGACCGTGCTCAGGGTGGCTGCATCAAGATCGGCGCCCCACGTTTCGGCGCGCACCCACGGCGCGATGGCGGCGGCGAAGCCGGCATCGTCGAGCGCCCGCACGTAGGTGCCGTTGATCGCAGTGAGCTTGTCCATGTCGAACATGGCCGGCGCCGCATTGACATCAGCCAGATCAAACAAGTCGACGATCTCGGCGAGCGGGCGCACCTCGATGTCGTCGGGAGGTCCCCACCCCAGCAGCGCCAGGTAGTTCACCATGGCCTCGGGCAGCACACCTTGGTCGCGATAGCTGATGAGCGACACGTCGTCGCGCCGCTTGGAGAGCTTCTTTCGCTGCTTGTTGACGATGAGCGGCAGGTGGGCGAAGGTCGGCATATCGGTCGCGTCGAGCGCAGCGCGCAGCAGCACCACCTTCGGCGTCGTATTCAGCAGGTCTTCGCCGCGCACGACGTGCGTGATGCCCAGATCGAGATCGTCGACGGCGTTCGCGACGAAGAAGGTCGCGCTGCCGTCGCTGCGGCGGACCACGAAGTCGTCGATCGACGCGTTCGGGAATTCGACGCGGCCCCGCACGATGTCGTCAAAGACCGTCACGCCATCGTCGGGAACAGCGAACCGCACAGCCCCGTCGTCGAGGTAGGCACGTCCCTCGTCGAGCCAGCAGTCGATTGCGGCGTCGTAGAGAGCGCCGCGCTGGCTCTGGAAGACGGGATCGCCGTCGAAGTCGAGCCCGAGCCATTCGAGCGTCTCCAGGATCTGATTGATGTGCGCGGTTGTGGCGAGTCCCGCGTTGGTGTCCTCGATGCGCAACACCATCTCCCCGCCGCAGTGGCGCGCATACAGCCAGTTGAACAGCGCCGTTCGCGCCGTGCCGAGGTGCGGCAGCCCGGTGGGGGCGGGAGCGAAACGCAGCCGAGGGGCGCCGCTCAGCACTGACCGGTGCTGCAGTTCGGGTCGCTCGAATCGACCCAACGGCCCACCGGCCTGCCCGCCATCGCCAGCAGCCGTTGCAGCGGCGGGGTGGACAGGTCGACCGGGAGCATCTCGAGCCCCGGCCAGACCGTGACTGCGGGGGCCGCGGCGAGGACGCGATCCACCAGGAGCTCGTCGAGGCCCGCGCCGGCACTGATGGCCTGCTGCAGGTCGTAGCCCAGCACCGTCAGCTCGGTGACGCGCGTCCACAGGAGGTCGCGCAGCCTGGGGCTGAATCCGGCGCCCGCATCGAGACTGGCTGCCATCGACAGCACCGTGCGGACGCTCTCGACGACGGGCTGTGTGGGATCGGGGCGATCCTGCGCACCGGTGCCGAAGCCCAGGCCGATGCCGCCTGCGGGCGTGGGGATCCGGACCGGCGGGGGCGCTGGCTGCCCGCCCATCTCGGCCGCAGCCGCGAGGTTGCCGTTGACGGCTCGCTCCAGCAGGTCGGCCACGGTGTAGTCGCCCAGCGGCGGGGCCAGCGGCATGCCCATGTGCTCCCAGGCAGGCAGCCGCATCCGGGCGGCGAAGTCGGTGCACGCTCGGCGATGCAGCCGCAGGAGCTCGCGGTCGGGTTGCACGGTGGCGGTCGCTCCTGGCGGCGGAGCGGTCGTCGGGACGTTCGTCATCTGGACCATGGGTTTCTCAGTCTCGCGTCAGTGACAGGGGATCTGCTTCGTACCGACGCCTCATCGCCGACGGCGCGAGGGCGAGCACTTCGGTCGGGACGCGGGCGACCAGCTCGCGCACATGCTTGTAGTGATGTGCCTCCGCAGCGCCCTCGAACAGCGGCGTGCGGCGCTCGACCAGCTCCGCAAGCGGATGTTGGTCGAGAAAGCCGAATGCCAGATAGCCGGCTTCGAGGTCCCACACCACCGGCGCACGTCCGAAGATCGACGCGCGCTTGAGCGCTACGGCAACGCAGCCGGCGTCGACGTCGTCACGATCCTCGTTCTCGGTGAGGTACACCCGGTCGTCGAAGAGATGCACCAGTCCGTAGGCGTACCCCTGGTCGGGTCCTTGGTGTCCCCTCAGCGCACCTGTGGGCTGACCCCCGGCCAGATCGCCGGGACGGGTGGCCTTCCAGCGCCGAGGCGTGACTTCGGGCGAGGAGTATGAACGCACTGCCGCAAGGGGTTCGACCCGGACGTGTCGTGGCGCAGCCATTGCCGCGCAGCCTAGAGGCTGAGCCCCGGGCCAGAGCGGCCCGTGAGCGCAGCGAACAAGAGCGGGAAACGCCGGGCGAAGCCGTGGCCCGAGCGGCCCGTGAACGCAAGCTGTTACTGGCTCGGGCTGTCGCCCAGGCGATGGCGCATGAGCGCGTAGATGACCGAATCGCGCAGCGCGAGCCAGGAGGACTCGATGATGTTCTCCGAGACGCCGATGGTGGTCCAGGTGGTCTCGCCGTCGGTGGAGTCGATGAGCACCCTCGTGACCGCCTCGGTGCCCCGGTCGGCATCCAGCACCCGGACCTTGTAGTCGGTCAGGCGAACTGCATCGAGCTCCGGGTAGTCGTCGCGCACGGCTTGCCGGAACGCGTTGTCGAGCGCGTTCACCGGTCCATCGCCCTCGCCGACCGTCACCCGCCGATCACCGCCGACAACGATGCGCAGCGTCGCCTCTGTGTCGAATTCGGCCTCCCGGCCGCGCTCCACCAGCACCTTGAACGACTCGACCTTGAAGAAGTCGAATGTCTGGCCCGCTGCCTGGCGCAGCAGCATCTCCAGCGAGGCGTCGGCCACCTCGAAGTGATATCCGGCGTGCTCGAGCCGCTTCAGCTCATCGACCACGCCGGACATGGAGGCCTTGTCGATCTCGATGCCGAGTTCGGCCGCCTTCAGCTCCACCGACGCCCGTCCCGACAGATCGCCGAGCAGGAAGCGTGTGCTGTTGCCGACTGCCGCCGGATCGACGTGCTCGTAGCTGTCGGGCCGACGCGCGATGGCGCTGGTGTGCAGGCCCGCCTTGTGGGCAAATGCCGAGGCGCCCACATACGGCTGCTGGTTCTGGGGCGGCATGTTCATGAGCTCGGCGACGTGATGCGCCACCGCGGTGAACCGAGTCAGGCATTCCCGCGGCACCGTCTCGATGCCCATCTTGAGCGTCAGGTTCGGCACCAGCACGGTGTTGTCGCAATTGCCCGTGCGCTCCCCGTAGCCGTTGACAGTTCCCTGCACGTGCGTCGCGCCAGCGATGACGCCCGCGACAGCATTGGCGACAGCGCAGCCAGTGTCGTTCTGGGTGTGCATGCCGATCTGGACGCCATCAAAGTGCGCGACCACCTCGCGCACGATCGTCTCCACCTCATGGGGCAGCGAGCCGCCATTGGTGTCGCACAGCACCAGGCAATCGGCGCCGTTGACAGCCGCTGCTTCGAGCACAGACAGCGCGAATTCGGGATTGCGCTTGTAGCCGTCGAAGAAATGCTCCGCGTCGAAGAAGACGCGCAGCCCCTCGCCCTTGAGGAACTCGACGGAGTCGCCGACCATCGCAACGCCCTCGCTGAGCGGCTGCCGGAGCGCTTCGGTGACGTGGTAGTCCCACGATTTGCCGACGATGCACACGGTGGAGGTGCCGGCTGCGACGAGCGCCGCCAAGGTCTGGTCGTCATCGACGCCGCCACGCGGCCGGCGCGTCGAACCGAAAGCCACCAGCGTGGCGTGCTCGAGCGACAGCTCGGTGGCGGCCCGGGCAAAGAACGCCTCGTCCTTGGGGTTCGAGCCGGGCCAGCCGCCCTCGATCCAGCTGATGCCCAGCGAGTCGAGCTGGCGGGCCACCTTGAGCTTGTCGTCAGGCGACACCGAGATGCCCTCGAACTGGACGCCATCGCGCAGCGTCGTGTCGAAGATCTCGACTCGCTGCGGCCACGACGGATCGCGCACACCCTCGCGGACGAGCGGCGCCGAGGCGCCGGGTTCGGCGCCCGCGCTGCCAGTGTCGGGGTCGGGGACGGGGTCGCCTGCTCCCCCCGTGATCGCCTGTTGCGTGCTCATGACAGCATCACCTCTCCGAGACGCCGGACAGGATCGCCTTGGCGATCTCGTCGGTGCCCACGTCGGGCACGGCGTCGTCGGCGATGACGGTTTCGCACGCCGCTCGCACGCGCTCAGCGCACTCGGCTTCGCCCAGGAACTCCAGCATGAGCACCGCCGACAGCACCGCAGCGGTGGGGTTGGCCAGGCCCTTGCCGGCGATGTCGGGTGCCGACCCGTGCACCGGCTCGAACAGGGACGGCCCCGTGCGGTCCGGGTTGAGGTTGGCCGAAGCGGCCAGCCCGATGCCGCCCGCCACGGCGCCGCCGAGGTCGGTGAGGATGTCGCCGAAGAGATTGTCGGTGACGATCACCTCATAGCGGTGCGGATCGGTGACGAAGTGGATGCAGGCCGCGTCGACATGGTTGTACGCAGTCTCCACGTCGGGGTAGTCCGCAGCCACCTCGTTGAATGTGCGCTCCCACAGATCTCCCGAGAACGTCAGCACGTTGGTCTTGTGAACCAGTGTCAGGTGGCGGCGCTCCCGTGTGCGGGCCAGTTCGAAGCCGTACCGGATGGCGCGCTCAGCTCCCATGCGGGTATTGACCGAGCCTTGGGTGGCGATCTCGTGGGGTGTGCCCTTGCGCAGAAACCCGCCCTCGCCCGCATAGGTGCCTTCGGTGTTCTCGCGGATCACCGTGAAGCCGTGGCCGTCGGGCAGGGTGAAGGGGCGCAGGTTCACGTACAGATCCAGCTCGAAGCGAGCCTTCAGCAGCAGGCCTCGCTCGATGACGCCCGGGGGCACCTCGGGCGTACCCACGGCGCCGAGCAGGATGGCGTCGAACGTGCGCAGCTCTTCGAGGGTCTCGTCATCGAGCACCGTGCCGTCGCGCAGGTAACGATGCCCGCCCAGTTCGAACTCGGTGGTCGAGATGCCGGCCCCGGCGGCAGCAATCACATCGAGTGCGACCGAGATCACCTCGGGTCCGATTCCGTCTCCGCCGACGACGGCGATGCGATGCGTCACAGTGATATCCCCTCGCTCGAAAGGCACAGAGAGTGTGCCAACAGAAGCCCTCGGTAACCTCGCGGGGTGCCCGAGATCCACCACATCTCAGCGGAGACCCGCGATCGACTCCAGGCCGAGCTCATCGATCTGACCGGGCGAGGCCGCATCGATATCGCAGCCCAAATCGAGACAGCCCGGTTGCTGGGGGATCTCTCGGAGAACGGCGACTACCACGCCGCCAAGGAAGAGCAGGGAAAGATGGAAGGCCGCATCATGCGGCTGAAGTCGATCTTGGAGAACTGCGAGATCGTCGTCGATTCGGAAGACAGATCGGGCGACAGCGTCGTGGCGCCGGGCCACGTGGTGTCCATCCGATTCCAGGGCGACGACGAGGTCGAGCAGTACCTGTTCGGCTCGATCGAGGAACGCCGGACGGGCATCGAAGTGGTGTCGCCGGGCTCGCCACTGGGCCAGGCGCTCGAGGGCGCGCAGGCGGGTCAGACGGTCTCCTACGAGGCGAACGGCAACCAGCTCAGCATCGAAGTCGTCGCCATCGAAGCCTGAGCGCCGGGGCTCTCCCCACCGTCGCGTTGGAATGACGGGCCTGCAGGGTCCATAGTGAGGACGTGACAAGATCCGCCGCGACGGGTGCGCGCACCCTCAGCGAGAAGGTCTGGGACCGCCATGTCGTCCGCACAGGCGGCGGGCAGCCCGATCTGCTCTATATCGACCTGCACCTCATCCATGAGGTCACCTCTCCGCAAGCCTTCGACGGCCTGCGCATGTCGGGACGCACCGTGCGCCGCCCGGACCTGACGGTGGCGACCGAGGACCACAACGTCCCCACCGCCGATCTGCACCTGCCCATTGCCGACCCGATCTCGGCCAAGCAGGTGGAGGTACTGCGGGCGAACTGCGACGAGTTCGACATCAGGCTGTACCCGATGGGCGATCCTGGCCAGGGCATCGTGCACGTCATCGGCCCTGAGCAGGGCCTCACGCTGCCCGGGATGACAGTGGTCTGCGGCGACAGCCACACCTCGACGCACGGCGCCTTCGGCGCACTGGCATTCGGCATCGGCACCTCCGAGGTGGAGCACGTCCTGGCGAGCCAGACGCTGCCCCAAGCACGGCCGTCCACCATGGAAGTCCGCGTCGACGGCGATGCGCCTGCGGGCGTGACCGCCAAGGACATCGTGCTGGCGATCATCGGACGTATCGGCACCGGCGGCGGCATCGGTCACATCATCGAGTACCGCGGCTCGGCTATCGAAGCGCTGTCGATGGAAGGACGGATGACCGTCTGCAACATGTCCATCGAGGCAGGCGCCAAGGCGGGCATGGTGGCGCCCGACGAGACCACCTTCGAATACCTGGCTGGTCGCCCGCACGCCCCGGGCGGAGCCGAGTGGGAGGCCGCAGTAGCCGACTGGCGCTCGCTCGTTACCGACGAGGGCGCTGCTTTCGACCGCTCAGTGACCATCGACGGCACCTCGCTGCGGCCGCACGTCACGTGGGGCACCAACCCCGCACACGTCATTCCCATCGACGGCGCCGTGCCGGGTCCGGGTGATTTCGACGACCCGGTAGAGGCGACGACCGCCCAGCGGGCGTTGGACTACATGGGGCTCACGGCGGGCACCCGCTTGTCCGACGTGCAGGTCGACACGGTGTTCATCGGCAGCTGCACGAACTCGCGCATCGAGGATCTGCGGGCTGCTGCGGCGGTGGCCCGCGGCCGCAAGGTCGCGGACGGCGTCCGCACCCTGGTGGTGCCCGGCTCGTTCGCCGTCAAGGCACAGGCCGAGTCCGAGGGACTGGATGCGGTCTTCGTCGCGGCGGGGTTCGATTGGCGCGAGCCCGGCTGCTCCATGTGCCTGGCGATGAACCCCGACAAGCTCTCGCCGGGCGAGCGCTCGGCGTCGACATCGAATCGCAACTTCGAGGGTCGGCAGGGCCGCGGCGGCCGCACACACCTGTGCTCGCCGGAGGTGGCAGCGGCCACAGCCATCGCCGGTCGCTTCGTCACGCCCGACGACCTCGGCTGAGCCAGAGAAGGGAAGAAGTCGATGGAGCCAGTACGAGTTCATGAGGGGCGCGCCGTGCCCCTCGACCGTTCCGATGTCGATACCGACCAGATCATTCCCAGCGACTGGCTGAAGCGAGTCGAGCGCACCGGCTTCGGCAAGGGCCTGTTCAGCGAGTGGCGCGATGAGCGCGACTTCGTGCTGAACGACGAGCGCTATGCGGGCGCCACGGTCTTGGTAGCCGGTTCGAACTTCGGCACGGGGTCGTCGCGCGAGCATGCCGTGTGGGCACTGATGGACTACGGCTTCGTGGCGGTGGTCTCCCCTCGTTTCGGAGACATCTTCCGCAACAACTCCACCAAGAACGGGCTGGTGCCGGTGCAAGTGTCCGAAGAGGCTGCCGCCCGACTCCGGGCCGCTGTAGCCGCCGATCCCGACCTCGTGGTGACGGTCGATGTCGAGCGGCGCCTGCTCAGTGCACCCGCTGCGGGCATCGAAGAACCGTTTCCCATGGACGACGCGACACACGAGCGCTTCCTCGAGGGTCTCGATGACATCGGCATCACGCTGCGCAGTGCATCGGAGATCGACAGCTACGAAACCGAGCGGCCCGCCTGGCTGCCCACGACCTAGCCCGGGTCGCAGTCCGAGAAGTCAGCGAAGAAGCGCAGCATCCAGCCGGCGACCAGTTCCTGGTTGCAGGGTGCTGCCAGGCTGGCCTGGGCCTCGGCGACGGCATCGGCGCCGAGCAGCTCAGTACGGCTCTCGTACAGCGGACCCACGAATGCGGGCTGGAATTCCGGGTGACCCTGCAGCCCGACGAAGTGCTCCCCGACCTCCAGCATGGCGACCGGGCACCGATCGGCACCCGCCAGCACCACGCCGCCAGGCGGCAGCGTCAGCACTTGGTCCTGGTGGCTGTGGATGAGGCGGATCTCGTCTGCGGGCGGGTCCATCCAGGGGCGACGCTCGTGGATCTTCCAGACGTTGGCGCCCACCGTCCAGCCGTGCGAGGCCCGCTGCACCGTGCCGCCGAGCGCATGGGCGATCATCTGGTGCCCGAAGCAGACGCCGAACATCTTGCGACGCTCGGCGTGCAGCTGCCGCACGAAGTCGGCAAACCGGCTGATCCACGGCACATCGTCGTACACCGAGGCACGGGTTCCGGTGGTCATCCAGCCGTCGTAGGCGTCGAGGTCGTCGGGCCACTCGTCATCGGGGAGGCTGTACGTGTCCATCTGCACGCTCGGATCGACCCGGGCAATCACGTCGGCGAACATGTCCGAATAGGTGCCGCAGATCGATCTCAGCTCGGGGACCGGATCGTCGCAGCGCAGCAGGCCCAGGCGCAGCGGAGGGTGCTCGCCTGATGAGCCGGATTCTTCTCGTGGTCTGTCTGGCATCTGCAGCTCAGCGGAACGACGAGACCAGGGCGCTCTCGGAGCCCTGCGCGAGCGGTTCGAGCAGACCGCGTGCACGCAGGATCGGCATGACGCCCTCGCCGAACCAGTACGCCTCTTCGAGGTGCGGGTAGCCCGACAGGATGAACTCGTCGAAGCCCAGCGCGTGGTATTCGGCGATGCGGTCTGCAACCTCGCTGTAGCTGCCGACCAGCGCCGTGCCGGCGCCGCCGCGGACGAGTCCGATGCCCGACCACACATTCGGGTGGATCTCGAGTCGACCCGTGCCCTCGGCGTGCAGTCGGGCCATGCGGCGCTGTCCCTCCGACATCGTCGTGGCGAAGTCGGCCTGGGCAGCGGCGATGGCCTCGGGGCTCATGTGCGCCAGCATGTCGTCGGCCACGGCCCAGGCGTCGGCCGCGTCGGGCCGGGTGATGACGTGGAAGCGGATGCCATAACGCAGCGTGCGATCGTGCTCAGCGGCTCGCGCACGCATCCGGTCCAACCGCTCGGTGACCATGTCGGGCGGCTCGCCCCACGCCAGGTAGACGTCGACGTGCTGCGCCGCGATCTGCTCGGCCGCGTGCGATGCCCCGCCGAAGTAGATCGCCGGGAGCGGATCGGGCGCCTCGCGGGTAGTGGCCGCGACGACCTTGTAGAAGTCGCCCTCGAAGTCGAACGGCTCGCCCGACCACGCCTCCCGCACGATGCGCAGGAATTCACCGGTCCGCGCGTAGCGGGTGTCTTTGTCGAGCCAGTCGCCGAAGCGGTTCAGCTCGCGCGGCTCAGCACCGGTGACGATGTTGATGAGCAGCCGCCCGCCAGAGAGGCGCTGGTAGGTCGAGGCCATCTGCGCCGCCAGCGTGGGCGACAGGAAGCCCGGCCGGAACGCAACGAGGAACTTGACGCGCTTGGTCAGCGGCGCCAGCGCAATGGTGGAGAGCCAGGCGTCCTCGCACATCGTGCCGCACGGCGTGAGCATTCCCTCGTAGCCGAGCTGATCACAGGCGGTCGCGATCTGGGCGAGATAGTCCATGGACGGCGGCCGCCAGTGCGCGCCCGGCTCGTCGGGCAGCACGTCGCGAGAGTCGCCTCCGGTTGGCAAGAACCAGTGGACCTTCATCGGCCGACCACCTTGCTGACGCCACCGCGCCGCACACCGAGAATTGCGTGTGTCGTCGTCAGTGGCAACGACATCGTCGGTTACGGTAGCGCAGGCTCTGCCAGGGCCTAGCCAAGAATTGCACCCGTCGTCGTGTGACCGTGGGTGCCTCCAGGGAGGGAGACAGCCTCATGAGGACCGCGACGACACGCGGCAGGCAACGGAGCTTCGGCCGGCTGCTGGTCGCGTTGCTGGCCGTGTTCGCATTGGTCGCTGCGGCGTGCAGCAGTGACGACGACAGTGATGAAGCCGCGCCGGCATCCACCGCAGCGGCGGATTCGGGCAGTGACGCCGGCGATGACATGGACGACGGCGACATGGCCGACGACGACATGGCCGACGACGACATGGCCGACGACAGCGGTGACATGGACGACGACATGGCCGATGACGACATGGCCGCTGCTGCCTGCAATCACGGCCAGAACGTGGGCGGGACGCTCATCATCGGCAGCACACAGGTGCCCAGGCACCTGAACGGCACCGTGCAGTCGGGCTATGCGACCGCCGTGCCCGGCACACAGCTCAATGCGAGCCCGCTGCTGTACGACGCCGAGTACAACCCCATGCCGTACCTGGCTCACGACTGGGACGTCGCCGATGACGGCCTCTCGGTGACGCTGCATCTGGTAGAAGACGCCGTATTCCACGACGGCATGCCGATCACCTCTGCAGACGTAGCGTTCTCGATCCAGACGGTGCAGGCACATCACCCGTTCAAGACGATGTACGCACCGGTGACCAACGTGGACACGCCAGACGACCACACCGCGGTCATCAACCTCAGCCAACCGCACCCTGCGATCCTGCTGGCGATGTCGCCCGGCCTGCTGCCGATCATCCCCAAGCACATCTTCGATGACGGCCAGGAGATGCCGACCCACCCGCGCAACAGCGAGGACTTCGTGGGCTCGGGCCCGTTCCGGCTGACCGAGTACGAGCCGGGCACGATCATCCGCATGGAGCGCTTCGAAGACTTCTTCATCGAGGGCACGCCGTGCCTGGACGAGATCGTGATGGAGATCACACCTGAGAGCACAGCCATCGTGCTCGGGCTCGAGAACGGCACGACCCACCTGTCGTCGACGCTGGGCCCGTCAGCGAATGTGCTGCGGCTGATGGACAACCCCGACGTCGAGGTGAGTGCCAAGGGCCACGAAGCCATCGGCCAGATCAACTGGCTGGAGATGAACGTGAACGACCCGGCGCTGTCGGACAAGCGGGTGCGGCAGGCGATCGCGTACGCGATCGATCGCGACTTCCTCTCCGAGGTCATCGACCAGGGGATCACGTTCCCCGTGCCGACCGGCATCGCGGCCGCGAGCCCATTCCATAACCCGAACGTGAACCACTACGACAAGGACATCGACCGAGCGAAGGCGTTGTTGGCTGAAGCGGGCTACGGCCCAGGAGAGCTGCAGCTCTCCATCGACTACATCCCGCCGGCATTCGTGGTGCAAGCCGAGTACGTGCAGCAACAACTCGAAGAAGCCGGCATCGAGGTTGAGCTCAGCGTGTCACCCGACTTCCCGACCTGGGCGCAGCGAGTCGCCACCGGGGAGTACCAGATGACCATCAACCAGGTCTGGAACTGGGGCGACCCGGTCATCGGCGTGCACCGCACCTACCTGTGCGACAACCGGGTGGGCGTGATCTGGACGAACAACACGGGCTACTGCAACCCCGATGTCGACGCGCTGCTCAACGCGGCCGGCCAGGAGTTCGACATCACCGAACGAGCCCGGCTGTACGCCGAGTTCCAGGAGATCGTGGCCGAAGACATGCCGATCTTCTTCCTGAACACTCCCTCGTTCTGGCAGGCCTACAACCCGGCGGTCATGAACCCGCCGACCAACAACATCTGGGGGCAGATGTCGCCCATGCACGAGGTCTGGCTGGACGAGTAGCGGCAACCGAGCCCCATTCCGGTAGCACTGAGTTGACCGCCGGAATCTCGCTCAACAAGGACGGAGCATGTTGAGGTCCATCGCTGCCAGGATCGCCCAAGCACTCGGGCTGATCCTGGCAGTGATGTGCCTCAACTTCTTGCTGATCCACATCACGCCGGGCGATCCCGCCACCGTGATCGTGGGCGAGAGCGGCGCCGGCGATCCTGAGCTGCTGGAGGAGATCCGGGCGCAGTATGGGCTCGACCGCCCGGTCATCGTGCAACTCGCGTCGTATGTCGGCCGGGTCGCCACCGGTAACCTGGGCGACTCGTACTTCTTCAACCAGTCGGTGACGTCGCTGATCCTGCAACGCCTGTGGCCCACCGTGCTGCTGGTCGGGACCGCGCTGGCGTTCGCCGTGGCGGCGGGAACGATGGTGGGCGTCGCCACCGCGCGGCGTCCGGAGAGCCCGATCAGTCACGGGGCGACCGTGTTGGCGCTGGTGGGCTTCTCGATGCCGGTGTTCTGGACCGGGATCATGCTGGTCATCCTGTTCGCCTCCGCCTGGAAGCTGCTGCCGGTGCAGGGATGGCACGACGTGAACTACGGCGAGGGGCTGCTGGCGAATGTGCTCGATGTGGGCGAGCACCTGGTGCTGCCCGCGCTGACGCTCGGCCTCATCTACCTGGCGCAGTACAGCCGGCTGTCTCGGGCGTCGATGCTTGAAGTGCTCGAGTCGGATTACGTGCGCACGGCGCGGGCCAAGGGCCTGAACGAGCGTCGAGTCGTGTACAAGCACGCACTGCGCAACGCCGTCATCCCCGTGGTGACCGTGGTGGGCCTGCAGTTCGGAGCGCTGCTGTCGGGCGCCCTGCTCGTCGAGACCGTGTTCAACTGGCCCGGGCTCGGCCGGTTGGCGTTCGACTCGATCCTGCGCCGGGACACCTCGGTGCTGCTCGGCGTGCTGATGGTGTCGTCGGTGATGGTCATCGTGGCCAACCTGCTCACCGATCTGCTGTACACGATCATCGACCCGCGCATCCGGCTGCGGGAGCGCACCAATGTCTGACGCAATGGGACGAGGCGAGGTGGCAGCCGCTGATCTGCCCGTCGCACCCGGCCTGGTGGCCGGCGGCGAAGGCGGGTCGGGACGCCCCGGGCGAGAGACACTGCGGTTGTTCGTGCGCAACAAGGCGGCAGTGGCCGGTGTGGTGATGCTCATCGGGATCGCCTTCATGACGGTCGCCGGGCCGCGGATCTACGACAACGATCCCAAGGACATCGTGGCCATCCCGCTCACTGGTCCCGGAGAGCTGGCCGAGGCCCGCTTGGGCACCGACTATTTGGGACGTGACGTGCTGGCCGGCGTGATCGGGGGCGGCACGACCAGCATGACGGTGGCCGCCATGGCGGCTGCGATGGTGCTGGTGATCGGCATCAGCATCGGCGCGCTCGCCGGCTATTACGGCGGCTGGCTCGACAGCGCCCTCATGCGCTTCACCGAGTTCTTCCAGGTGCTGCCTGCGCTGCTGTTCGCGATGGTGCTGGTGGCCCTGTTCGAGCCGTCGATGTGGACGATCTCGTTCGCCATCGGCGTGGTGGCGTGGCCGGGGATCGCCCGCATCACCCGCGCGGAGTTCCTGCGGCTGAAGAACCTGGAATTCGTGCGGGCAGCCCGAGCGGTGGGAGCGACGGACTGGCGCATCATTCGCAAGGTGGTGTTCCCCAATGCGCTGCCGCCGCTCATCGTGTCGGCCACGCTCATCATGGGCACGGCGATCCTGTTCGAGGCGGGGCTGGCGTTCCTGGGCCTCGGCGATCCCAACACCACGAGCTGGGGCTTGATGATCGGGCTGAATCGGGGAAACTTCCTGACTGCGTGGTGGTCGGTGACCTTTCCCGGCCTGGCGATCTTCTTCACGGTGCTGAGCTTCAGCCTCATCGGCGACGGGCTGCAGGATGCCTACAACCCCAAGCTGCGGGGACGCTGAGCGGTGAGCACGCTGCAGAACGGCGACGGCATGCCGGGTGAGGGCGCCGCTGTGAGCACGGTGACGGACGGAGCTGACAGCACCGGGGCGTCGCCGCGGTTGCAGGTGCGGGGCCTCACTGTCGGCTTCGACGATTTCGTCGCCGTGAACGACGTGTCGTTCGACCTGCATGACGGCGGGACGCTGGCGGTGGTCGGCGAGTCGGGTTCGGGCAAGTCGGTGACTGCGCTGTCGATCATGCGCCTCATCGAGATCGGCACCCGGGCGGAGATACGCAGCGGCGAGGTGCTGTTCCGCCACGACGACGGCAGCGTCGACGACTTGCTGCAGCTGCCCGAACCGCAGATGCGATCGATCCGGGGTGATCGCATCTCGATGATCTTCCAGGAACCGCTGACCAGCCTGAACCCCGTCTACACCGTCGGCAGCCAGATCGGCGAGGCGCTCAGGCTGCACCGCGGCATGAACCGCAGCGAGGCCCGCGAGCGCACCTTGGAGATGCTGAGCCGGGTGCGGATTCCCGACGCTGCGCGCCGTATCGACCAGTACCCCCACGAGATGTCAGGCGGGATGCGCCAACGGGTGATGATCGCCATGGCGCTCGCCTGCGACCCAGCGATCCTGATCGCGGACGAGCCCACCACCGCGCTCGACGTGACGATCCAGGCGCAGATTCTCGCCCTGATCGCTGAGATGCAGCGCGAGACCGGCGCAGCCGTGCTGATCATCACCCACGACATGGGTGTCGTGGCGGAGATCGCCGACGAGGTGGTGGTGATGCAGCAGTCGCGATTAGTCGAGCGCGGCCATGTCTCGGACATCTTCGAGCGGCCCAGCGAGCCCTACACGCAGTCGCTGCTCGCAGCCGTGCCGCGGCTCGGGTCGATGGCCGGCATCGAAACCCCTCAGCGCTTTGACCTGATCGATCCCGATGAACTGGCGGCGGCTGCGGGCTCCGGGGCGGACGGCGACGGGGGCTCGGACTCGTGACGCAGCACGATGCCCCAGAGGCCAGGCCGATCGTCGAGGTCGAGGCGCTCACCAAGCACTTCCCGGCCAGTCACGGCGCCCGTGTGCACGCCGTGGAGCAGGTCAGCCTGCACATCGATCGAGGGGAGACGCTGGCGGTGGTCGGCGAGAGCGGCTGCGGCAAGTCGACGCTGGCGTACCTGATCATCCGCCTGCTGAATCCCACGAGTGGCACCATCCGGCTCGACGGCACCGACATCACGCACATCGGGCCCCGGGCGCTGCGGCCGCACCGGCGCAAGGCGCAGATCGTTTTCCAGGACCCCTTCGCCAGCCTGGATCCCCGCCGCACGGTCGGCAAAGCGATCGCGGAGCCGCTCGAGATCCATCGAGCCGTGCCCAAGCGCGAGATCAATGATGTGGTCGCCGACCTGCTGCGACGGGTCGGCATGTCGCCTGACGACATGCGGCAGTACCCGCACCAGTTCTCCGGGGGTCAGCGGCAGCGCATCTGCATCGCCCGGGCCTTGGCGCTGCGGCCCGAGCTGGTGATCGCCGATGAGGCAGTGTCCGCGCTGGATGTCTCGATCCAGGCGCAG
>JAJDTF010000141.1 GCA_022827265.1 Acidimicrobiia bacterium | reverse complement strand
CCACAGCCGCACCGACATAACATCTCTCGCCATCGAGGCCCTCCAGGGTTCGGCGTCTCACGAACACCGATCCCAGCAGGGCCTCGACCCCTACCCAAGGACCCTCAACCCACCGTCATCCCAAAAAAACGCGAAGAGCCCAAATGATGCGGGCCTGCTCGTCGTCAGCGGCCCACCAGCCAGGCTGCTGCGCGAGACTGCGCCGTTGACGGCGGGGCCCTGAGCACTGGGGCCGACGGTGACAGGGGTGAAGATGAGCGACGCGACGGCGTTGGCTGAGCAGGTGCGGGCGGGCGAGACCGACGCAGTGACGACGGTTGGGGAGGCCATTGCCCGCTGCGAGCAGGTGAACCCGACAATCAATGCGATCGTCGAGAAGACCTATGAACAGGCGCGGCATCGAGCCGCGCAATGGGATGCGACACGAGGGCGAGCGGCCGGGCTCGACGCCGACGGAGCATCGACAGGACTGCTGGCCGGCGTGCCGGTTGCGCTGAAGGACCTCTTCTGCCCGGCGAAGGGCGAGCCGGGCTACCAGGGCAACCGCCGGTTGGCCGAGCTTGACTACCGCTACCCCGAGACGGGCGCCGTTGCTCGCCGGCTAGCCGAAGCTGGTGCCATCAGCATCGGGCACACCCACAGTCCCGAACTCGGCGGTGGCCAGTGCCCTGCAGCGGCGGAGACGGTGCTACACGGACCCTGCCGCAACCCGTGGAACACCGATCACACCGTGCTTGGCTCAAGCGGCGGTGCCGCGGCGGCGGTTGCGGCCGGCATCGTGCGCATCGCCCACGCCAGCGACGGCGGCGGATCGATCCGCATCCCCGCCAGTGCCAATGGGTTGGTCGGCCTCAAGCCTTCTCGGGGCCGGATCTCCAGTTCACCTGCGGGCGAGGGCTGGGGAGGCGGCACCACCGACGGTGCCGTCGCGCTCACCGTGCGCGACGCGGCGCTGGCACTCGACGTCCTCGCCGGCCCCGAGCCAGGCGACCCGTACGTGCCGGCTCATCCTGCGCCCGCAGCCGGCTATGTCGCCGAAGTCGGCCAGCACCCCGGCACGCTGCGCATCGGCGTGAGCTCAACCATCCCTTTCGAAGCAACTGACCCGCTGTGCACCCAGGCCGCCGAAGCCGCAGCCGGTTTGCTCGACAGCCTTGGACACCGGGTCGAACAGGCGCTGCCCGAGCCGATGGCCACCAACGACTACATGTACGACTACGTCCGGATCATGCGGGCGAGCGCGACCGCGACCCTGCGGTCCTACGAGGCGGCGCTCGGCCGACCCTGGACCGAAGACGACGTTGAGCCGGTCGCGTGGATCAACTACCAGCGCGGCACCAAGATCAGCGCACCCGACCTGCTCGCGAGCCGTGAACGCCTGCACCAGTTCACACGGCAGATCGTGCAGTGGTGGAACGCCGTGCCCGGGCACGGCGACGGCTTCGATCTGCTGCTGACGCCCACGCTGGGCGTCGTCCCGCCCCCGGTCGGCTACCTCGTCGAGGGCGACGAGCGCACCCTGACCAAGCGACTGGCGAAGGTGACGTCCTACCTGCCTCAGTTCAACGTCAGCGGCCAGCCCGCCATCTCCGTGCCGCTGGGCACGCCAGAAGGCATGTCGCCCGAAGGCCTGCCCATCGGCATCCAGCTCGTCGCAGCACCGGGTCGCGAGGACGTCCTGCTGCGTGTCGCAGCCGAGATGGAACAGGCCGCCCCATGGGCGCAGCGGCGCCCGCCGGTGCACGCAGCCGCTTGATCGGCGGCGCTGACGCCGGCCGGCTCGCCACCCGGTAAGGAAGCGCTAGGTCAGCTTGGTGCGGGACTGGTCGAGCACCACGAGGGAGAGGGCGAACATCACCACGGCCATCCCGACGAACTGCCACAGCGACACCTGATCGCCCAGGAACGCCCAGGCCATCAGCGTGCTGGTGACGGGGATGGCCAGCGTCATCGTGGAGCCCAGCCACGACGGTATGCGCACCAGAGACCAATTCATCAGCATGTGGCTGGCGACGCCGGGGCCGATGGCCATGATGCCCAGCCACAGCCACGCTCCGGCCGACGGCCAGTCGAACACCTGCCCCGAGGCCAGCGCGAACGGCGTGGCCACCAACGAGCACACCAGCGCACTGCCGCCCGTGTACTGGGCCGCTGCGATCTTCTGTGTGCTGAGCTTGGAGAACACGAAATAGCCCGTCCAGGCGAACAATGCCCCGAATGCCACCAAGTCGCCGAACACGCTCCACTCGGTCAGTCCCGACGAGCCGAGCACGACGATCGCGATGCCGGCAATCGCCACCAGCGCCAGTCCCCAATGGCGCCGGCCCGGCTGCTCGCCGAACAGCCGGGGCGCCAGGAACAGCATGAGCAACGGCTGCAGCGAAGCCACCACCGTGGCGTTGGCCACCGTGGTCATCCGCAGGGCGACGAAGAACAGCATGATGTCGAACGCCAGCGAGAACCCGCCCCAGAACGACACCTTGATCGACGACAGCCGCAGCGGGGTGCGATTGGCCCACAGGAACAGTGCGACCAGCCCGGTGTAGAGCCACATCCGCCAGAACACGATGGCCAGTGGCCCGAGTTCGGAGATGCCCTTTGCGATCACGCCTGAGGCGGCCCATCCCACCATCGCTACCGCCGCGGCGGGCACGCCGAGCGCACGCTCGGACAGAGCAGGTGCGCCGCGCCCCCCGTACGGCGCTCCCGGCGCCGTGCCCGATCCAGTGTCGGCCATGTGCGTGCTCCAGCCCCGCCGTTCCCGGCCGCGGGCGCACCCGGCCGATGCCCGCATGCTACGCGGTGGTGCCGACGCGGCCCCGTTCACGTGATGGCCAGCACTTGTGCCAGTCAAGCGATGCCCAGCGGTCGTGCACAGCGGCTCGAACTTGGCCCGGGTGGTGCACTGCCCGGCAGCAACCGTTAGGAAGCCGATGGTCGATCTTTGCCCTGGAGTCTCCCTCGAAGACCGCGGAACCGTCACTGCTTCGGCAAGCGGCCGGGGTTACGCCGTTGTGCGGCCCAGAATGATCAGCCGTCGACGATCTCGCGTGACTCGGCGGCTGCGGCGCTGAAGATGCCGATCGACATCAGCGACTGCTCGGCCGCTCGGCGGGCCTCGTAGATCTCTGCCCGCACGCCGTGCAAGCCGGCCGATGACGGGTCGGCGGCCACCGCCAGTTCGATCAGATGGCACGCCAGCTTGAGATCGCCGGCCTCGGCCAGCTCCTGTGCCCGCTGTGCGAACACCTCGGCACCGCCTCCCAGGCGCACCAGTTCGCCGGCCAGCGCTGATTTGGGCGACGGCTTCAGATAGGCGGGGTCGAGGTCCCACCAGCCCCCATACAGGCGCCAGATGTTGCGGATGACGAACTCGGGTTCGTCATAGACCGGCCGCATCCACGGGCGCGCCAGCCATTCGGCGGGCAGCGAGACGCCCTGGAGGATCTCATCCAGCGATGCTCCGGCGTTCATGAGCTCGATCGTCTGGCTCACCAGGGATTCCAACGCTTCGGCCAGCGACAGCAGCACGGTGCCGATGCGCTCGCGGCCTCGCACCGGCGGCCCGTGCGCCGGGATCAGCAGCTCGGGCTCGAGGGAGTCCATGTGGCGCAGCGCCCGGGCCCACTCCAACGGGTAGCGCTGTACCTTCTGGGGGTTGCCGGCGTTCGGGAACACCCACGCCACCAGGTCGCCGGGGCAGATGGCGCGGTGCGAGGGCACCCACGCCCACGTGTGATCGTCGGTTTCGCCCTTGTCGTGGTGCAGCTCGAAGTCGAGCCCGCCGATCGACAGCGAGTCTTCCGTGCTGAATGTGCGGTTCGGCCAGAGCGCGTCCGACGGCAGGAAGCGGTCGTCGTCGAAAGCGATGCCCACCCCGCGCTGCCGCAGCCCGATGCCGAACTGACGCCGGTTGATGATGAGGTTGTAGCCGTTGGTGGCGTTGTAGCGCTCGAAACGCGGGACGACGTTGTCGTGCCCCATCACTTGGGGCAGCGGCTGGCCGCGCTCGGACGCATCGGCCGCCAGCGCGCCGCTGCCGCCTACATGGTCGATGTGGCCGTGCGTGTACAGCAGCGTGTTGACCCGATCGGCGGACCAGCCGCGCAGCGACTCCACTACCGCTGTGCCGCTGAAAGGGCCGCTGGCGTCGAAACACACCAGGCCGTCGTCGGTACCGAAGGCCACCATGTTGCTGAACGCCTCGACCACTGCGACGTTGTCGTCGATCTCGCTCAGCGCGTTGTTGACCCGCACGACCTGCTCGTCGGCCACGCCGGTGTCGATGAGCCGGCTCGACAGCTCGATGGGGTCGATGGTCTTCGAAGGCGCCACAGCACTTCCTTTCGGTTCGAGCGACGGACCTCGGCGTCGCCGAAGCTGGCACGCCGTGCGCCGCCGATCCGCCAGTCTTGTCGCCGATACGCCGAGTGAAACGCCAACGCGGGGAGACGGGAGTCTGCAGGCGTGACCGGCGGCTGCAAAACGGGACTTGGCTACATTGGCGAGGCCCGTCGACACGCTGGAACAACACAGCGCAAACGGGCTCAGCAAAGGGGATTCCATGGCCGATGCAGAACACCGCCCGGTGGTGCTCACCGACGACATGCGAATGAAGTTCAATGCCGTGTCCACGGCGACGCTTGCAGGCCAGATGCAGCGGCGTGGGATGCGGAACAGCTTCCTGAACGGCCTGCGACCGCTCAACGAGGGCCAGCGCATGGTTGGCTACGCCCACACGCTGCGCTTCGTGCCCAAGCGCGAAGACTTCGAACGCCGGCAGCAGGGCCCGAATGCGCAGCGCCGGGCCGTGGAGTCCATCGAGCCCGAAGAGGTGCTCATCGTGGAGGCCCGCGGAGAGCCGCATGCCGGCACCATCGGCGACATCTTCACCATGCGCATCAAGCATCTCGGCGCCGCCGGCTTCGTCACCGACGGCGCCCTGCGCGACACGCCAGCCGTGGCCGACGTCGGCCTGCCTGTGTACCACCAGTCATCCCACGCGGCGACCCTCGGCCGCGTGCATACGCCGCTCGAACACCAGGTGCCCATCGCCTGCGCCGGCGTCACTGTGTTTCCGGGCGACATCATCGTGGGCGACGCCGAGGGGGCCGTGGTCATCCCAGCGCTGCTTGCCGAGGAGATTGCCGACGACTCCTATGCCCAGGAACTCGAAGAGGAGTGGGCCATCGAGCGAGTCGCTGCCGGCGAGAGCTCGATCGGCACGTTCCCCATCGCCAAGGATCGTCGTGCCGAGTTCGAGGAGTGGCTGGCCAAGCGCCAGGGCTGACGTCGACTCCGCCGAGCCGGAAATGCAGGCGGGGCTAGGCTCCCAACAAATCGGACAAGGCGGGCAGTCCATGAGCGAAGCGATCAAGAAGCGCACGAGCGCAGTCACGCCGCGGGGCCTGAATCATCTGGTGCTGAACGTGCGCGACATGGAAGAGTCGCATCACTTCTGGTGCGACTTGCTGGGCTTCAAGCAAGTCGGCGAGCTGGAACCGCGTGGCGGCAAGCCGCCGTCCATGAACATGCGCTTCTACAGCGGCGTCGTCGACGACGTGAACCACCACGACCTCGCGCTCGTGGAGCGTCCGGAGCTGCCGGCGCCGCCCGAGAAATGGAGCATGGTGGAGGGCGCGTGCGCGGTGAACCACATCGCGATCACCTACCCCGACCGGGAGTCGTGGCTCGAGCAGGTGCAGTTTCTCGAGGAGCGGGGAGTGCCGATGAACGTCCGCGTCGATCACGGCATGACCCACAGCGTCTACGTCAACGATCCCAACGGCTACGGCGTGGAAGTGCTGTACGAGCTGCCCGAGGAAGTCTGGAAGCACGACATCAACGGGGCTCTCAACTACGCCAAGCGGCTGCCACCGGAAGACCTGCTGGTTGACGACACCGACTACGAGACCGACTTCTCGCCAGCCTGAGCTGCCTGGCCGATGAAGGCAGGCGCACGGGGGCACACGAGATGAGCGGGTCGACTGAGGCACGGTCGCCGATGACCGGCGACGAGTACATCGAGAGCCTGCGCGACGGCCGCACGGTGTTCTTCCATGGCGAGAAGGTGCGTGACGTCACCACGCACCCGGCGTTCCGCAACAGCGTGCGCTCCATTGCCCGCCTCTACGACGCGCTGAGCGATCCCGCCCAGCAAGACGTGCTCATGTGCGACACGGACACCGGTTCGGGAGGCAAGACGCACAAGTTCTTTCGGGTGCCTCACAGTGCAGACGACCTCGTCGGCGCCCGCGACGCCATCGCCGGCTGGCAGCGCCTGACCTATGGGTGGATGGGTCGCAGTCCCGATTACAAGGCGTCGTTCCTGGCCACCTTGGGAGCGATGCCGGAGTTCTACGGCGACTATTCCGACAACGCCGTCTACTGGTACCAGCGCAGCCAGGAGCAGGTGTTGTACTGGAACCACGCCATCGTGCATCCGCCGGTCGACCGTCACCTCGGCCCCGATCAGATCCGCGATGTCTGCATGCACGTCGAGCGGGAGACCGACAACGGCCTGGTCGTGTCGGGCGCCAAGGTCGTGGCCACCGGCTCGGCGCTGACGCACTACAACTTCATCGCCCACTACGGCCAGATACCCATTCAGGATCGCGCCTTCGCCATCGTGTGCACCGCGCCGATGGACGCCGACGGGGTGAAGCTGATCTGCCGCAACTCCTATGAGCTGCAGGCGGCTGCCACCGGAAGCGTGTTCGACTACCCGCTGTCCAGCCGCCTGGACGAGAACGACTCGATCCTGGTGTTCGACCAAGTGCTGGTTCCGTGGGAGAACGTGTTCCTGTACGGCGACGTGCCCAAGGCCAACAGCTTCTTCCCCTCGATCGGCTTCCTGCCGCGGTTCACCTTCCATGGGCTGGCCCGCCTGTGCGTGAAGCTGGACTTCATCGCCGGGCTGCTGTCCAAGGCGCTGCGCGCCACCGGCACCCGCGACTTCCGGGGCGTGCAGGCCAACCTGGGCGAGGTGATCGCCATCCGCAACCTGATGTGGGGCCTGAGCGACGCGATGTGCCGCAACCCCGATCCGTGGGCGAATGGCGCCGTGCAGCCGTCCGTGCTCTACGGCTTGGCCTACCGCACCTTCACGCCGCACTTCTATCCCCGGATCAAGGACATTGTCGAGCAGGTGGTGGCGTCAGGTCTCATCTACGTCAACTCGAACGCCGCCGACTTCAAGTCGGACGAGATCCGGCCCTACCTGGAGCGTTTCGTGCGAGGTTCGGACGGCATCCCGGCGCTCGAGCGGATGAAGATCATGAAGCTGCTGTGGGATGCCATGGGCAGCGAGTTCGGCGGCCGTCATGAGCTGTACGAGCGCAACTACGCCGGCAACAACGAACAGGTCCGCTACGAGAACGTGCATGCGGCCGATGGGGCGGCGCCCGGTCAGGAATCCTTGACAGCGATGCTCGAAGGCTTCGCCGAGCAGTGCATGTCCGAGTACGACCTCGACGGCTGGACGATTCCCGGTTTCTTCAACCCCGACGACGTCTCCCTCGTGGGCCACGACTGGGACTGAGCACGCGAACCCAGAGGCACAGATGTCATAGCGGAGGAGGCGGCAGGAGACTCTGCGACATTGCGACCTGCCGGATCGCGGGAGCAGAGGGTTCTGGCGCCTCCGCAGCGGGCGCGCCCGATGACTACGCAGAGTCGAACGCGGAGTAGATTTTCTGGCGAACCGCAAGGAGCACGCCGTGAAGTCGATCTTCTTCCATCTGATGCCCTACCCGGAGCTCCCGCCGGACTTCCCCGAGCAGCATCGCTCGGTCTGGGTCGACATCGACCCCAAGCTGTACGACCCGACCGTCGGTCACCAGACCTACAACGCGTATCTCGACCAGCTCGAGTTTGCAGCACAGTGCGGGTTCGACGCCGTGGGCATCAACGAGCACCACTCCAACGGCTACGGGCTGATGCCCAGCCCGAACATCATCGCCGCAGCGCTGTCACGCAACTGCCCCGACACCAACATCGTCGTGCTGGGCGACTCGGTAGCGCTGTACAACCCGCCGTTGCGGGTGGCCGAGGAGATCGCCATGCTCGACGGGATCACCGGCGGGCGCATGATCGCCGGCTTCCCGGTGGGCTCGCCGATGGACACGATCTACGCCTACGGCCAGAACCCGGCCACGCTGCGCGAGCGCTACCACGAGGGCGTCGACCTCATCCGGCAGGCCTGGACGTCGGACGAGGTGTTCAGCTTCAACGGCAACTACAACAAGCTGCGCTACGTCAACGTTTGGCCCCGGCCGGTGCAGCAGCCCCACCCGCCCATCTGGATTCCCGGCGGCGGCTCGGTGGACACCTGGGACTGGTGCGCTGCAGAAGACCTTGTGTACTGCTACCTGAGCTACTTCGGCTACAAGGCCGGCCTGCGCACCATGCAGGGCTTCTGGAAGAAGGTCCAGGAACTCGGCAAGGAGACCAACCCGTTCCAGGGCGGCTTCGCCCAGTTCGTCGCCGTGGCCGACACCGAGGCCGAGGCGTGGGATCTGTACCGCGAGCCCGCTGAGTACTTCTTCAACACCTGCCTGCACGTCTACGCCGGCTACGCCGACCCGCCGGGCTACAAGACGCCCAACACGGTGCGTGCCGGGGTCGAGGGCATGGTGGAGCGTGCAGCGCGCGAAGCCACCGCCCGGCGCGAGGCCAACGCAGCCGATGCTGCCAAGGCGGGCAGCGCCAAGCCCTCCTTCGGCTCGAAGAAGCTGAGCTTCGAGGAAATGGTGGAGAAGGGCTACATCATCTTGGGCAATCCGACCCAGGTCACCGAGCAGGTGCACGAGCTGGCCACCACCATGAACGTGGGCCACCTGATGGTGTTCAGCCACTTCGGCAACATGGATCCCGAGCTGGTGAAGATGAACACCGAGATGTACGCCACCAAGGTGATGCCAGAGGTTGCCGGCCTGTTCGAGGACGACTACGAGGACCACTGGTGGCCGAAGACCGACCACCAGCTCGCGCCTGTCGGGAGCCGCGCCCAATGAACGCAGGCGCACCGCTGGCCGGCCATTTCGCACCGGGCACGCTGCCGTACCGGGACGGCCATATCGGCATCGTGGAGCTGGGCGAGGGCCCGACCGTGGGCTACCTGCACGGCATGCTCGGCAACCCCGGCGTGCACGCCGTGCTCGAGGAGCTCGCCGCAACGGGCCATCGCGTGGCGGCACCGAGCCTGCCGGGCTTCACCGGCTCCAGCGAACCCGAAGGGCTGCGAACCCTGCACGACTGGGTGGTCGCGACGAGCGAGGTCGTCGATCTGGCCGGGCTCACCGGGGCGCCGCTGGTGGCTTCCAGCGTGGGTGCCATGCTGGCGCTCGAACTGGCGGCGGTACGGCCCGAGGCGTTCGGTTCGATGGTGCTCGTGGCGCCGTTCGGCCTCTGGGACGATGGCGATCCGGTCGCTGACCCGTTCGGCACCACGCTGAGCGTGCAGCGGGCGATGCTCACCGAAGACACGGCGGCGTCAGCGGCGTTCTTCGATGACCCGTCCGACCTGCCGGCTGACATGGTGGTGGAGCACGGCGTGCACCGCTATCTCACGCGCACTGCCGCGGCACAGCTGATCTGGCCGCTGCCCGAATGGGGACTCGCCGACCGACTGCACCGGGTCACCAATCCGGTGACGCTGGTGCACGGCGCCAAGGACCGGATCATTCCGGCGTCGTACCTCGAGCGCTGGGCCGGGGCACTCCCCAACGTCGCGGGCACGCATCTGCTCGATGAAGCCGGCCACCAGGCCGACTTCGACCAGCCCGCCGCAGTGGCCCGAATCGCCGCTGCTGCCTTCGCCTGAGAACTCAGCAGCTAGGCCGACCGGTCGCGCAACGCCCGGCGGGCCTCGAGGTCCGTTTCTCGCTTGCGAATCGCGTGCCGCTTGTCATACAGCCGGCGGCCCCGGGCAAGGGCGAGTTCCAGCTTGGCTCGTCCATCGCGGAAGTAGATCTCGAGCGGGATGAGCTGCAGACGGTCCTGCTCAGTCCGGGCCCGCAGCCGGTTGATCTCGGCACGATGCATGAGCAACTTGCGGGGGCGCTCCACCTCGTGGCCAAAGTTGGGCGATGCATGGATCCACGGGGCAATGTGCAGGCCCATCAGCCACATCTCGTCGTCGCGTACCCGGGCATAGGCGTCGCCCATCTGGGCGCCGCCGGCACGCAGCGACTTGACCTCCGTGCCGCGCAGGACCATGCCGCACTCGAAGGTGTCGAGCACCTCGTAGTTGCGGCGCGCACGGCGGTTTGACGCCACGACGTTACGGTCGCTTGCCATCAACCCGAGGGTACGGCTGGTGCGGTCCGTAGAATCCTGAGTCAACAGGTCAGGAATAGCCGAGGCGGCGTGCACGTTCCTGGCCGCCGATCACCCAGCCGCCGAAACGGGAGCTCCGATGGCTGTCACCGTCCGCCTGCCGACCGTCCTGCGTCCCCACGCCAACGGGCAGTCGCGGGTTGACGCCGAAGCCAGCACCGTGGCCGAAGCCGTGTCGTGGCTGGTCGGCGAGTTTCCCGGCATCGCCCCCAACCTGCTCGCTGAAGACGGCAGCCTGCACCGCTTCGTGAACGTCTATGTCAACGACGAGGATGTGCGCTACCTCTCCCAGATGGACACTGCGCTGTCCGACGGCGACGAGCTGTCGATCCTGCCGGCAGTCGCCGGTGGCTGAGCCGGTCCGGCCTCGCTCCAATACGCACGACTGAGCCGGTACGTGGCCGTCTATCGCTCTGTCGACGAGCTGATCGGCGCCACGCCCACGCTCGACGTCAGCCGTCTCAGCCCCAATCCGTCAGTCGAGCTGTACGCCAAGCTGGAAGGGCAGAACCCGACCGGCTCGGTGAAAGACCGGGTTGCGCTGGCGATGCTGGACAGCGCAGAGGCCCAAGGCCGCCTGGCACCCGGTTCGGTGATCATCGAACCCTCCTCCGGCAACACCGGGATCGCGTTGGCCATGCTGGGGCAGCGCCGCGGCTACCGGGTCAAGATCGTGCTGCCAGGCAACGTCACCGCCGAACGACGGCAGATGCTCGAGATCTTCGGCGCCGAGATCATCGACAGCCCGGCCGAACAGGGCTCAAACGGGGCGGTACGGCTCGCTGTGGAGCTGGCCGAGGCCAACCCGGACTGGACGATGCTCTACCAGTACGGGAACGAGGCCAATCCCGTGGTGCACTACCGCACCACGGGCCCCGAGATCGTCGCCGACGTTCCCGGCATCACACACTTCGTGGCGGGGCTGGGTACGAGCGGCACGCTGCTCGGTGTCGGCCGGTACCTCAAGGAGCACTCGCCGTCGGTGCAAGTGTGGGCGGTCGAACCGCCGGCGGGCGAGCAGGTGGAGGGCCTGCGCAGCCTCGACGACGGGTACGTGCCGCCAATCTTCGAGCAGTGGGGCGGCGTCGATCTGCTCGATCGCAAGATGATCGTGCGCCCGCGCGAATCGATCGAGGCGACGCGCATGCTGGCGGCCGAAGGCGTGTTCTCGGGCATCTCGGGCGGCGCGGCGCTGGCCGGAGCACGCAAGGCGGCCGCCCGCATCGACGAAGGCGTCATCGTGTTCGTGGTGAGCGATCACGGGTGGAAGTACCTGTCGGTCGGCGCCTGGACCGACGACCTCGATGCTGCGGCCGCGCACGCCGAGAATGTCATCTACTTCTGACCGCCTCTGCAGTCGGTTCGGCGGTTGATTGTTTGAGACGCTGTCGTACCGTTTCCGGCATGAGGGGCGCCAGATCCTGTTGCCGGGCAGCGGTGGTGGCCGTCGTGCTGGCGGTGGCCGCGGGTGCCTGCACGGGTCCTCCGCTGCGGGTTGCGCCCGCTCCGCCGTCCACCATCGCCCTGTCGCTCGACATCACCGCGACCACGCTGCTGCCGTCGCAGACATCATCCGAGCGCTCTGCTGCAGTGCTGGTGACAGCTCCGGCTGAAGGCGATGCGGGCACATCCGGCGACGCTGCGCCAGCGACAACGACGCCCGAAAGGCTGGGCGGGGCGGCAGTGCCCCGTCCCGAAGGCGTGGTGCTCGCGAGCGACGGCCTCGGTCTGGTGCCATTCGGCACCGACGCGCAGGCTGCCGTTGACGTGCTCACCAGCGCGCTCGGCCAGCCGGTCGCCGACAGCGGCTGGACCGACACGTTCTCGATCTACGGGGACTGTCCCGGCAGCCAGCTGCGAGCAGTGGAATGGCCAGGCCTCCTGGCCTTGTTCGGGAATGCCGAAGACGGCTACCAGCACCGCGACGTCGGCGATGAGCATTTCATGACCTGGCGGCTGGGAGCGTTCGGACCCGATCCGTACATGCTGCAGACGGCCGAGGGAATCGGTGTCGGCGCCGGGCGTGCCGAGGTTGCCGAGGCATACCCGGCGGCCACATTCCACCCCGCAACCGCCAGCGAGCCGGCCTCGGTATCGCTCGCAACCAGCGGAGGGCGGCTCGTCGGCGCCTTCGACGAAGCAGGTGTCCTCCGGTCGCTTGAGGCCGGAACGCGCTGCCCGATCGGCTGAAGTTCTGCTGGTGTGGGCACGATGTGAGAAGCCCCGCCCACCTGCGTAGTATCGGCCTCCGTGAGCAAGCTCTCGGTGACGATCCTGGGTTGTTCGGGCAGTTACGCCGCCGTCGGCGAGTCGTGCAGCGGATACCTCGTGCGCAGCCAAGCGACGACCCTGTGGGTGGACTGCGGGCCGGGCACCTTCGCCAACCTGCAATCCCATGTGCCGCTGGAGACGGTGGATGCGCTGCTGGTGAGCCATCACCATCCCGATCACTGCGCGGAACTGCCCGTGATCTACAACGCAGCGAAGTGGTACATGGGCATGGAGAGCATGCGGGTGCTCGCCACCGAAGGCGTGCGCGAGGTCACCGAGGTGTACGGCGACAGCTCAGATCTCTTCGGCTGGGAGATGGTGAAGGACTCGTCGGAGGCGCGTATCGGCGACATCGACGTGCTGTTCTCCCGCACCGATCATCCGGTGGAGACGCTGGCGATGCGCTTCGAGTGCGATGGCAAGTCGATCGTCTATACGTCCGACACCGGTCGTGGCTGGGCACTCTCTGCGCTCAGCCGTGACGTGGGGCGGCCCTCGCCGGATCTCGTGGTGGGTGAGGGCACGCTGCTGCACGCGACCGACAATCCCGAGATCCCACATGTCAGCGCGGCGTGGCTGGCAGCAGACGCCAACGACGTCGGTGCGCGACAGCTCGTGGTGACCCACGTACCGCCCGGATCGGATCCGCAGGATCACCTGACCGAGGCGGGCGAGGTGTTCAACGGCGACGTGGCAGTCGCACGCACCGGCGCAACGTTCTGGGCGTGAAGCCTGTGCTCGCCGCACATGCCGAGACCCGGCTGTGACGCGCGCTGACGGCCGGATGCCCGGCGCGCTGCGGCCCGTCACCTTTGAACGCGACTTCACCGACCAGACACCGGGCTCAGTGCTGGTGTCCTTCGGGCGCACCAGGGTGCTGTGCACCGTGTCGATCGACGACGACGTGCCGCGCTGGATGCGCGGCCGGGGGACCGGCTGGGTGACTGCCGAGTATGCGATGCTGCCCGGCTCGAGTGGCGAGCGCGTCGGCCGGGAGTCGAAGCGGGGCAAGCAGAAGGGGCGCACGCTGGAGATCGAGCGTCTGATCGGGCGGGCCTTGCGGGCCGTGTGCGACATGGCGGCGCTGGGCGAACGCGAGGTCACGGTCGACTGCGATGTGCTGCAGGCTGATGGGGGAACGCGCACCGCATCGATCTGCGGCGGCTATGTGGCGTTGCACGATGCATGCACCCGCCTGGTCAGCAGCGGCGCCATCAGCCGGCATCCGCTCGTCGACGAGTGTGCAGCCATCTCGGTGGGGATCGTGGACGGCGAGGCCCGCCTTGATCTGCCATACGAGGAGGACTCGCGGGCAGAGGTCGACATGAACGTCGTGATGACCGGGCAGGGTCGCTTTGTCGAGGTGCAGGGCACCGCCGAGGGCGATCCGTTCGACGACGCCCAGCTCAGCGCGATGCTGGCACTGGCCCGTTCGGGCATCAGCGAGATTGTCGATCTTCAGCGAACGGCACTGGCCACGCCGCCGACGTGAGGGTCTGTGCCGTTGCGCGAACCCCCGCCCTGGCTGACAGCCTGCTCCCTGCGCTTCGTTAGTCCGCTCGTGGGCCTCCGCTGCCATCGATAGCGGAGCGCTGAGGGGATGCGTTTGGTGATGGCGTCGGCCAATCCGCACAAGGCTGTCGAGATTGCTGCGGTGCTGGCTGAAGCGATGCCCGATGTCGGGATCGTGCCGCGGCCACCAGATCTCGGCGATGTGGCTGAAGACGGCGAGACGCTGGCGGACAATGCGCTGATCAAGGCGAGGTTCGTGTGCGCAGCGGCCGGTGAGTCGGCCATTGCCGATGACACGGGGCTGGAAGTGGATGCGTTGGGTGGTGCCCCTGGCGTGCACAGCGCCCGCTTTGCGGGGCCTGAAGCTGATCCGGCGGCCAATCTGGCCAAGCTCATGGCTGCTTTGGGCGAGGTACCGCCACCTCAGCGGACAGCGCGTTTCCGGACCGTGGTAGCGGTCGTGCTGGCAGACGGCAGCGAGATCCTGGCCGATGGCGTCGTCGACGGGACGATCGCTTCGGCGCCGCGGGGCGACAGAGGGTTTGGCTACGACCCCGTCTTTGTCCCCGACGAGGCAGCCCCGCTCACCTTCGCCGAAATGTCCGCCGAAGCCAAGAACCAGATCAGCCACCGCGGCCGCGCTCTGCGCGCCCTGGCGGCGCGACTCTGAGTTCGTCTCGCTCCTTCTCGGACGCAGTCGGCAGTGGGATTCCGGCTGCACCGGAAGGGCTCGTCGGTAGCCTGCGGCGCATGACCGACCTTCCATCGATCACCGTCCCGGCGCCGGGTGCGCAGCGAGTGTTCGACGCCAGTGGCGTGTCCGGCTGGACCCAGATCTCGAACCGGCTGCTCGACGACCGCATCGTGTTCCTGGGCGACGAGGTGGATGATCAGCTCGCCAACGTCGTCTGCGCGCAGATGCTCTACCTGGAGGGTCAGGATCGGGGCCGCGACATCTCGCTGTACATCAACAGCCCGGGCGGTTCAGTCACCGCCGGCATGGCCATCTACGACACCATGCAGTTCGTGGCCTGCGACGTGGCCACCGTCTGCCTGGGGCTCGGGGCCTCGATGGGGCAGTTCCTGCTCACTGCGGGGGCGCCGGGCAAGCGCTATTGCCTCCCGCACGCACGGGTGATGATGCACCAGCCGTCCGGCGGCGTGCGGGGCCAAGCATCAGACATTGCCATCCAGGCCGAGCAGATGGCATACGTCAAGCGCCTGATGGCCGAGCGCACGGCCCTGCACAGCGGTCAGGACGTGGAGCAGATCCTGCTCGACTCCGAGCGCGACCGTTGGTTCACCGCGGAGGAAGCGAAGGGCTACGGCTTGTGCGATCACGTGATCGTCAAGCGCGGCGAGATGATCTAGCCGGGCGCAGCGGTGCTCGTGCGCCTGGTTCAGCCGGGCGCAGCAGTGCTCGTGCGCCTGGTTCAGCCGGGCGCAGCAGTGCAATGGCGGGTGACGTAGTCGACGACACGCTGGGTGGCGGCATCCTGCGTTTCGAGGAACGGATCCTGTGCAGCGATCACGGCCGCGGCGCGGTCGAACGTCTCGCGTGACGCAGTCTCGGCGACGGCCTCCGACAGTGCAGCCGTCAGGTCGGCCAGCAGAACCATGTCGGGACGGATCTCCGTTGGCGCCGCTGCAGCAGCATCTGCGAACTGGCGGGCTGTGCGATCCATTGCCTCACGCGTTCCCGTGTCGTCATTGGGGTTGACCGTCAGGCTGAGCTGATCCACGACCAGCAGGTGGGCGAACTCGGCGCAGAACTCCTCGACGGAAGGTTCGCCGCTGTCACGGCAGAGCGTCGGCCACAAGGCAAGAGCGACCGCTACCACGGCGGCGGCGATGAGAAGCCAGCGCCGGCGAGCTGTCACGGTCATCACGCTCGGAACGCAGCCTCCGCACGGCAGCGCAGGTCCGCGACGCCGTGCGCGAGCCCCTCGTCATAGCGATACAGCGCGCTGCCCGATACGAGAACGTTGGCGCCTGCCGCAGCAGCACCGCCGATGGTCTCAGCCGAGATGCCGCCGTCCACCTCGATGTCGATGCCCGCGCCCGACGCCCCGGCCGAACCGCTCGCCGAGATGAGCTGGCGCAGGGCAGCGATCTTGGGCTCCATCGTGGCGATATAGGCCTGCCCGCCGAATCCTGGGTTGACGGTCATGACGAGCACCATGTCGACCAGGTCGAGCACATGGGCCACGGCGTCGATCGGCGTCGAGGGGTTGATGGCCACTGCCGGTTGCGCACCCAGTTCGGCAACCCGGCCGAGCGTCCGGTGCAGGTGCGTCACCGACTCGGCGTGCACGATCAGCATCTCGCAGCCGGCGTCGACGTAGGCGCCGAGCATCGGGTCGGGGTCGGCGACCATGAGGTGTGCTTCGAACATCACGCTGGCGTGGGGACGGCAGGCAGCGATGACGTCGGGGCCGAACGTCAGGTTCGGCACGAAGACGCCGTCCATGACATCCCACTGGATCCGGTCGACGCCCGCCGCCTCCAAGGCAGCGCACTCGTCGCCGAGGCGCGCAAAGTCAGCAGGCAGGACGGACGGAACGATCTGGATCGACCGCGGCACCGTCGGCGAGGACGTGTTCACCCGGCCAGTGTTGCCGATGCACCGCCCCGAAGCGCGGCAGTTATCGGCTCAGCCGCTGGTTTGAAGCAGCGATCTAGTTGAGGCGCTCCACGATCATGGCCATGCCCTGACCGCCGCCGACGCACATCGACTCGAGCCCGAAGGTCTTGTCACGGTCGGCGAGGCCGTTCAGCAGCGTGGTCATGATGCGGGCACCCGTCATGCCGAACGGGTGGCCCAATGCGATGGCGCCGCCGTTGAGGTTCAGCTGATCGACCATGTCGATGCCCAGCTCGTCGGCCGAGGGGATCACCTGGGCAGCGAAGGCCTCGTTGATCTCGACCATGTCGATGTCGCTCATCGTCATTCCCGCACGGGCCAGCGCCTTCTTGCACGCCTCGATGGGGCCGAGGCCCATGATCTCGGGGTTCAGCGCCGATACCGCCGACGAGATGATGCGTGCCAGCGGCGTGATGCCCAACTCCTCGGCACGCTTGCGGCTCATGACCATGACTGCGGCGGCGCCGTCGTTCAGCGGGCACGCATTGCCGGCGGTCACGCTGCCGTCGGGGCGGAATACAGGCTTCAGCTGCGAGACAGCTTCGTAGGTGACGCCGGCGCGGGGCCCGTCGTCAGAGCTGACCACGCTTCCGTTGGGCAGTTCCAGCGGGGTGATGTCCATCTCGAAGAAGCCACGACCGATGGCGGCCTCGGCCTTGTTCTGGCTCATCACGCCGTACTCGTCCATGGCTTGACGGCTGACGCCCTTGTGCTCGGCCACGTTCTCGGCCGTCTGGCCCATCGCGATGTAGAGGTCGGGCAGCCCGGGCGCCGGAGTCCAGTCGCCGTGGCCGCCTTCGGACCGCACCTTGGTCCGCTCGCCGGGCGCACGGAACTGAGGGTTGGTGGTGCCGGGCAGGCTGTCGGAGTTGCCCTTGTCATAGCGGCTGACGCACTCGACACCGGCGGCGATGAAGGCGTCGCCCTCACCGGCACGGATGGCGTGTGCGGCCATGCGGATGGTCTGCAACGAGGACGAGCAGTAGCGGTTGACCGTGGTGCCGGGCACGTCGTCGAGCCCGGCCAGGATGGCCGAAGCTCGTGCGATGTTGAAGCCGGCCTCGCCGCCTGGCTGCCCGCAGCCCAGCATGAGATCCTCGATCTCGCCGTGGGGCAGCTCGGGCACCTTGTCGAGCAGCTTGGTGACGATCTGCGCCGTCATGTCGTCGGGACGCATCTCGGTCAGCGAGCCCTTGAAGGCACGGCCGATCGGGCTGCGGGTGGTGGCGACGATGACCGGGTCGGTCGCTGCATCTGTACTCATGTGGTGTCCCCTCTGAGGACGCGCCGAACCCGTCTGCAGGGTCGGTCACGCTGCGTGTGCGAGCACAGAGGCTACGTCATCGCCCGGCGCTTCGTCCGGGGGGAGGCGCAGCGCCCTCGCAGGCGAGGAACCGTGCGCTGTGCGGGCTCAGGCGCTCTGGAGGGCGCGCCAGACGTTCTGGGGGCTGCAGGGCATGTCGATGTGGTCGATGCCCAGGTGGGCCACCGCATCGCACACCGCGTTGTGCACCGCCGGCGTGGAGCCGATCGTGCCCGACTCGCCGATGCCCTTGGCACCCAGCGGATTGCGCGGGCTGGCCGTCTCGGTGTTGGACACCTCGAAGCTCGGCAGCTCGGCGGCCGAAGGCACCAGGTAGTCGCCGAGACTCGGGTTGCGGGGCTGGCCGTCGCCGTCGTATTCGACGTGCTCGTACAGCGCCTGCGCGATGCCTTGGGCAATGCCGCCGTGCTGCTGGCCGTTCACGATCAGCGGGTTCATGATGGTGCCGCAGTCGTCGACGGCCACGTGACGCACCAGCTCGACCTCGCCGGTGTCGCGGTCGACCTCGACGACGGCCACATGGGAGCCGAACGGGAACGTTGAATCGGTCCCATCGAAGTTCTCCTCGGCCATCAGGCCTGCCTCGAGACCTGACGGGCGGGCGGAGTCGTCGTTGGCCAGCGTCGCGATGTCGGCCCAGCTCACCGAGCTGGTCGGAACGCCGGCAACGGCAAGGCCGCCTTCGGCCACCACGATGTCGTCGGCAGATGCCTCGAGCAGGTGGGCGGCGAGCTGCTTGCCCTTCTCCAGCACGGCCTGGCTGGACAGGTACACGGCCGAACCAGCCGTTTGCAGCGAGCGCGAGCCCAGCGTGCCCGCGCCGGAGGGCACCTCGGCAGTGTCAGCGTCGAGATGGGTGACCTGGTCCATAGGAATGCCCAGCACACCCTCGACGATCTGGCTGAACGCCGTGTCGTGGCCCTGGCCGTGGCTGGAGGTGCCCACCCGGATCGTGGCTGTGCCGTCTTCGTGCACCTCAGTGCTGCCGTACTCCACGTGCAGGCCCACCGGAGCGGTGATCTCCACGTACGACGACACGCCGATGCCCAGCAGCTTCGAGTCGCCGGCGTCGCGCCGGGATTGCTGCTCGGCTCGCAGATCGGCATACCCGGAGGCTTCGAGCACAGCGTCGAGCGCCCGCTCGTACTCGCCGGAGTCGTAGCTCACGCCTGTCTGCAGGGCGGTCGGGAAGGCGTCGGGCTGCAGGTAGTTCTTGCGCCGGATCTCGGCGGGATCCATGCCGATGGCGGCGGCCGCCTTGTCCAAGATGCGCTCCACCATCTGGGTCGCCTCAGGACGCCCGGCGCCGCGGTACGCACCGATCGGCGTGGTGTTGGTGATGACCGTCTGCGAGACGAAGTCGATGACGGGAATGTCGTACACGGCCTGGCTGAGCATGCCGGTCAGCATCGGCAGGATCGCACCGATGATCGGGTAAGCCCCGGCGTCGGCAATCACGTGCGCCTTGAGGCCCACGATGCTGCCGTCGTTGCGTACGCCCATCTCGACGTTCATCACCATGGCGCGGCCCTGCACCATCGACAGCATGTTCTCGGTGCGGTTCTCGGTCCACCGGGTCGGGCGGCCCAGTGCCTGGGCAGCTTTGCCGACCACGATGTACTCGGGGTACACCGCCGCCTTCGGACCGAAGCCGCCGCCGACCCACGGCGCAGTCACACGCAGCTGATCCGGCTCGAGGCCGAGTGCGGGAGCCAGCGCTTCATGCTGGGAGTGGGCGTTCTGCACCGACAGGTGCAGGGTCATGCTGCCGTCGCCACCCGGCACGGCCACGCCCCCGTTGGGCTCCATAGGGGCGCCCGCCAGGCGCTGGGTGACGATGCGCTCCGACACGACATGGTCGGCGCCGGCAAGGGCATCGACCCCCGGCCGCTCGCCGGTCTCTTCATCCGGGCCCGGGATGGCGAACGGGAAGCACACATTGGATGCCTGGCCGTCCCACACGACGGGCGAGTCGGGATCTGCCGCCCGCTCGAAGTCCGATACGACCGGGAGAGGGCTGTAGTCGACGTAGACCGCCTCGGCCGCGTCATTCGCCTGCGCTTGAGTCTCTGCGACCACCGCTGCCACCATGTCGCCGACGAAGCGCACCCGGCCCGCCGCCAATGGCGGGCGGTTGAAGTCGGGCGGCATCATCGGGAAGCCTTGGAATGCATCCATCGGCAGGTTCTCCGAGGTGTACACCGCCACGACGCCCGGCATCGATGCTGCCTCGGACGTGTCGATCGAGGTGATCTCGGCATGGGCCTCCGGCGACCGCACGAAGGCGACCCGCGCCGCGTCGACGTCAAGGTCGTCGACGTAGTGATTCGCCCCGGTCAGCAGCCCAGGATCTTCCTTTCGCTGAACAGGATTCCCCAGGATCGAACCCGATGCGGCCATCGTTTGCCCCCTTGTGGCTGGCACCCACTCCTGAGTACCGGATTGCGTTCAGAACGGCGCGCCCGGCCGCGCACGACCGGGCGTCAGCCGCGACAGTAGCCCAACGCCCAGCCGGCGCTGAGCGCCGCAGGGCGGGCAGCCGGGCGGGTCGTTCAGTCGCTGGCCCGAGCCGCCGCGGCTCTGTCGAGCGACGCCAGCCAGCTCGCCACAGTGTGTGCTGCGAGGCCCGGGTTCTCGCACATCCACCAGTGGCCCACGTCCAGCAGCTCCGTGACCCGGGCGCCGGCGCGAGTGGCGATGCGTCGGTGCATGACCCCGCCGCCGGTGAAGTGATCGCCTGCCGCCAGGATGCACAGGCCGGGCCGCTGGCCGGCTGCGGCGATGTTGAAGCCGAGATCGGCCATGGCGGGCTGGGCAGCGTCGCGGTAGAGCGCCAGGATGCACCGGCCCATGTCGGCGTTGATGTGCGGCACGACGGCCTCGGCAACTTCGGTTCCCATGCCGAGACCTGCATAGAAGGCAACTCGTTCGGGCTCAGGGCGGCTGATCATGCGCTGGATGGAGGCATCTCCCTCCGGGGTCTGCCAGAGCTGCGCTGCGTCATGCCAGACGTAGTCGGGATCGAACAGGCCGATGACGTCGGTGCACCACGAGCGGATCAGGTCCGGGCGCTCCATGGCGATGCGCATGACATGACCGCCGCCCCAGTCGTGTCCCAGCAGGTCCACGTGCTCGGCGCCGGCCGCGAGCAGTTGCTCCAGCTCTGCTGCGAGCCAGTCGCGGTACTCGCTCATGGTGGCGCCGAACCCGTCGGGCGCGGGTACGCCGAACCCGGGAGGCGACAGCGCCACCACATCGGAGGAGCCGATGCCGTTGCGCTCGAGGGCGGCGCGCATCGGATTCCAGATGGCGGTTGTCTCGGGGTTGCCGTGAACGAGCACGAGCGTCATTGCGAACGTCTCCCTGTTGGGGAATCAGGACTCTCTGCGGGGCGGTGTTGCTGGGCTCAGTTTCTGGGACTCAGGCCGTCGATGCGGCGGTCGGATCGGCCGCACGCAAGCGAGCAGTCGCTTCAGCATCGACGGATCGGCCATCGGCGCCGATCACCACGCCGTAGTCGCGGCGGGCGCCCTCGACGCTAACAACGTCGTCCATCACGTCCCGCAGCACTGCGTCGGGTTCCCGCTCGAACGCGTCGCCCCAGCCGCCCCCGCCGGGCGTGTCGGCGATCATGCGTGCGGGCCCCATGCGCTTCACGCCGTACTTGGGCGGCACGAACGTCGGCCCGTCGTGCTCGACATCGACGGGCACGATCCACTCCAAGCCCACACCGCCGGTGCCGCCGCCGCGCACACCGTGCCCCGACGGCGTGTCGAGCCCTTCGGCCCGGAATGACCAGATGGCGGGCTCGAGAATGTCTGCCTCGTACCGCACCCCGGTGCCGCCGCGCCGCTGCCCCGGGCCGGCGTTGTCGCAGCGCTGTTCGTGGCGCACATACCGGACGGGATACATCTGCTCGTGGAACTCCAGGTTCGGCAGGTCGAGGCCGCCGAGCGTGATGAGGTGGCCCATCTGCGGGAAGCCGTCACGCTCGGCCGTCGCACCGGGCGTGGCCATGGCATGCCACTGGTACATCACCCAGGTGGTGCCGTCGTCGCGGCGCCCGGCGACATGGCCGTGCATGGTCTTGGACCATGCGGCGCAGGCCCGATCGGGGTCGGCTTGTGCCAACGCCTGCCACACGGCGATCACGATCTCGTGGGCAACGAAGACTGTGTTCATGGTCATCGGCGCCGGCGGCAGGGCGTTCACGATGCTGCCTTCGGGGGCGATGATCGTGACCGGCCGGTAGGTGCCCTCGTTGCGGGGGATCGACGTGTCGAAAAACGACGAGACGGCCAGGAACACCGACGAATAGGTGTTGGCCAGCGAGCTGTTCTTGAAGCCCTCGATCTGCGGGTCGGTGCCGGTGAAGTCGAGCGTCATCTCGTCGCCCTCGACGCTCAGGTGCACCCGCACGGCAATGTCGGCCGGGCCGAAGCAGTCGTTGTCGGTGCGGTCCTCGCCGTAGTACGTGCCGTCGGGCAGATCCGTTATGGCGTTGCGCATGCGCCGTTCGCCGTGGGTGAGCACGCCGTCGAGGTATGCGAGGTAGGGCTCGACGCTGAGCTCAGCGACCAGTCCGAGGACCCGTTCCGCGCCGATGCGCGTGGAGCCCAGCATCGCCAGCAGGTCGCCGTCGAGCAGTTCGGGCGTCCGGCAGTTGATGAGCAGCAGCTCCCACAGGTCATCGCGGACGGCGCCGGCCTCGATCAGCTTCATCACTGGCAGCCGGATGCCCTCCTGCCAGATCTCGGTTGCTTCGGGGTTGTAGGTGCCGGCAAGCCCGCCGCCGATGTCGGACTGGTGGGCTCGGTTGCAGCAGAAGCCGACGAGCGTGTGCTCCCCGCTTTCCTCATCAGTGAACACTGGCCTGGCGATGACCCAGTCGGGCAGGTGGTTGCCGCCGGCCACATACGGGTCTGACAGCAGGAAGACGTCCTCGGGGTTGATGCGGCCCTCGTAGCGCTTCAGCAGCGCACGCACCGCGAACCCGCCGCCGCCGGTGTGGATGGGGATGCCGTCGGCATTGGCCACGAGCGTCCCGTCGGGCGTGGTCACGTAACAGGAGAAGTCGTGGCTCTGGCTGAAGATGGTGCTGCGTGCCGTGCGCGTCATCACCCAACCCATGTGCCTGCCGATCTGGTCGAGCCGGTTCTGCATGACAGCAAGCACGATCGGGTCGAGTTCGACCCCGGGCACTGCCGCGGCGCCGTTTGTCTCCGTGCGAGCCCGGCCGGATTGGACGCTCCGGGACACGGCGGCATCGCCTGACCCTGTGGAGCTCTCAGCTTCGTCGGCGGGTGCCAGGTCGATGAACAGGTCGCCGTTCGCGTCCACCCACAGCCGGTCACCCGGTCGCGCCACGACTGTCGTGGTCAGCTCCTCGACGAGTGCCGGTCCCATGATCGTGTGACCGCGCCGCAGCACCTCGCCGTCGAACACCGGTGTGTCGCACCAGCCGAACGGGCCGTGCCACACCGAGCGTGTCTCGATGGGCTCCGGATCGCCCTCTGCGGGCGCCGTCTCGGAGGTAGCCACGTCACCCGTGCTCGCCCGTGCCACCAGGCGCAGCGAGGCCACCATGATCGTGCCGTCCTGCTGGACGTGGCCGTACAGCCGCTGGTATTCGGCTTCGAAGGCGTCGCGCACCGCTGCCGCGTCGATCGTGGACGGGTCGTCGCCGTAGGCGGGAACGCGGATGGTCCAGAGCTGGCCGGGGTGATGGAGCTCCAGTTCGCAATCGAGCGTCACCTGGCTGGCTGCGAAGCCCTCCCCGTCCATCACGTGGAGGGCTTGCGCGCGCAGGGCTTCGAATCCAGCGTCGACCTCGGCGAGATCCAGCTCGTCGAGCGAACCCATCAAGAAGCGGGTGAAGTCCTGGCGGACGTCGGAATGCAGCATCCCGATTGCACAGAGCGCTCCAGCGTCGCGGGGCACGTACACGCGCTCGCAGCCGAGCCCCGCGGCCACCGAGGCGCCGTGCATCGGGCCGGCGCCGCCAGCGGCCACCATCGTGAAGCGCCGGGGCGAGTGACCTCGCTCGATCGAGATGTGCTCGGTGGCGCTGAGCAGGTGCTGCTCGACAACCTCCACGATGCCGGCGGCTGCCTCTTCGACGGTCATAGCGAGCGGTTCGGTGACATTGGTGCGGATCGCTTCACGGGCGGCGTCGATGTCGAGGTCCAAGGTGCCGCCCGCCGACTTGCCCGGCCGCAGGCGGCCGAGCACGAGTTGCGCATCGGTGACCGTCGGCAGCGTGCCGCCGTGTCCGTAGCAGGCAGGGCCGGGATCGGCGCCCGCGCCCTGCGGCCCCACGTAGAGCAGGCCGGCCTCGTCGACGCCTGCGATGGTGCCGCCGCCCGCGCCGATCGTGTGGATGTCGATGGCCGGGGTGGAGACGTGGTAGCCGGCGATCATGATGTCGTCGCGAGTGTCCACCTCGCCGCCCGACATCAGCAGCACATCGCATGACGTGCCGCCGATCTCCATCGAGATCAGGTTCCCGGCGACCGCCGAGGTGTTCTCGTCGGTGACGAGCGCAGCATCGGTGGCGTCGCGGTACAGGTTCAGCGCGCCGATTGCGGCGGCGGGGCCGCTGAGCAACAGGTTGACGGGGCGCTCGGACACCTGATCGACCGATGCAGCGCCGCCGTTGGACTGGACGAGCAGGATCGAATGGCGCAACCCGGCAGCGGCGAGCTCGTCGTTCAGCTTGCGCAGGTACGACACGATCTTCGGCGACAGCGAAGCGTTGACCACGGCGGTGGACGTTCGCTCGTATTCGCCCATCAGCGATGAAACTGCGGTCGATGTCGTGACCCACGTGCCGTCCCACTGCTCGCGCACGGCTTCGGCGGCCGCACGCTCGTGGGCGTCGTTCACGAACGAGTTCATGAATGCGATGGCCACGGCCTCGACATCGTGGCTGTCGAAGTGCTCGAGCACCGGGCCCAAGCCCTCCAGGTCGAGCGGAGCGTGTTCGCTGCCATCGGCATCAATGCGTCCGCCCAGCGTGGCCCGCAGGTAGCGCGGCACGAGCACCGGGGCAAACGGCGCCCGGTGGTTCCACTGGTCCTCTCGCAGGCCACGGCGGATCTCCAGCGCATCGCGGAATCCCTCGGTGGCGATCAGCCCGACGACCGCGCCGGTGCCCTCGAGCATCGTGTTGGTGGCAACGGTGGAGCCGTGCACGAACAGGGCGCAGCCGGCAAGCACCTCGTCCAACGGCATGCCGAGATCCACGGCCACGCGCGCCAGCGCTGCATGCACCCCGCGGCTGGGATCTGCAGGCACCGAAGGAACCTTTGCCACCCAGGTCGCGCCCTGCGCATCGGCGAGCACCAAGTCGGTGAAGGTGCCCCCGACGTCCACACCGATGCGCCATGGCGCCGCAGGCCGCCCCGTCGCGCCGTTGCTGCCGTTCTGGGCGGCGGGAGCCGCTCGCGTCGTCATCTGATCAGTCTCGCATCCGGGGCTCCGCAATGACGCCTCAAGCGCATCCCCGGGCGCAGCAAACCGGCTGGCAACCGGGACCGGTGACACACTTGGCCGATGCTCGAACAGGTACGGCGCCCATGACGGCGTCGACGACTGGCGCGGCGGCGTGGCGCACGGACCACTCCGCAGCGCTGTACGAGCGTGCGCGGCGGTCGATCACCGACGGGACGTCGCGGGACACGCTGCTGCGCAAGGGCGGGCACCCCATCTACGTCGATCACGGCGACGGAGCGTGGATGACCGATGTGGACGGCAACCGCTACCTGGACTGCAACAACAACTTCGCGTCCATCATCATCGGCCACGCCGATCCCACGATCGCCGCGGCGGTACAGGAGCGCATGTCTCGGGGCACGGCGTTCTCGTTTCCCAATGACGCCGAGGTGGAGCTGGCCGAGCTGCTGTGCGGGCGTGTCGAGAGCTTCGAGCTCATCCGGTTCTGCAATTCGGGCACCGAGGCAGTCATGGCCGCCCTCAAAGCAGCCCGCGCCTACACCGGGCGGCCCAACGTCATCAAGGCCGAAGGCGCCTACCACGGCACCTACGACCACGCCGAGGCCAGCCAGTCGCCCGATCCCACGAACTGGGGCGATGCGGCTGCGCCGCCGACGGTGCGATACGCCGCCGGCACGCCGGCATCGGTGGAAAACGAGGTGGGGATCATCTCGTTCAACGATGCCGAGGGTGCTCGCGCCGCCATTCGGCGCGGCGGTGACCGGCTGGCTGCGGTGCTGCTGGACGTGATGCCCAACAGGGTGGGCATGCCGGCCATCGAGCCCGAGTTTCTCCAAGCGATCCGCGATGCCACGCGAGAGGTGGGGGCGCTGCTCGTGCTCGACGAGGTCATCTCGTTCCGGCTGGGTTACGGCGGGGCGCAGTCGAAGCTGAGCATCGACCCTGACATCACCACGCTGGCCAAGATCATCGGCGGGGGCTTCCCGGTGGGCGCCATCGCCGGTCGCCAGGGTCCCATGGAGACCTTCGTCCGTGTGGCGGGAAACCGGGCCAAGGTGCCATCGGGCGGCACGTTCGCTGCGAACCCCATCACCATGACGGCCGGCCACGCAGCCATGACGCTGCTCGACCGGGACGCTTTCGCTCGACTGGACACGATCGGCGAGAACCTGCGGTCAGGCCTGCGATCGATCTTCGGCCGCGTCGGCCTGGAGTGGCAGGTCACCGGCGCCGGCAGCCTGTTCCGCGTGCATCCGCACCGTCGCACCATCCGCAACTACCGCGACTCGCACCTCTCCAGCGACGAGACCGTCGAGATCACCGATTTCGGCCGGCGCATGCAGTCACACGGCGTCTATCTCATCGCCGAAGGCTTGGGCTGTCTGAGCCTCGCGACGAGCGACGACGACATCGAGCACTTCCTCGGGGCCGCCGAAGCATCGCTGCCGGGCCGGTAGTCCTGAGCTGGCCGATACGGGGCCGGCCAATTCGGGCCGGTTGTCCCTGGTCAGCATTCGGTGGCCCATAATTTCGGTGATGACCGACACGCAGGCTGTGCTGGCGGCGGCTCCCGCCGCCGCGACACCCATCGATGCCGGGTACGACCCGGATCCGGCCACGTCGCTGTCGTTGCACGCCGACGCGTATATCGACCAGCGCTGGCACGACCTTGAGCAGCGGGAGGTGTTCGCGCGCAGCTGGCAATGGGTGTGCCATGCAGAGTCGCTGCGAGAGCCTGGCGACTACGTGGCGCTGCAGGTAGCGGGGATGCCGATCGCGCTGGTGCGGCGCAACGACGGCGAGCTGAGCGCCTTCTACAACGTGTGCCAGCACCGGGCGCACGTTCTGCTGTCGGGTGCCGGCAACACCGGCAGCATCGTCTGCCCTTACCACGGCTGGAGCTACGACCTCGGCGGTCAGCTGCACCGCGCCCGCGAGACCGATCACGTCGTCGGCTTCGACCCGTCACAGATCTGCCTGCAGCCCGTGCAGGCGGAGGTTTTCGGCGGTTTCGTGTACATCAATCTCGACCCAGCGGCCGAGCCGCTGGGGGCGCAATCGGGGCGCCTGGGCGACGAGATCGCTCATTTCGCTCCCGACGTGAACGAACTGACCCATGTCCGCCGGTTCCGCTACGAGATCGCTTCCAACTGGAAGAACGTGGTCGACAACTTCCTCGAGTGCTACCACTGCCACATCGCCCACCCAGACTTCGTGACGCTGGTGGAGATGGACACCTACCGGGTCACCACGCACGGCATCTACTCCAGCCACATGGCCCGCGCCGGCCACTCCGGCAACTCGGCCTACGACGTCGAGGGGTCGAGCGTCAAAGACCTTGCGGTGTGGTGGCTGTGGCCCAATACCTGCCTGATGCGTTATCCGGGGCGCGGCAACTTCAGCGTGATGCAGATGATCCCGACAGGTCCCGAGCACACGTCGGAGACCATCGACTTCCACTTCGAGTCAGCCGACCTCACCGACGCCGACATCGAATCGATGCGCTACATCGACGAAGTGCTGCAGCCCGAGGACATTGGCATCGTCGAGAGCGTCCAGCAGGGCATGCGCACTCCGGCGTTCAGCCAGGGGCCGATCGTGTGCGATCCCGATGGCTCGGGGCTGTCCGAGCACGGCGTGCACCATTTCCATGGGCTCATGCTGGAGGCCTACCGCCGAGCCGGCGCCGTCTAGCCGATCTCACCGATCCAGCAGACGGCCGCAGCGGCAGGCGGGTCAGCCGAGGGTGCGATCAGTTCTGCGACACTGAGCCGATGACAGCACCCAATGGAGCCACGGCCGGCGATCGGCGCTCAGAGGCACAGTCGGCTGCGCTGTATGCCCGTGCGCAGCAGTGGATCCCCGATGGCGTGTCGCGCGCCACGCTGCTGCGGCGGCCGAATCCGATCTATGTCGACCACGGCGACGGCGCCTGGGTCACCGACGTCGACGGCAACCGCTATCTCGACTGCAACAACAACTTCACGTCGCTCATCATGGGGCACGCCAATCCGGCCATCGTCGACGCGGTGAGTGCGCAGATGGCGCGCGGCACGGCCTTCGCGCTGGCGTGCGACATCGAGATCGAGCTCGCATCGCTGCTGTGCGATCGCGTCGACAGCTTCGAGCTCATCAGGTTCTGCAACTCCGGCACCGAAGCGGTGATGGGCGCGCTCAAGGCCGCCCGGGCGTTCACCGGTCGGCCCAACGTCATCAAGGTGGAAGGCGCCTATCACGGCACCTACGACCACGCCGAGGCCAGCCTGGCGTCCGACCCCACCAACTGGGGCGATGCAGCGGCGCCGGCCACCGTGCCCTACGCATCGGGCACGCCGGATTCGGTGATCGAAGAGGTGGGCATCATCCACTTCAACGACGCCGAGGGTGCCCGTGCGGCCATCGAGCGCCAGGGCGATCGGTTGGCTGCTGTGCTGCTCGACGTGATGCCGAGCCAGGTCGGGCTGCCGACGCTGGAGCGCGAGTTCATCACGGCGGTGCGCGAGGCGACCCGCGACGTGGGCGCTCTGCTGGTGCTCGACGAGGTGATCTCGTTCCGGCTGGGTTACAGCGGAGCGCAGACGCTGCTGGGCATCGACCCCGACATCACCGCCGTGGCCAAGATCATCGGCGGCGGCTTCCCCGTCGGCGGTGTGGCCGGGCGCGTGGGACCAATGTCGACGTTTGCGCGGACCGGCGGCGCTCGGGCCAAAGTGCCGTCGGGCGGCACGTTCACGGCGAATCCCGTCACCATGGCGGCCGGCCTGGCAACGATGAACCAACTCGATCACGCTGCTTTCGCCCGCCTGGACGAGATGGGCGAGGCCGTGCGCCGCGGCCTGCGTTCAGCCTTCGAGCGGGCCGGAATCGACTGGCAGGTGACCGGCCGCGGGAGCCTGTTCAAGGTGCATCCCCACACCAGGAACATCCGCAACTACCGCGACGCCCATCTCAGCAGCGATGAAGCCGCCGAAGTCGAGCAGTTCGAGCACGCGATCCAGGCGGGCGGCGTGTACCTGTCGGGCGGAGGATTCGGCAGCCTCAGCCTGGCCATGACCGACGACGACATCGCGCACCTGCTGGCGGCGGCCAGCGCTGCGCTGCCCGGCTGACGTTCGCGCCGCAGCAACTGATCCAGCCGCCAGTTGCTCCTAGCCTCGGCGCGATGACAGGCGCGAACAGCACAGATCCGAACCTTCTGCCGGCGGTCGAGCTGGCATCGCTGATCCGGCAGGGAAAGGTGAGCGCCGTCGAGGCGCTCGAGGGCGCGCTGGATCGCTACGAGCGATTCAACCCTGCGGTGAATGCGGTGATCGTGACCAAGGTCGACGAGGCCCGCCAGCGGGCGGCCGAGGCCGACGCGGCGCTCGCGGCCGGGGAATGCTGGGGGCCGCTGCACGGCGTGCCGATGACCATCAAGGAAGCCTTCGACTGGGCAGGCACACCGTCCACCTGGGGCAATCCGGCATGGGCCGACAATGTGGCCGACACCGATGCCGTCACGGTGACGCGCTGCCTGGATGCCGGTGCCGTGATCTGGGGCAAGACCAATGTGCCGCTCATGCTGGGTGACTGGCAGAGCTTCAACGACATCTACGGCTGCACCAACAACCCGTGGGACCTGACCCGCGTGCCCGGTGGCTCGTCGGGGGGCTCGGCCGTGTCGCTCGCGACCGGCATGGCATCGCTGGAGCTCGGCTCTGACATCGGTGCTTCCATCCGAAACCCCGCGCACTACTGCGGGGTGTTCGGCCATAAGCCGACCTTCGGTCTGGTGCCCGACGGCGGCCACGCCGTGCCCGGTGCGCTGGTCGGCAGCGACATTGCCGTCTGCGGCCCGCTGGCACGCAGCGCTGCCGATCTGGATGTGGCGCTGGATGTGCTCGCTGGCCCCTCCGGCCTCGACGCGAGCGGCTACCGGGTGGCGCTCCCGCCCGAGCACCGTGACACGCTGGGTGCATTCCGGGTGGGCGTGATGCTCGACACGCCGGTGATCCGCAACTCGACCGCGATGATCGACACGCTGCAGCGGGCGGTGGATGCGCTGGCTGCCGCCGGCGCCGATGTCAGCGAGGCCACTCCCGACATCGATCAGCACGAGTTTCACGAGAACTACCTGATGCTGCTGCGCGCTGCCACCGGTGCGCTGGCCGACGATGCCATGTGGAATGACGCGCAGTCGCGTGCCCACCGGTACAACGACGGCGAGGGCGAGTACCAGTCGCTGGTCGACTACGCGATGACGATGAGCCACCGCGAGTGGTTCATGCATCACAACAAGCGCGAGGGCTACCGAGCCGCCTGGGCGAGGTTCTTCGACGACTACGACCTGCTGCTGTGCCCGATCGCGGCATCGGCGGCATTCGTTCACGACCACACCGGCACCCGGCCGTCGCGCACCATCGACATCGACGGCCGCCAGGAGCTGGGCGTGGATCAGCTCTTCTGGGCGGGGTGGAGTTGCAGCGTGTACCTGCCCGGCACGGTCGCTCCCGCCGGCCTGACCGCCGACGGGCTGAACCTTCCGGTGGGCATCCAGATCGTTGCGCCGCACCTGGGCGACCGGCGCGGCATCCGCTATGCGGCACTGATCGAGCGGACGCTCGGCGGTTTCGTCGCCCCTCCCGGCTACGAGTAGGCGGCCTGGCCCGCAGGCGATGCAGTGCTCGGCGCGCCTCGGGATGCCGCGGTGCCGCCCGCGCATGTCGGGCTTGCCCGGCGCGTGGTCTGCTAGAGAACTAGGCCGTGACAAACACCCCCGCAACAGACACCTCCGCGACAAACAGCACAGGGGCCGTCGACGCGGCCTTGGACGACCTGCTGGACCTGCTGGACCTGCAGCGCAACGGCGACGGAGCCGACGCCTTTCGCGGCAAAGGGTCCGGTTTCGACGAATTCGGCCTTTACGGCGGCCATGTGCTGGCACAGGCGGTGGTCGCCGCCCAGCGAACGGTTGACGAGGGTCGGCTGATGAACTCGGTGCACGCCGTCTTCCTGCGGGGCGGCGACGGCTTGGCCGAGGTGGACTACACCGTCGACCGGGTGCGAGACGGGCGAGCGTTCTGCACCCGCCGTACGCAGGCGCACCAGTTCGATCGGCTCATCTTCGAGCTCATGGCGACCTTCCACGTTCCCGAGACCGGCAAGGTCGACATCGAGCGCCCGCTGCCTGACGAGGTGGCGCCGCCCGAATCGCTGCCGACCTACCAGGAGTGCATCGCCGAGGTGGGCCCGATCTTCGGCGAGCAGTGGTCGTACATGACCCGTCCCGTGGAGTACCGGGTGGCCTACGCGCCATGGGCCCCGACCGGGCCCTCGCCGCGCGGCGGCATCGACTACTGGTTCCGCACGCCTCGACGGCTGCCGGACGACCCGGCAGTCCACGAGGCGATCATCGCCTACATGAGCGACGACTGCCTCGCCGACAACGTCATCGTGCCCTACGGGGTCACCTGGCTCGACAGCGAAGTGCAGGTGGTGAGCCTGGATCACGCCATGTGGTTCCACGCGCCCGCCCGTGCCGACGAGTGGATCTACTGCGAGCAGCGACCGCTGATGGCGGGCGGCAACCGCGGCACCGCCGAGGCCCGCTTCTGGCAGAACGGCCGCCTTGTGGCCACCGCCGTGCAGGAGGCCCTCGCCCGTCTCTGAGGCCAGCCGACCTGCCCGGCTCGGGGTTCGGCCGGCAGCAGGGGCCGCTCAGCCGATGATGCCCTCGTTGCGGAGTTCGGCGATCTCAGCGGGGGAGCGGCCCAGCTCCGTCAGCACCTCGTCGGTGTGCTGGCCCTTCGTCGGGGCCAAGCGCTCCAGCGCGGTGGGCGTCTTGCTGAACCGGGCCGGGAAGCGTGCCGTGCGGATCTGGCCTGCCACGGGGTGATGGTGGGTGAGCACCGTCTCGTTGTGCTTCACCTGGGGGTCATCGAACACGTCGGTGATGTCCAGCACGGGAGCGCAGGGAACGTCGGCGGCTTCGAGCAGCTTGAGCGCCTCGGCTGTGGTGAAGTCGCCGAGCAGTTCGGAGAATTCCTGCTGGTGCTCATTGGAGTTGCGAATCCGGGCCTCGCGGGTGGCGAAGCGAGGATCCTCAGCCAGGTGCGGCACGCCCAGCGTCTCGCACACCCGCTCGTACTGCGCATCCGAGGGCCAGATGGCGCCCACCCAACCATCGGTGGTCTTCCAGGGGCTGTACCACTCGCTGTACGACGGCGTCGGCGTGGCCTCGGGCACCGACTCGTTCCAGAAATAGTCGAGCCACATCCACGACAGCGTCGAATCGAGCAGGTTGATTTCGACGTGCTGGCCGCCGGCGCCGTTCGCCCGGGCCAGCAGGGCCCCGAGCACAGCGTTGGCGCCGGTCATCGCCGTGGTCTTGTCGGCAGTGGCCGACTTGACGAAATCGCCGCCCTGGGCCTCGGTCATGCCCGACAGCGACTGGATGATCGGGTCGTACACCGGCTGGTGCGCGTAGGGCCCGTCGGGGCCGAAACCCGACACCGACAAGTAGACGAGATCGGGATTGACGGCGCTGAGATCGTCGTAGCCGATGCGCAGGCGCTCGGCCACCCCGGGTCGGAAGTTCTGGACGAATACGTCGGCACCCTCGACGAGCTGAAGCAGGATCTCGCGCCCGCGCTCGTCGCGGATATCGAGATCCATGCCGCGCTTGTTGCGGTGCATCTGCACCCAGCAGCCCGATTGATCGCCCACGATCGCACCGGTCAGGCGCATGACGTCCGAAGCGCCCACCTTCTCGATCAGCACCACGTCGGCACCCATCTCGGCGAGGTGCGACGACACCCACGCTCCCGCGACTGCGCTGGAGACGTCGACAACCGTGATGCCTTCGAGCGGTCCTGTCCCCATGGGTGCCTCCTCTAGCGGGTGTGCGGTGTGTCGGCGTGTTGCCGGATGAATCTGGTGGCAGCGGCGTTCCATCCTGCGGGATCCTGGGCGTTCACCGCGTGCGAGGCGGCCAGATCGGCGATCTCCAGGCCGGGAATCTGATTCGCTCTCGGCAGGAGCTGTTGGAAGCGGCCCTCCTCAGTGCCGTTGGTGAGCAGCACAGGAACGGCAACGTCCGCCAGGCGCTCCCCGAGCGGCACTCCCGCATTCGTGAAGCGGAACGAGTTGACGAGTCCTGTCGCGTCGTGCTCGGAGAACTCGCCTGCCAGCTTGGCTCGCACCGCCGGCGAGATGCGTGTCGATCGCCCCGGGTTGATCCAGCTGTCGCGCAGCACTTCGATGCCATGCGCCTCGACTTCGAGCGCCCGCTCTTCCACCATCGTCTCGGTTCGTTCCGCCCACACAGCGGGCTCGCTGAATGCGGACGAGGAGTTGGTGAGCACGGCGCCGATGACATGGGCGGGGTGCGTGAGCACGTAGTGCAGGGCCAGCGCCGCTCCCAGCGACTGCCCGATCATCCAGATCCGCTCAGCGCCGAGTTCGACTCGCAGCCGCTCGAACTCGGCCACGTAGCTGTGCGGCCTATACCGCTCGGGATCGGCAGGGCTGGGCGATCTGCCGTGCCCCCACAGCTCGATCACCACCGGGCGGCAGACCGCCTGCAGCGCGCCGATGTTGTCGTCCCAATATGAGCGACTGCCCAGCGCACCGTGCACCAGCAGCGCCAGCGGGCCGTCGCCGTCGTGGACGACGGCGTGAAGACGTTCCTCGTCCGCGGTCACGGCGCGAAGAGAGGGTTCGCCAGTAAGCGCATGCTCCGAGGTACGAGCGCGGCGTCGCTCAGAAGCCCGCCGGTCGCTGGAACCCGCCGAGCGCCTCGTTCAGGAAGCGGCCCACGGCCAGCGTCGTGCGGTCTTCCAGGAATGGTCCCGCGATCTGCACTCCGACCGGCAGATCGCCCCCGGCCGCAGACACAGTGCCCACGGGCACCACGGTGGCGGGCAGCCATGCCACACCGGTCAATCCCATCCACTTGATGATGTCGAAGTACGGCCGGCTGTCGCCGTTCACCGTGATCCGGCGGTTGGTGGCCGGGCGGCTGTGGTCGTGACGGACCGCGGCGGTCGGCGTCACCGGCAGCAGCACCACGTCCCAATCGGTGAAGAACTCCTCCCAGCGCCTGCGCTGCTGCAGCCGGCGCTCGTGCCAGCTCAGCCATTCCCGATGACGCATCGCGGCGTACCAGATGCCCAGATCTCCCTGGGGATCGTCGCTCGACGAGGCGATCTCTTCCAGCTGGGCGAGCGTCCATGTGCCGGCCTCAGCTGCCGAGAGCAGGTGCAGGAAGGTGTCGACGGCCTTCTCGAACGTGAACGCAGGTCGGGCCTCGGTGTCCACCCGGGCCCCCGCCTGCTCCAGCGCGCTGGCCGCTCCCAGCAGCAGCTCCCGGTACTGGGAGTCGATCGGGCACAGTTCCTCGTCGAGCCACACCGCCACCCGAAAGTCGGATATGTCGCGGTGGCGGGCGGGCGGCAGGTCGAGCGAGTACGCCTTGGAGTTCCACGCGTCAGGCCCGGCGAGGAGGTCGAGCGCCATCTCCAGGTCGTCGACGTCACGTGCCATCGGCCCGGCGACGGCGATGTCAGCTTGGCTGAGCGTGCCGGGCATGCCGGGAATCTGGCCCAGTGCTGACACGACGCCGTAGCTGGGCTTGTGACCGGTGACGCCCGACCAGTGCGATGGGATGCGGATGGAGCCGCCGATGTCGGAGCCGAGTTCGAGCGGGGTATAGCCGGCAGCCAGCGCCGCCCCCGATCCGCCCGACGAGCCGCCGGGCGTGTGCTCGACGTTGTATGGGTTGGCGGTGGTGCCGTACACCTCGTTGTACGACTGCGCGTCGCCCGCGAACAGCGGCAGGTTGGTCTTGGCGAACACCACCGCCCCCGCAGCCTTGTAGCGAGCGACCGGATCGGCGTCGCGCTCAGGCACGAAGTCGGCCAGCGCCGGGGCGCCGGAGGTCGTGACCAGCCCCTCGGTCTGGAACGAGTCCTTGATGGTGACGGGAACGCCGTGCAGCGGCCCCAGATCGTCTCCGCGGGCCACTGCTGCGTCTGCCGCATCGGCAGCGGCCCGTGCCCGTTCGGCATCGAGTGCCACCACAGCGTTGATCGGGCCGTCGAGACGCTCCACTCGCGCAAGCGCCGCATCGAGCAGCTCCCTGGAGGAGACGTCGCCTGCGGCGATGGCGGCCGCAGTCTCCAGAGTCGTCGCATAGGCGAAATCATCCGTAGCCATATCCGGACCTCCTGCACAGACAAGTTGGTGGTGGCCGGATTCTTCCTGGCCACGTTCGTGTTGAACGGTGCAGGCAACCTAGTTCGCCGCATCCGGGCGCTGCCTGCCTGCGCCGACACGTCGAAAATCGCTTGCCTGCGACGTGCTGCGGCACGACGGTAGGCACATGCGAAATGTCGCGAAATTCATCATTTTGGGCTTGGGCCTGAGCCTGTCGAGCCTTCCCATGACACCGGCGGCATCGGCGGGGCCGGCTCTGTCGCTGCGAGGCGGCAGTTCGGTGCTTCTGGAGCAGCCGCTAGCACGCGATCCGGTGCTGGGAGACCTGCGCATCGAGGTGGACAGCCGTGATCCTGCCCACAAGGCCGAGCGTGTCGGCAAGGCCGCCAACTTGGGCCTGTCGTCGCTGTCGTTCCCGCGCCCGGTGCCGTTCTTCGCACCGCCGGCGCAGAGGGTGCGCACACTGGTCGGCATCGACACGTGGTTCTGGGTGCCGGCGGCGAGCTGGCGGCCCATCGTGCGCGTCGTCGCCGCCGGGAACGTTGTGGTCACCCTCGTCGCTACGCCGGTGACCCTGCAGATGGTCCCCGGTGATGGATCACCGCTGGTGTCGTGCCCGGGGCCAGGCCTGCCGTGGCTCGCGCCCGGCACCCGCTCGCTGTGCAGTCACGTCTTCCAGCGTGCCTCCACTGCAGGGCTGACCGGCCGTTTCCGCGGCATCGTGCAGACGGTCTGGGCCGTGCGTTGGACGTCAAACACCGGGCTTGCAGGCACCGTCGGACCGGTCGTGGTGCCGACACCCGTGTCGTTGCGAGTGGTGGAGGCCCAGCCGGTGTTGGGGCGCTGATCAGAGGCCTCCCGCGGTCGCACTAGGTTCTGCGCGCAACCAACGGATGGGGGTCATCGTGCTGGACTGTCGAGTGCTGGACCTGTCGGACCACCGGGGCCAATTGGCCGGGGCAATGCTGGCCGACCTTGGCGCCGATGTGATCTTGGTGGAACCGCCGGGCGGGTCGGCAGCGCGCACCGTCGGACCCTTCGTGGCAGGCTGCGAAGAAGACCCCGAATCTTCGCTGTGGTTCTGGTCGTACAACCGGGGCAAGCGCAGCATCGTGCTGGACCTCGACACCGACGAGGGCCGTGACCGGCTGCTCGAGCTCGCAGCCGGCGCTGACGTGGTGATCGAGTCCGAGGTGCCCGGTGCGATGGCCGCGAGAGGTCTGGGCGCCGACGATCTGGCTGCGGCAAACCCCGCGCTCGTCTACACGTCGATCACACCGTTCGGCCAGAGCGGACCCAAGGCGCACTGGGCCGCCACCGACCTCGTGGTCTCGGCGGCCTCGATGCTGTCGAACATCATTGGTGACGAAGACCGGCCGCCGTTGCGCATCCCGCTCGATCAGTGCTTCCTGCACGCATCTGCCGAAGCCGCCGCCGCCACCATGATCGCCTTGCGCGAGCGCAGCCGCTCAGGTCGAGGCCAGCACGTCGACGTGAGCGCCCAGCAGGCTGCTGGCCAGGCGCTGCAGTCGATGTCGCTGTGCCATCTGTACAACTCGCCCGAAGCCACACGATTCAGCGGCGGCGTCAAGCTCGGCCCGTTCACTGTGCGGCTGCGCTCCCCGGCCGCAGACGGGTACGTGTCCACCACGGTCCTGTTCGGTGAGTCCATCGGCCCGTTCGGCCAGCGGCTGTTCGAATGGATGCACGCCCAAGGCGGCTGTTCCGACGCCGACCTCGAGATCGACTGGATCAACTTTGTCGAAGGCGTGATGACGGGCCGCATCGGCTTCGGCGAGTACGACCGCATCCAGCAGGTCGCTGCCGACTTCACCGCCGGGCGCACCAAGGCTGATCTGCTGGAGGCAGCACTCGAGCATCGGCTGCTGATGGTGCCCATCACCACGGTGCAGGACGTGGTGGAGGCGCCGCACTACGCGGAGCGAGGCTTCTGGCGCGACATCGATGTCGGCGATCAGCAGGCCGTGCGATTCCCGGGCCCGTTTGCGCTCATGAGCCGCACGCCGGTCGAACTCGCAGGGCCGCCTCCGACAGTGGGCGAGCACACCGACGCGGTGCTGGCCGACGCAGCCGGGACGCCGCGCACACCTGCACTGGTTGCCGAGGAGGTGTCGGAGCGCCTGACCGCAGCGGTGCCCGCCGGTCACCGCGACCCCGCCCAGCCGCTTGCCGACGTCAAGATCCTCGACTTCATGTGGGTGATGGCCGGGCCGGCGGCCACGAGAGTGCTGGCCGACTGGGGCGCCACCGTGGTGCGAGTCGAGTCGTCGAACAAGGTCGAGGCGGCCCGCACCATCCAGCCATTCCTCAACGACGAGGGCGGCCCCGACAACGGCGGCCTCTACCAGAACATGAACGCAGGAAAGCTCGGCATCACCATCGACATGGCGAAATTGGACCAGCCGGCCTGCCGGGAATTGGTACTCGACCTGGTGCGCTGGGCAGATGTGGTCTGCGAGTCGTTCTCGCCGCGGGCAATACGCGAGTGGGGCCTGTCATACGACGACCTGTGTGAGGTAAATCCCGACATCATCATGGCGTCGAGCTGCCTCTTCGGGCAGTTCGGGCCACTGTCGTCGCTCGCAGGTTTCGGCACGATGGGAGCGTCGATGTCGGGCTTCTATGAGATGACCGGCTGGCCCGACCGCGACCCCGCCGGCGTGTTCGGCGCCTACACCGACTACGTGTCGCCACGATTCCTGAGCACGGCGATTCTGGCAGCGCTGGACCATCGAGACCGGACCGGCGAGGGCCAGTACATCGACCTCTCCCAGGCCGAAGCGTCGATGTCGTTCTTGGCACCGGCGGTGCTCGACTACACGCTCAACGGCCAGTTGCCCGCCAAGCTGGGCAATGCCCATCCGCAGATGTCGCCCCACGGCGTGTACGCCAGCGCAGGCGAGAACCGCTGGATCGCCATCGCCTGCGAGAACGACGACCAATGGAAGGCACTGTGCTGGATTGTCGGTGAGTCGCTGGGTGAGTTCGGCGAGCTAGGCGTGGCTGAGCGCCGGGAGCGAGCCGACGAAATCGACGCAGCGATCACGGCGTGGACGTCGTGCCGGGAGGGCAGCGAAGCCGACGCGCTCCTGCAGCGTGGGGGCATACCTGCTCATGCGATCCCGACCTCGGTGACGATGCCGAACGACGGTCAGCTCGTGCACCGCAACCACTTCCGCAACGTCACCCATGCCACGAACGGCACGATGTGGGTGGAAGGCGCTCGGTTTGCGATGTCACGCAGTTCTGACGGCATTCACCACGGCGGACCGACCTACGGCGAGCACACCTTCGAGGTGCTGGAGCGGCTGCTCGGCTACGAGGCGGATCAGATCGCCGAGCTGGCGGTGGCTGGAGTGCTCGAATAGTCGCCCGCGCTCCCGGTCGGGGTCGGCCGGCGTTCAGCTCTCGAATGTTCCGACCTTCTCGCCGGTGACGTTCTCGTAGTTCCGGTTCAAGAACCAGCGCTGGTAGTCGCCGTAGGTGATCGGCTCGTGGCGAGCCGGGCGCTCGTCGCTGACAGTTGTCGGCACCGGGTCCACCACAGCGTCGTCGCGGGCCCCGAAGAAGAACGGCACCGCGTACCGGTCGCCGGCCGACAGGTTGCGTGCCCGGTGCGCGGTGGACAGGTACACGTTGTTCGTCCAGCGCTTCAGCATGTCGCCGCTGTTGACGAGATAGGAGCCGGCCATCTGCGGCGGCTTGATCCAGTCGTAGCCGGCCGGGCGGATCTCCAGCCCCGGCACGTCGTTGGCAGGCAGGAACGTGAACACCGAACTGTCGGTGTGCGGCGCGAGGCCCCACTCGTTGTCGTCGTAATCCATCGGTGGGTAGTGCGACATGCGCAGCGTCACGCTGGGCTCGTCGAAATGCGGGCCGAAGTAGCCGGCGGGCAGGTCCAGTGACAGCGCCAGGATCGGCAGCATCCGTGTGCCCAGGGTGATGAGCTGGTCGATGTAGTCCTCGCAGCTCTGCGCGAAGTTCTCCAGCGGCGGGAACTGGTTCTCGGTGTGGTAGCCGTGACGGTGGCAGAAGAACGCTTCGTTCTGGTTGGGCTTGCGCACCGGACCCGCGATGTCGGAGGCGTACGACGTGCCGCCACCCATGCCCAGATAGCCGCCTGCCAGCTTGCCCATCGGGATCGAATCCTTCACCGGCTGCGGGAGCGCATGCAGGCGGCAGGCCTCGTCGAACATGTGCTCGATGGTCTCGGGCGCCACACCGTGATTGACGATGAAGAAGAAGCCCACCTCGCTGAGGGCGTCGCGCAGTTCGGCGGCGAGGGCAGCTTGAGCTGCGGCGTCGGGCACCACGTTGTTGAGCGGCGCCAAGTCCAAGACCGGAATGACGTCCGGATTGCTGTCTGCGTTCTCGCCCGGTTGCCGCTCTGGCGGCGGTGAGGTGCTGCGGTCCTGCGTTGTGAGCGCCACGTCTCCCCCTTGTCTTCGCACGAGCGTACGCGTGCCGCGGCGTGAGTGTCGAAGACGCTGAGCCCCTGAACTTGTGACGGGCCGTTGGTACGGTTCTGCCGGTTCGGAGGGGATGCATCGAGCCCGCCCGACCAGCGATACAACCGACTGCAAGGGGAACTGATGAGAGCGTGGCGACTGAACGAGCTGGGCTACCCGTGGGATGTGCTGGAGCTGGGCGAGTACGACTCGCCCGAGCCGGGTCCGGGCCAGGCACTCATCACCGTGGAAGCCACCGATCTCAACTTCGCGGACATCCTGCACTGCCAAGGCACCTACCAGGAACGGTGGGATCCGCCCTTCACGCCGGGCATGGGAGCGTGCGGCACGGTGACGGCGGTCGGCGCCGAGTGCGACTTGACGGTCGGCGACCGGGTCATCGGCTCGGGCACCGCCGGCTGGGGCGGCTACGCCAGCGAAGCGCTCATCAGGGGTGCGACAGCGCGGCATGTGCCCGACGACGTGTCCCTTCCTGCGGCGTGCGCTGCGAATGTGATCTATGGCACTGCGTGGTTTTCGCTGTACCGGCGGGGGGAGATGCAGGCCGGCGAGACGGTGCTGGTGCTGGCTGCGGCGGGCGGTGTCGGCTCGGCTGCGGTGCAGATGGCCAAGGCAGCGGGCTGCACCGTGCTTGCCGCCGCAGGCGGGCCCGCCAAGGTGGAGACCTGCCGCCAGCTCGGCGCCGACATCGTCATCGACTACGACAACGACGACCTGTACCAGTCAGTGATGGATGCGACCGGCGGGCGCGGCTGCGACATCATCTACGACCCCGTCGGCGGCAAGTACTTCGATGTCGCCCGGCGGCTGGTGGCGTGGGAGGGCCGCCTGCTGGTGGTCGGTTTCGCCAGCGGCACGATTCCCCAGGCACCGGCGAACCACCTGCTGGTCAAGAACTACTCGGTGGTCGGCGTGCACATGGGCGGCTACCGGGGGCGCAAAGACGAGGTGCTCGACGAGTGCTACGCCGAGATCTGGCCGCAGGTGGCCGACGGCAGGCTCGACCCGCTCGTCAGCCAGGAGCTGCCGCTCGACGGCCTGATCGACGGCCTGCAGGCGTTGCACCAGCGCAAGACCACTGGACGGGTACTGCTCCGCCCCGACCTGTAAACGCTCAGCCGCGGGCCACGGTGTTGGTTGGTGCCCGCTCAGCCGCGGGCCACGGTGTAGCCGACTGACTCCCTGTCCCACAGGTCTGGGGTGACGCCGGCGTCGCGGATGGCCTGCTTGCGGATCTTGCCGGAGGCGGTCTTGTCGAGCTCGCGCACGAAGTGCAGGTAGCGCGGCACGCTGTGGCGGGGCATGCGGGGCACGCACCAATCCAGAAAGTGGACCGGGTCGGGCGCTGGCCCGCTGACTGCGACAACGGCAAGCACCTCGTCCTCCCCGCCGGCACCCTCGACGCGCAAGCCGACGACCGCGCACTCGATCACACCGGCGTAGCCGTTGATCACCGTCTCCACCTCGTAGCTGGAGATGTTCTCGCCGCGTCGGCGGATGCGGTCGTTCAGCCGGTCCACAAAGTGCAGCCGCCCGGATTCGTCGAGCCTTCCCGCATCGCCGGTGTGGAACCACAGGTTCCGCCACGCCGCCACGGTCTTGTCGGTCATCTGGTGGTAGCCCACGTTGAAGCAGAACGGCACCTTGGGCCGGACAAGGATCTCGCCGATCTCGTTGGGCGGCAACGGCAGGTCGGTCGCGGGATCGGCGACGATGACCTCGAAATAGACATCCAGCGGCGGTCCGGCACATCCCGACATCACCGGATCGGCGGGATCGGTGTAAGCCACCATGTTGACCTCGGTCATGCCGTAGCCCTGCACGATCTGCACGCCGAAGCGTTCCTCGAACTCGGCCGCCCACTCCGCGGCGACCGGCAGAGCGATGACCGCTCGCAACTGGTGGCTCCGGTCCCGGTCGGTACGGGGGCTCCGCCAGATGAACTCCGGCATGACCCCGAGCGCGTTCGTGAGTGTGATGCCCTGGCCGATGACCGTGTCGAGCCACTGGCCCACGCTGAATCGCTTGGTGACGTACACCGACGCCCCACGGTGCAGCGAGGCGTACACCTGCATGAACAGGCCGTTCGCGTGGAACAGCGGCATGCAGCAGAAGAACCGGTCGTCAGGGCTGATGTCGAGCCGCTCTGCGGTGGCGAGGCCGAACAGGTAGCAGTGCGCCTGGGGCATCAGCACGCCCTTGGCGGGGCCGGTGGTGCCCGAGGTGTACATGATCGTGCAGACATCGCTGGGCTCGGCCTCGGGCAGCGCGTCGGCTCGTGGTTCGGTGCGCAGCAGGTCGCCGACGCTGAGTACGGCGGTGCCGGCGAGCGCACCGGCGGCGGCATCTGCGCCGTTGCCGTCGCCCACCAGCAGGGTGGTCTCGATCTGCTGTCCCGCCTGGGAGTCGGCACCGGCATCGACGTCGTCGAAGCGGTCGAGCAAGCCCCGGTCCACGGCCACGACGCGTGGCTCAGAATTGCGGACCTGGTGTTCCAGGAAGGCGCCGCGCAGGTCGGTGTTGACCGGCACGAAGATGGCCCGCCGCTTGTGTGTCGCGATCATCAGCAGCATGAACTCGGCGCTGTTGGTGAGCAGGCCGAGCAGGCGGTCCCCGGGCTGCAAGCCGATGTCAGCGAGCGCGGTGGCGAGCCGGTCGGTCAACTCGTCGAACCCGGCATAGCTGACCGTGCGGCCGTCTTCGAATGAGAGAAACTCGCGGCCGCCATGGGAAAGCGCGGCCTGACGCACAAGCTCAGGCAGCGTCCAGCCGTCGGTGCTCACGGTGCCCACCCCTGCTGCATCGCTGTTTGTCCCCTGGTCACGGGTGCCCATCGGCGGAATCGTAGACTTCGCCCGGGCTTCGTGGCCCGAACGGGGTGCGCCCCCTCAGCGGGCGCCTGGGGAATTGGGCACCTGCTCGGGAGGTGACCGCATGCTGATCGGATTGCCTCGTGAGCTCAAGGCGGGCGAGCAACGCGTCGGGCTGACGCCGCACGCCGTGCGTGAGCTGGTGCTGCACGACCACCAAGTGCTGGTCGAGAGCGGTGCTGGTGCTGGCATCCGTGTGTCCGATGCCGAATACGAAGCCGCCGGCGCTCTCATCCGAAGCTGCAGCGAGGTCTGGGACAAGGCTGAGCTGGTTGTCAAGGTCAAGGAGCCGCAGGCATCTGAGCGCAAGATGCTCGGCGCGGGCCAGATTCTCTTCGCCTACCTGCACCTTGCGCCCGATCCCGACCAGACGGCCGACCTGGTGGACTCGGGCGCCGCGTGTGTCGCATACGAGACCGTGACCGACTCGCGTGGCGGGTTGCCGTTGCTGGCGCCGATGTCTCGTGTGGCCGGGAGACTTGCTGTTCAGGCGGGCGCGTGGGCACTCGAGACGGCACATGGGGGCATTGGCCTGCTGATCGGCGGGGTGCCCGGCGTACCGCCGGCCCGGGTGGCGATCATCGGCGGGGGAGTGGTCGGCGAGAACGCGGCCGAGATCGCCATCGGCATGGGTGCCGACGTGCGAGTGCTCGACATCGACCCTGCCGCGCTTGATCACCTCGAACAGCGCTTCGGCGCGTCGGTCGTCACGGTCACGTCCACCCGTGCGACGGTCGAAACCGAAGTGCAGAACGCCGACTTGGTGATCGGTGCCGTGCTGGTGACCGGTGCCCGGGCACCGAAGCTCGTGACGGCCGACTTGATCAAGCAGATGCGTCCCGGATCGGTGGTGGTCGACGTGGCCATCGACCAAGGCGGCTGCTTCGAGACGTCCAAACCCACGACCCATGCCGAGCCGACGTTCGTGGTCGACGGCGTGGTGCACTACTGCGTCGCGAACATGCCCGGCGCCGTGCCGGTCACCTCAACCCGAGCGCTCAGCGACGCCACCCTGCCAAGGGTGCTGGCCATCGCCGAGAACGGCCTCGACGCCCTGCGCACCGACCCCCATCTGCGCGCAGGCCTGAACGTCTACAAGGGCCGCGTCACCGAACCCCACGTAGCCGCCGCCCTAGACCTCCCCTACACCGACCCCCTCACCGCCCTCGGCTTCTGACGCGCACGGTCACCACCGGGCCTACGCCACGCGCTATCGCGAAGCGCCCCATTTGAAGGCTCTATAGGGCGAGCAAAGCCGCAGGTCAGGGGCATGAAGCGCTAACTCGCGAACATGCCACCCCGTGCATGTCCGTTGGATTGGGCTGAGGACGTGTCGGCCGTGGCGTCGGTGGACTGAGCCGACACGTCGACGGCACCCTTGGTGCTCGGCGGGAGCCCAGTCAGAGGAGGTCTGCGCGGTCGTGGACGGCCTCAAGGCACTCTTCGAGCGTCGGCTTCGGCGCTCCGGGCCAAACGAACTGTTGGAGCACGAAGGTGTCGTATTCGGAGCTGATCGCAGCCGTTGCTTCGGGTCCGAACGCTGTTGAGGCCGCGAATCCGTTCTCGGGGCGAGGGCTTGTCTGTTCGCCGGCGTCGCGGGTGAAGGTCTCGACTTCGCGCGCGATGACCTGGGCGGGCGTCTCGCTCAGCGCGGCGACGGTGTCGGTGTCGGTGAGCAGGCACCAGATGTCGTAGTAGTGGCGGGCGTGTCGCTGTTGCTCGTCTGTGTCATTGCTCTGTGCCGCGTGATGGACGATCATCAGCTTCTCGATCAATGTACGGACGGGCCGCATCACGTGGATGGCGAACGGGATATCTGCGTAGTCGCCGATGTCGATGCCGTGAGTCTGGGCGTGCTCGGCGACGAGGCTCCTGATCTGTAGGCGTTCCATCGGCTGGGTACCGCCGCGGGTGCCCAGTTCGAGCAGCACGCCGTCGCGGGTTCCTCCGGGCGGATTGGTTGCGCTGAACGCCAGTGTGGCCGCTCGCTTGATGTCGCTGGGTTTCGCGCTGGTGTGAGTAATGGCGTGCAGCCCTGTGTCGGTTGCGGCAGCTTCGATGATCGCTGCCATGTGGTCCGCGACCTCAGGTGCCGACCGGTCGGTGAGCGCGACGAGAATGTCGACGTCCTCGGAGAAGCGTTTGATCAGCCTGAACGCCTTGGACAGGCTGGTGCCGCCTTTGAAGATGACATCGACGTTGTGCCGTGCGCCATAGGACGCGATGCTGCGCAGCACCTCGGTCACCCAGAAGTCCTTTTCCACGTGCCCGGCGGGGATTCCTGTGAGTTCCTCGACCTGCTCTGCGATGCGCGCGAGCGCCGCCGGGGACTCGTGAAGCAGTGATTTGGTGGGGTTCATGGGAGTTCGGCGAGTTCACGGCCCGCGGCCGTCACGTGATCCCAGTGCAGTCGCGCGAGCCGGTGGGGCTCCTTGGTGACCGCGGCGGAAAGCTCGCTGACCCGGACCCGGTTCGCTCGGGCGAGTTCGGCAGTCCTGGATGCCAGCTCGTCCCATCCGTGCTCCATCGCCGCGGGCCCCGCGCGCAGCACCTCCAGCACAGCGACTTCCCACGGTGTCATCGAACGGATCAGACGGCGAATGGGACGCTGGGTGAATCGCAGCCCAGGCACGGCCGTTGGCACCGGTCCCGGCACAGCCACCCACGTAGTCGACGGCATCTGTGTGGTGAGTCCCAGAGCGTGAGCGGCCGCGATGCCGGCCAGACCTGAGCCGGGACCGCCGATCTCGAGAGCGATCTCCGCGATCTGGGGCGGCGACATGCCGAACGGTGTCGAGACGCCTTTCCAGTAGAGCCCTTTGCGGACGCGCCGGAGCTGTCCGCTGAGCGCGAGCCGCGAGATCGCCGACTCGACGGCCCTGCGCGGCCCTGCGATGTCGCGAACTGCCAGGAAGGAGCGTTCTGGCAGGCTGTTGACGCGTTGCGTCACCGAGGCAGCGACCGAGTCCTCCATGCGAGGAAATCCTAATGAGTTCCTCGCAGAACGGCAATCCGGGAACTACGCAGCCTGACACCTCTGCAGGTCGTGCATCGGCCCTGCATGGCCAGCGTCGACGAAGACTCGCCAGCGGCCAGACCATCGACAACCTGCCCAAGTCATGGTGCCACTCAGAGTGAGTCCTCGTGCACCCGTTCGTACGCTCGCCCGTTCAGAAGGCATCCCTTTTGTCCTCGAACGTTGTCATGCGGGCCGCGTCCGCGGACCCTGACACCTTGGACATGCCGACAAGCCGTTCGACCCGAGAGGCGGGCGTCGACGCGGGTGCATGGAGAACGAACCTCCGAGGTTGCGGTCGGGCCATCACCGCGCTCGCGCTGGAGGCTCAGATCATCACGCTGCTGCCAACCCATATGTCCGCGACACCGAGTGGCGTGCGGCCATGAGCCCGGCAGTCGGATCGCTGTCGGCGTCGTAGGCTCGCCGGCCGTCGGTTCGGGATTGGGGTGAGACGGAATGGACCAGAAGTTCACGAGCAATGAGGAGCCGTTGTCTGATCTGCTGCGCAAGGCGGCGGCCGGGTTGCTGCAGCTCCCTGACTTTCAGCGTGGCTGGGTGTGGGACGACGCCCACATTGCGAGCCTGCTTGCCTCGATTTCGCATTCGTATCCGATCGGTGCGGTGATGACGCTGCGCACGGGCAATCCAGAGGTGAAGTTTCGGCCTCGGCCGATCGAGGGCGTGAAGCTCGATCAGCCGCATGAGCCGGAGTTCATGTTGCTTGACGGGCAGCAGCGAATGACCTCGCTGTACTTGGCCCTGCATTCGTCGGACCCCGTGCCGACTCGGGACTCGCGAGGCCGCGACACGCTGCGTCACTACTACGCGAACATCGATGCCTGCATCGACCCATTCGCCGACCGCGAGGACGACGGCATCGTCAGCGTGCCTGAGGATCGGCGGATCACCTCCGACTTCGGACGACAGGTCGAACTGGACCTCTCAACCAGAGAAGCCGAAATAGCCGCCGGCCGCTTCCCGCTCGACATCGTCCTCGACGGCAGCGAGACCATGGACTGGCAGATGGCCTTCCTCAGCGACGGCCCGGGCGAATACGAAGAGCGGATGGACAAGTGGAAGCGATTCGCTGAAGCCGTAGTGAAGCCGTTCACCTCCTATCACGTGCCGGCGATCGAACTCGCCAAGACAACACCCAAGGAAGCCGTCTGTCAGGTTGAATCACCCCGAGTTTCGTGGAGGCTCTGTTCCTTGAGAGGATGGAGCGATGCCAGGAAATGGGAGATATCCCGCCGAGCTGCGTGAGCGGGCGGTGCGGATGGTGCTGGAGAATGAGCGCCTGTATGGGTCTCAGTGGGAGGCGATCTGCTCGGTTGCGGGCAAGCTGGGCCCGACGCCGGAGACGGTGCGCAAGTGGGTGCGCCGCTCTGAGATCGACGGCGGGGTGCGGCCGGGGGTGACCACGGCTGAGCGTGCCCGGATCAAAGAGCTCGAGGGCGAGGTCCGTGAGCTGCGCCGCGCGAACGAGATCTTGAAGGCGGCGTCGGCTTTCTTCGGGGCGGAGCTCGACCGCCAGTCGAAGAGATAGTGGCGTTCATCGACGCTCACCGGGACCGGTTCGGGGTCGAGCCGATCTGCGCTGTGCTCGCCGAGCACGGTGTCGGGATCGCCCCGTCCACCTATTACGCCGCCAGGGCCAGGCCGCCGTCGGCTCGGGCGCTGCGCGACGCCGAGCTGTGCGTGCGGATCGCCGAGGTTCATGCGGGGAACTACGACGCGTACGGGGCGGCGAAAGTGTGGGACCACCTCAACCGCGTCGAGGGCGTGCGGGTGGCCCGCTGCACCGTGGAGCGGCTGATGGCCCAGATGGGCCTGCGGGGCGTGGCGCGGGGCGCAAAACCCCTCACGACCACCCCCGCCGGCGACGATCTGCCCGAGGACCTGGTGAACAGAGACTTCAGCGTCGACGCACCCGACCGGCTGTGGCTCGCGGACCTCACCTGGGTGCGGACCCGATCAGGGTTCGTGTACATGGCGTTCGTGATCGACGCCTACTCGTGTCGCGTGCTGGGCTGGCAGGCGTCGCGCTCTTTGCGCACCGACCTCGCGCTCGACGCCCTGGGCATGGCCGTCGCCACGCGCAGACGTGTCGGCCGCTGCATCGACGGGGCCGTGCATCACAGCGACCGCGGATCGCAGTACTTGTCGATCCGCTACAGCCAAAGGCTCGACGACAACGACATCATCGCCTCGGTCGGCAGCAAGGGCGATTCGTATGACTGTGAGCATGATGGGGTTCGCTGCCTGGCTGGTGTCTGACCCTTGTTTACGACTGGCCGTTGTGCCTTGGCGTTGATCTGTCGGCGCTGGTCGGGCGGCGATCAACGCGACGCCTACACCACCCCCGCAGACCACGAAACCGACTACTACCGTCAACACGTCACAGCCAACACGGCTGCGACTCAACAAAAACAGTCTCTACCAAACCCAACAGTGACACTCGGAATTTCTGTGTAACCGGCCGTGATGGTGTTCATCGGATGTGGTCGGCGATCCGGTCGCCGTAGTGGACGGTCAGTGTGTTCAGGATGGCTTTCCAGCCGTTGGTCTTGCCGGTCAGGTTGGACCGGTTCTTGCGTCTGGTCGTGGCGACAAGCCAGCAGGGCTTTCATCGCGGCCTGCTCGTTGGGGAAATGCCCTCGATGGCGCACTGCCCGTCG